>NZ_CP011567.1:600000-900000 GCF_001655615.1 Pseudomonas sp. GR 6-02
AAGATCGCCCCGGAACACACCGAGGAAGGTCCGCTCAACCAGATGATGAAACCGGGCATCGGCAGCTATGACAAGTTCAAGCGCATGTTCGAGAAGTACACCAAGGAAGCCGGGAAAGAGCAGTACCTGATTCCGTACTTCATCGCCGCTCACCCGGGCACCACCGACGAAGACATGATGAACCTGGCCCTGTGGCTCAAGGGCAACGGTTTCCGTGCCGACCAGGTGCAGGCGTTCTACCCGTCGCCGATGGCCACCGCCACCGCGATGTACCACTCGGGCAAGAACCCGCTGCGCAAGGTCACTTACAAGAGCGACGGCGTGACCATCGTCAAGAGCGAAGAGCAGCGTCGCCTGCACAAAGCGTTCTTGCGTTATCACGACCCGAAAGGCTGGCCGATGCTGCGTGAAGCGCTGACCCGCATGGGCCGCGCCGACCTGATCGGGCCGGGCAAGAACCAGTTGATCCCGTTGCATCAGCCAGCGACCGACAGCTATCAGAGCGCCCGTCGCAAGAACTCGACGCCGGCTGGCAGCCACAAAGTGGCCAAGGAAACGACCACCAAGATCCTGACCCAGCACACCGGCCTGCCACCGCGTGCCAGCGATGGCGGTAACCCGTGGGACAAGCGTGAACAGGCCAAGGCGGCGGCATTCGCCCGCAACCAGCAGGCAGCCAAGGAGCGCAAGGACGCGGCTAAAGGCAAGGGGCCGAAGCCTGCGCGCAAGCCGGTCGTGCCGCGTTAATCTCCGCGCCATATCGCAAAACGCCAGCCTTAGTGCTGGCGTTTTGTTTTCTAGCGAGTGTGCGGCCTGTTTGCTAAGGTGGCGCGCACTTCAACGGCTGCCCGGACAACCGATTTCCCTGTATAACGCCCAATCCTGTGGGAGCCGGGCTCGCCCGCGATGACGGCGGCACGGGCAATAAAGATCTCACCCCCGATTCTCAAGGACGATTCACATGAGCAACCCCTTACCGGGCATCGGCATGGATTACAGCCCCTCCCAGTTCATGGCCCGCCAACGCATCGAAAGCCAGATCAACCTGCCACGCCTGTTCGCCGCCATTGACGCCGACCCCGGAATCGTCGGCGCGGGCGTGGTGTACATTGACGCTGAGTTCAACGTAGTGACCCTGCGCGAGTTCAAGCCGATTTGCAGCATCAAGCCCAAGCGGATCATTTTGCGCGAGGCGCAGAAGTACATTGCGCCTGCGCAATTCGCCCAGCAGGTGCAGGACAATCCGCGCGAATCGCGCCTGGTTGGTGAGGCAGTCAACACCAGCTTATCGTGCGCGGGTGCAGTGATCGGCTGGATCGTAGTGCTCAGTGGTTCCGTGGCTATTCCGTTTTCGGCAGGGGCAAGTACGGTGGTCGCTGCGCTCGGTTATACCGCTGCGGCTGCCAGCTCAGTGCAGTGTTTTGCCAGCGGCTATCGGACCCGCAATGAGATCGTCAACCCCGCCCGTAACGATGAGCTCGACAGCGAAGAGTGGTACCAGTACACCATGATTGCGCTGGATGCTGCGTCCTTGGTCGGGGTAGGCGCATCCACGCTGACAGCGCTCAAACTGGTCAGGCTGAATAAGGCCACGACCGGGAAAAGTGTCAGGGAAGTGCTCAGGGGGCTGAATCGACAGGAGCGTGCCAAACTGACCAAAGAACTATTGAGCATCAACGACCCGCGCTTGACGTCGAAGATGATCAAGTTGAAGCAGTTGTCGGGCGAATTGCCCAAGCGTTTCACACCCACCGAGGTCAAGAATGCAACGGTCACTCAGATAAAAGACGCCTTGGGCGCCGCTATCGGTTTTACCGGCAGTGCAATTTCGGGGAATGTCCGCACCATTGCCGTAGGTCTGTACGAGGAGGCTGAGCAATGAATGAGCTGCCCAGCATTCGCAATTTTCTATCGAAGTATTTCCCGGTCTTCATGGGGGCAATATTCGCGTCAATTTTTACCCTGGTCTTTGCGGTGCCTTTGTTTTTCGAAAGCTATTTTCGAAGCCTTCCGTTGGCTGACAACACCAAGTACTCGTTTTTCGGGGGGATCGCGCTGACCCTCATTGTCGTGCACTGCCATTTCATGGTCGCGCGCGGTCGTCCGCATTGGGTGCGGCCTCTGGTTGTGCTTCTGGCCCTTTGTTTTCTTGGGATATTGCCCACCATTGCATATGAGGTGCATCCCCTGACTTATGCTGTGACGTTGTTGTTCCCATTGCTGGCGCTATTGCTGCTCAACAGCAAGCGTCACCGCGAGATGCGCCAGAAGCTGCTTGAAGTACGTCACTTGCGCCAAGCTGTTATTGCAAAGCACAAAGCCCGTTAGTTGGGTAGATTCGGGCCCCGCCCTTCACACGTGCGCCACAAATATGTGCAACTCTCGCACCATAACCGCGGCCACGGCGCCGTTTTGGTGCTGTACTGCACCGGGTCTGTTGATAAAGCGCAATGACCGCCGCTCTGGCATAAGTCTTGCGCGCTTTGTGTCTATGCCCTGGCTCGCAGGAGGCCGCCGTGTCGATTCATGTCGCATTGCATCACGTCACGCATTACCGCTACGACCGCGCCGTCGAGCTCGGTCCGCAGATCGTTCGCTTGCGCCCGGCTGCCCACAGTCGCACGCGGATACTGTCCTATGCGCTGAAAGTCTCGCCCGAGCAGCATTTCATCAACTGGCAACAAGACCCTCAGGGCAATTACCTGGCGCGGTTGGTGTTCCCGGAGAAAACCGATGAACTGAGGATCGAGGTCGACCTGCTGGCCGAGATGGCAGTCTTCAATCCCTTCGACTTCTTCCTCGAGCCCTACGCCGAGAAGATCCCTTTCGCTTATGCAGCGGATGAGCGCAAAGAACTGGCGCCGTACCTGGAAACCTTGCCGCTGACGCCGACATTCAAGGCCTATCTGGACGGCATCGACCGCACGCCGCTGCCCAGCGTGGATTTCCTCGTCGCGATCAACCAGCGCCTGAGCGAAGACATCGGTTACCTGATTCGAATGGAGCCGGGCGTACAGACTCCGGAATACACCCTCGAACAGGCCTCCGGCTCCTGCCGCGACTCGGCGTGGTTGCTGGTGCAATTGCTGCGCAACCTCGGCCTGGCGGCGCGATTCGTCTCCGGTTACCTGATCCAGCTGACCGCCGACGTCAAAAGCCTCGACGGTCCCTCGGGTACCGAAGTGGATTTCACTGACCTGCATGCCTGGTGCGAAGTCTATTTGCCCGGTGCCGGCTGGATCGGCCTGGACGCAACCTCAGGGTTGTTTGCCGGTGAAGGACACATTCCGTTGGCGTGCAGCCCCGACCCATCCTCTGCGGCACCGATCAGTGGTTTGGTGGAACCGTGCGAGTGCGAATTCACCCACGAAATGTCGGTCGAGCGGATTTGGGAAGCGCCGAGGGTTACCAAACCCTACACCGAAGACCAATGGCTGGCGATTCAGGCATTGGGCCGGCAGATCGATGCTGATTTGCTCGAAGGTGACGTGCGCCTGACCATGGGCGGCGAGCCGACGTTCGTTTCCATTGATGACCCGGACGGCGCCGAGTGGAACACCGCCGCGCTCGGGCCAGACAAGCGTCGGCTGTCAGCCGAACTGTTCCAGCGCATGCGCAAGCATTACGCGCCCAAGGGCCTGGTACATTTCGGTCAAGGCAAGTGGTACCCCGGCGAGCAACTGCCGCGCTGGTCGCTGAACTGCTATTGGCGCCGCGATGGCGTGCCGATCTGGCATAACAGCGCGCTGATTGCCGACGAGCGGGAAGATTACGGCGCCGATGGCGAACTGGCCGGGCGTTTCCTGGCGAGTGTCGCCGAACGCTTGAAAATTCCGACACGCTTCGTGTTCCCGGCCTACGAAGACAATTTCTATTACCTCTGGCGCGAAGGCGCTTTACCGCAGAACGTCAGCGCCGAAGACTCACGCCTGGAAGAACCTCTGGAGCGTGCGCGCCTGCGCAAAGTCTTCAGCCAAGGCCTGGACAAGGTCATCGGTCAGGTCCTGCCGTTGGCGCGTACCGCCAAGGGCGATCAATGGCAAAGCGGTCGCTGGTACCTGCGCGAGGAACACTGCCGGTTGGTGCCGGGGGATTCGCCACTGGGTTATCGCTTGCCGCTCGGTTCGCAGCCTTGGGTGAAAGCTGCGGAGTACCCATTCATTCATCCCACGGACCCGAATCAGGATTTCCCGGCGCTACCGGACACCGACCAGCTACGGAATCACGCTCAACCGAAAACGGCCGACGAACGTGTGCCCGAGATCGACCAGTCCGCCGACTGGCTGACCCGCACCGCGTTCTGCGCCGAAGCACGTGAAGGTCGGTTGTACCTGTTCATGCCGCCACTGGAGCGGGTCGAGGACTACCTGGAACTGGTCGCCGCCATCGAAGCCACCGCCGAGGAACTGCATTGCCCGGTATTGCTGGAAGGCTATGAACCGCCGAGCGATCCGCGTCTGAGCAACTTTCGCATTACCCCGGATCCGGGCGTGATCGAGGTCAACGTCCAGCCGTCCGCTACCTGGGACGAGTTGGTGGAACGTACCGAGTTTCTTTACGAAGAGGCGCGCCAGACCCGGCTGACCACCGAGAAATTCATGATCGACGGCCGGCACACCGGCACCGGCGGCGGTAACCATTTCGTCCTGGGGGGCGCGACCCCGGCTGACTCACCGTTTCTGCGCCGTCCCGACCTGCTGCGCAGCCTGATCAGCTACTGGCATAACCACCCGTCCTTGTCCTACCTGTTTTCCGGGCTGTTCATCGGCCCGACATCCCAGGCACCGCGGGTGGACGAAGCGCGCAACGATTCGCTGTATGAACTGGAAATCGCCTTCGCCCAGATGCCGGAGCCGGGCGAAGAATGCCCACCATGGCTGGTGGATCGCTTGTTGCGCAATTTGCTGATCGACGTGACCGGCAACACCCACCGCGCCGAGTTCTGCATCGACAAACTCTATTCACCGGACGGCGCCACCGGACGCCTTGGCTTGCTGGAACTGCGAGCCTTTGAAATGCCGCCCCATGCGCGCATGAGCCTGGCTCAGCAGTTGTTGTTGCGGGCGCTGGTGGCGCGGTTCTGGCGCGAGCCTTATGCGCCGCCGAAGCTGGCACGATGGGGCACCGAACTGCACGACCGGTTCTTGCTGCCGCACTTTATCGAGCAGGATTTCGCCGATGTAATCGTCGACCTGAATGCCGCCGGTTATCCGGTGCAGGCAGAGTGGTTCGCGGCGCATCTGGAGTTCCGTTTTCCCAAGGTCGGCGACTATGCCGTCAGCGGTATCGAACTGGAATTGCGTCAGGCGCTGGAGCCCTGGCATGTGTTGGGCGAAGAGGGCAGCGCGGGCGGTACGGTGCGTTATGTGGATTCGTCCCTGGAACGTTTGCAGGTCAAGCTGACGGGGTTGCCGCCGCAACGTTATCTGCTGACCTGCAATGGCATCCCGGTGCCGTTGCAACCTACCGGTCGGGTCGGCGAGTTCGTCGCCGGTGTACGTTTCCGTGCCTGGCAACCGTACAACTGTCTGCAACCGACTATCCCGGTCCACGCACCGCTGGTGTTCGACTTGCTCGACACCTGGATGGGGCGTTCGCTGGGTGGTTGTCAGTACCACGTCGCCCATCCGGGCGGGCGCAACTACGACAGCCTGCCGGTGAACGCCAATGAAGCCGAGAGCCGGCGGATGGCGCGTTTCTTCCGCATCGGACACACGCCTGGGAAACTTCCTGTACCGAAACTGGAAATCAACGACGAGCTGCCGATGACACTCGATTTGCGACGCTTTTAAACCGTACGCGACGCTCGGATTTTTCGTCTATCCGGGCGTCATGAGCCTGCGTTAGTCTGACCGTTCTTTGCTGTCTGCCGAGCTTTCCATGCCTGACCTGCTTGACTGCTACCCGTTGACTGCGGGCACCTATCACGAACTGCTCGACAACAGCGGCGCCGTGCGCCCGCACTGGCGGCGGCTGTTCGATCAATTGCAACGCAGCACGCCAGCGCAACTGGTGCAGCGTCAGGCGCTGCTGACCCGACAGATTCAGGAAAACGGCGTGACCTACAACGTCTACGCCGACCCCAAGGGCGCTGATCGGCCATGGGAGCTGGATTTGTTGCCTCATGTGATTGCAGCCGATGAGTGGCAGCAGCTTTCGGCCGGGATCGCTCAACGGGCGCGTTTGCTCAATGCTGTGCTGGCGGACCTGTACGGTCCTCAACGCTTGATCGCCGAAGGCCTGCTGCCGGCTGAACTGGTGTTCGGTCATAACAACTTCCTCTGGCCTTGCCAGGGCATCGCACCGCCCGACGGGGCCTTTCTGCATCTGTATGCCGTGGATTTGGCGCGCACGCCTGACGGTCGCTGGTGGGTGACCGCCGACCGGACTCAAGCACCCTCCGGTGCCGGTTACGCCCTGGAAAACCGCACCATCGTGTCCCGGGCCTTCCCCGAGTTGTATCGCGACTTGAAGGTGCGGCACCTGGCCGGGTTCTTCCGCACACTTCAGGAAACACTCGCCCGGCAGGCGCCGAGCGACGATGAAGCGCCGCTGGTGGTCCTGCTGACACCGGGGCGTTTCAACGAAAGCTATTTTGAGCACTTGTACCTGGCTCGTCAGCTCGGTTATCCACTGGTGGAAGGCGGTGATCTGACCGTGCGCGATGCCACGGTCTATCTGAAAACCTTGAGCGGGTTGCGCCGGGTTCACGCGATCATGCGTCGGCTCGACGATGATTTCTGCGACCCGCTGGAGCTGCGCACCGACTCGGCCCTTGGCGTGCCAGGGCTGCTCGAAGCGGTGCGTCAGGGCCGGGTGCTGGTGGCCAACGCCCTCGGCAGCGGTGTGCTGGAGTCGCCGGGTTTGCTGGGCTTCCTGCCGAAAATCAATCAATTCCTGTTCGGTGAAGAGTTGATCCTGCCGTCCATCGCAACTTGGTGGTGCGGCGAAGCGCCGGTGCTGGCCCAGGCCCTGGAAAAACTGCCGGAACTGTTGATCAAGCCGGCGTTTCCGTCGCAGAGCTTTGCACCGGTGTTTGGGCGTGATTTGAGTGAAAAACAGCGCCAGGCTCTGGCCGAGCGCATGCAGGCACGGCCTTATGCCTATGTTGCGCAAGAATTGGCGCAACTGTCCCAGGCGCCGATCTGGCAGGCCGAAGGCGGACAGTTGCAACCGCGAGCCATCGGCATGCGCGTGTATGCGGTGGCCAGTCGGGAGGGTTATCGAGTGCTGCCCGGTGGCCTGACCCGGGTTGCCGCCGAGGCCGATGCCGAAGCGGTGTCGATGCAACGCGGCGGCGCGAGCAAAGACACCTGGGTGTTGGGCGATCGCCCACCCAGCGGCGAACAATGGAAAGCCCAGCGCAACATTGGCGTTCACGATCTGGTACGTCGTGATCCGTATCTGCCATCGCGGGTGGTCGAGAACCTGTTCTGGTTCGGCCGTTATTGCGAGCGCTGCGATGACAGCGCGCGGCTGCTGCGGGTCATGCTCGCGCGCTATGTCGATGGCGATGACCCGCAAGCCCTGGAGGCGGCGGTCGATCTCGGTGAACGCCTGAATCTGTTGCCGGAGGAGGGTGAGTTGCCGGAACGATTGCTGGCGGCGCTGCTCGGCGATGATTGGCCGTTCAGCCTGCGCTCCAATCTGCAGCGTTTGCAGTGGGCGGCGTCGCAAGTACGCGGCAAGCTCTCGCGAGAGAACTGGCAAGCGCTGGTGGAGTTGCAGCGCGAGGCCATGGAGCTGGAAACCGAAGAGCCGGATTTCGGCGAGTTGCTGGACTTCCTCAACCGGTTGGTAATGTCGCTGGCGGCGCTGTCCGGCTTTGCTCTCGACGACATGACCCGGGACGAAGGCTGGCGTTTCCTGATGATCGGTCGGCGGATCGAACGGCTGCAATTTCTCAGCGGCAGTCTGGCGGCGTTTTTGCGCGGTGCCGGGGCTTTCGATCAGGCCGGGCTGGAATGGCTGCTGGAACTGGGTAACAGCAGCATCACCTACCGCTCGCGGTACCTGGCGGTGGCGCAATTGATCCCGGTGCTTGACCTGTTGCTGCTCGATGAACAAAACCCGCACGCGGTGCTGTTCCAGTTGAAACTGGTGACCCGTACGTTGAAGCGCTTGAACGACGACTTCGGCGCGCCGCGCGAAACAGGTCTGCTGCAGTTGGTGGAGCGGTTGGCGCACTTCGATCTGGGCTGCCTGGAGAACTCGCTGTTCGGCGAGGCCAGTGTTCACGCCGCCATAGAGGGGTTGGCGGATCTGCTGCAAGAGATCGCCGATGCCAGCGGACAGGTGTCGGATCGCCTGGCCTTGCGCCATTTCGCCCATGTCGATGATGTCAGCCAGCGCACGGTGTCCGTCTGATGAGTGCCCATTACCAGATTTTCCACGACACCCATTATCACTACGACAGCCCGGTGTCCCTGGCCCAGCAACTGGCGCATCTGTGGCCGCGCGCCTGTGCCTGGCAGCGCTGCACCGAACAGCAGTTGCAGATCAGTCCCCAGCCGACTTCACGCCGGGATGAGCTGGATGTGTTCGGCAATCCGCTGACCCGGTTGGCGTTCGAGCGCCCCCACGATGAATTGCTGGTCAACGCTCGGCTCACCGTCGAAGTGCTGGAACGGCCGTCGCTGGACTTCAATCAATCGCCGGCCTGGGAAGCGACCTGCAACGCGCTGACCTACAGCGGTCAGCCACTCTCGCCTGCGTTGCTGGAAGCCTGCCGTTACCGCTTCGAATCGCCCTACGTGCATTTGAAACGCAGTTTCGTCGAGTTCTCCGAAAGTTGCTTTCCTGCTGGCCGGCCATTGCTGCTGGGTGTTCAAGCGTTGATGGAGAAGATCTTCAGCGAGTTCACCTTCGACGCCGAGGCGACCCAAGTGGCGACGCCGTTGGTGGAAGTGCTGGAGAGGCGTCGTGGGGTTTGCCAGGACTTCGCGCATTTGATGCTCGCTTGCCTGCGCTCCCGTGGGTTGGCGGCGCGGTACATCAGTGGCTATCTGCTGACACAGCCCCCACCGGGCCAGCCAAGGCTGATCGGCGCCGATGCATCGCATGCATGGGTATCGGTGTTTTGCCCGGTGTTGGGTTGGGTGGATTTTGACCCGACCAACAATGTGCAACCGGCGCTGGAGCACATCACCCTGGCCTGGGGCCGGGACTTTTCCGATGTGTCGCCGTTGCGCGGGGTGATTCTGGGCGGTGGCAGCCATGATCCCGAAGTTCGGGTGACAGTGATGCCATTGGAATAGCGCAGACCCCATGCGGGAATGTGTTTTTTGGAGGAGGGTTTCAAATTGGCCTGTGAGGGCCAGCAACATCGTTGCTGACCCTGGACACAGATCCGGTGGGCCTGATCAGATCATCGGGCCCTGAGGGTCTCAGGCGTCGGGCGCCTGATCTTTCGGTGCTTCAACATCATCTTCTGCCGCCACTTCACCTTCTGCATCCGGGTTCAGTGCTGCTGCTTCTTCTTCAGCTGTAGCTTTCTTGCGCTGAAGCTTTTCCTCTTTCTTCTGCTCCTTGGCCAAGTCTCTCTGACGTTTGGCGAAGGAATAATTAGGTTTAGCCATGGGCGATCCTCTGGGGTCGAAGGTGAGGTTGAGCGGCGCATATTCTGCCCTGTATCGGCACCGAGCCGTTAGCTGGGTTTTTGCTCGGTCCATTTTGGCGGTACCGAGGGTTGCCAGGCGTCCAGTGCATCGAGCAGGGTTTGCGGTGATTCGCTCATTTGCAGCATGTCACGGTGCTGCCCGCGAACGAAGCCTTCGCCGACGATATGATCGAGAAAAGACGTCAACTTGCTGTAGAAACCGTTCACTTCCAGCAAACCCAGCGGTTTGCCGTGATAACCGAGCTGGCCCCAGGTCCAGACTTCGAACAGCTCTTCCAGCGTGCCCAGACCGCCGGGCAGGGCAATGAAGGCATCGCTGAGCTCGGCCATTCGCGCCTTGCGCGCATGCATGCCGTCGACCACTTCCAGGCGGGTCAGGCCACTGTGGCCGATTTCCTTGTCCTTGAGGCTCTGCGGAATGATCCCGATCACTTCGCCGCCGGCCGCCAGTGCGGCATCTGCCACAATTCCCATCAGCCCGACGGCGCCCCCGCCATAGACCAGGGTCAGCTTGCGCTCGGCCAATGCTCGCCCCAGGGCGACAGCCGCCTCACGATAAGCCGGATTGGTGCCGGTGCTGGCACCGCAAAATACACAAACGGACGTTAAAGACATGCCTTGCTCCATGGTCAATCAGGACCACAGAGTAAAGGCAGGCTCGTATCGTTCCAAGGGTTAAACCGCGCGTTCAGGTGTTTCGTAAGTGCCACTGGCGCCACAGGCGTAGGCGGCCAACAAACTGCTCAACAAGCTGCTGAAAGACATGACAGGCGCTCCAGGTGAGTAATGATGGCCCTGATGATAGGGCCGTCCCAGACGTCTGGCTGGTAGATTGTTTCGATGGGGGTCATAGCCCGAAAGTTGTATACAATTTTTGATTCAGGTCATAGGAACTTGCGAAGATTTCAGGCAGTCTTCTGTCCATTCGCACTTTTGTTAACCCTGCCTTGGAGATTCACCATGTTTGCCAAACTTGTTGCGGTATCCCTGCTGACACTGGCCAGCAGCCAATTGATGGCTGCCGAGTGCAAAACGACCATCGACTCCACCGATCAGATGTCCTTCAACACCAAGGCCATTGAAATCGACAAAAGCTGCAAGACCTTCACCGTTGAACTGACCCACTCCGGCAGCCTGCCGAAAAACGTCATGGGCCATAACCTGGTGATCAGCAAAGAGGCTGACATGCAGCCGATCGCCACCGACGGCCTGTCGGCTGGCATCGACAAGAATTACCTGAAAGAAGGTGATACCCGTGTCATCGCTCACACCAAAGTCATCGGCGCTGGCGAAAAGGACTCTCTGACCATCGATGTGTCGAAGCTCAATGCAGCCGAAAAATACGGCTTCTTCTGCTCGTTCCCGGGCCACATCTCGATGATGAAAGGCACGGTTACACTGAAGTAATCGATTCAAACGCATAAAAAAAGCGTCCACCCGGGACGCTTTTTTTGTGCTCATTTCTACAGGGGACAGAATCAAGGCGCGAACGGCATCACACGCTTGTGATGTGTTTTCTTGTACGTATCACAAATGATCTTGAACGCTTCCTCGCGCACCGGTTCGCCGTGCAGGAAGGCGTCGATCTCGGCGTAGGTCACGCCGTGGGATGCTTCGTCCGGTTTGCCCGGCGACAGGTCTTCGAGGTCGGCGGTCGGGATTTTCTCCACCAGCGACTCTGGCGCGCCGAAGCTGCGGGCAATCGCCCGGACCTGGTTTTTCACCAGGCCGCTCAGCGGTGCGAGGTCGCAGGCGCCGTCACCGAACTTGGTGAAGAAACCCATCACGGCTTCTGCCGCGTGGTCGGTGCCGATCACCAGGCCATGAGCCGCACCGGCGATGGTGTATTGCGCGACCATGCGCATCCGCGCCTTGGTATTGCCCAATACGAAATCCACCCAGACGGCCTCTTTGCCTTCGAAGGCTGCCACTTCGCCGGCCAGGGATTTGACTGCGGGGCCGATGTTCACCGTGTGGCGTTCGTCCGGGGCGATGAAGTCCACCGAGGCCTGGGCATCGTGTTCATCGAACTGCGTCTGGTACGGCAGGCGCACGGCGATGAACTTGTAGCTGTTATCACCGGTACGCTCACGCAGTTCACGGATGGCGCGTTGGGCCAGTAGGCCGGCGGTCAGGGAATCGACGCCGCCGCTGATACCGAGCACCAGGGTCTTGAGCCCGGAATTGACCAGGCAATCCTGAATGAAGGTGATTCGCCGGGCGACTTCAGCCTCAAGGGCGAGTTGATCCACGAACGGCGGTTGGACCTTGAGCTGTTCAGCAATCTCACGCTGTACGGCTTGCATGAATTCACTCCTTGCTTGATGTACTGGAAAGGGTGGCAGGTACTTGGAAAACGTGTCGCAAATAGGCGACGAAATTCGGGTCTTTGCAGTGAGTCTTGCCAGGCTCATCAGAAATCTTGGCCACCGGTTGGCCGTTGCATGCAGTCATTTTAAGCACGATGCTCATCGGTTCGACACCCGGAATATCGCAGGTCAGGTTAGTGCCGATGCCGAAACTGACATTGATCCGACCACGTAACGCCCGAAAAATCTCCAGAGACTTGGGCAACGTCAGGCTGTCGGAAAACACCAGGGTCTTGCTCATCGGGTCGATGCCCAGCTTGTGATAGTGGGCGATGGCCTTTTCCGCCCAGAGCACCGGGTCACCGGAGTCGTGACGCAAGCCGTCGAAGAGCTTGGCAAAGAACAGGTCGAAATCGCCGAGAAACGCATCGGAAGTGATGCAGTCGGTCAGGGCGATCCCCAGCAGGCCACGGTACTCGCGGACCCAGCAGTCGAGGGCGGCGATCTGGCTGTCGATCAGCCGCGGACCGAGTTGCTGGTGGGCCATGATCCATTCGTGGGCCATGGTGCCCAGCGGCTTCATATCCAGCTCGCGGGACAGGTGCACGTTGCTGGTGCCGACGAAGCGACCGGGGAAGTCGTGCTTGAGCACGTTCACCACTTCTTCCTGCACGCGATACGAGAAGCGCCGGCGAGTGCCGAAATCGGCTACCTGCAACTCGGACAATTCATCGGTGCTGGCGTTGGCGGTCAACCAGTCGAACTTGCGATAGAGCTGCTCACGGGCCTGTTCCAGGACGATTTCCCGGTAGCGATAGCGGTTGCGCACTTCGCTGACCATGGCCAGCAACGGCACTTCGAACAGAATCACGTGCAGCCACGGCCCGCGCAGGCGGATGAACAACTCGCCGTTTTCAATGCCGGTGTGGATATAGCGCAGATTGAAACGGAACAGCCCGAGAAAGCGCAGGAAGTCCGGTTTCAGGAAGCTGATGCGCTCCAGGAAGCTCAGCTGATCGGCGCTCAGGCTCAACTCGGCCAGACGCTCGATCTGGAAACGGATCTCCGCCAGGTACGGGCGCAGATCCTCGCTGTTACGGCAACGAAACTCCCATTCGACTTCCACGTTAGGGTAGTTGTGCAGCACCGCCTGCATCATCGTCAGTTTGTAGAAGTCGGTGTCGAGCAGGTTCTGCACGATGCGATCGGCAAACACACTCTCGCTCATAACGGGGTCTCCAGGCGGGTCGCGGCCCGTGGCAGCGACGTTGCAGCAGTTTCAATGAATGGGGCTAGTGGCGCATATCAGCGGTGAGGATTGCCAGCTTTTTTTTGTGTTCATGGTGGAATAATCACATGGCTGGCACCTTCAAATGCAAACACCTGTGGTTTCTCAGTTATCTGCTGTTGCCTCAAGCGCTGCCTGGATAACGAGCGTCAGGCTTTCCCAACTTCTTACATAGCCATCAAGGTGGGAGTGACGAGGAATAAGCCCTATTTCAATTGCCTTGATCATTGCTGCTTTTATCATTTCATGAGTCGCTGATTTGGCCATGACTTACAATCCTTTAAATGTTATTTGGTCCAGCGCGTCGACACCGTCCTGTAGCAATAAATAGGCTGGAAGTATCAGGCGAAAAAAGTCAGTGTCATTAGTGTTTTTAACGGTTACAGAGGTCAGTGCCTCTAAAAGGCTCGTTGCAGCGCGTATTCTGAAACAGGCATCTTCAAATAGTAGGTGGGGTGCGGCGTACGAATCAATATAAAAAGTTGGAATGTTGGATGCGTTGGATTTAAGAGGCTGGTAGCGATTCACAGACGAACTCCTTGAGCGCGCTTGGGTTATGAGGGCGCGATTAATTGTTTTTGGGGGATGATGTTGCCTGGGCATTGCTTATCTGCTGAACCATTGCATAAGTGCAATGGTTCAGCGTCAATTGAAGTTTATGCGATCTGAGCTTTAGCTGGAGGCCGATCCGCAGGGTTCTTCGGCGGGAGAGGATTTTTTATCGCGGGCCAAGCTATCAAATCGAGATCCAGATCGCTGAATTTGCTTGAGTCAAAAACGGGGGTTTTTATTCCTGTGCGACGTTGTTCATCATAGTCGCCCAGGATTCGCATACAGACGTTGAATAGCAGTGTCATCGCAATAAGGTTAACCAAGGCCAAAAATGTCATGGTGATGTCTGCAAACGCGAGCACCGTGGAAAGGTCCTCAACCGAACCCCAAAAGACCAGCATCAATACGGATATGCGGTACGCAATTAATGATTTATGAGGCGCCGCGAATATGAACCGTAAACTGTTTTCTCCCAGATAGTAGTTGTAGAGCATTGCCGTGAACACAAACAAGGAAAGTACCACGCTGATGAACACCCGACCCCAATCGCCTACTACCTCTGCCAGAGAGTTTTGCGCCAATGCAATTCCGTCGCCTTCGAAACCGGGAGCATAAAAACCGGAAAGCAAAATGATCAACGCGGTACACGTGCAAATAATGATGGTATCGATGAAGACACTGAACGCCTGCACCACACCTTGTGCTATCGGATGGGCGATTTTTGCCGCAGAGGCGACGTTAGGTGCACTGCCCAGTCCTGCTTCATTGGAGAACACTCCGCGCCTTACCCCCATCATGATCGCACTGCCCACCAGCCCGCCAAAAGCCTGATCCAGTCCGAACGCGCTTTTGACAATGCTGAGCAGCACTCCGGGGACTTGGTCAATTTGCAACACGATCACGTAAAGCGTTACACCGATATAGGCAATAACTTTAAGGGGAACCAATAAGTCGGCGACCGCCGCGATGCGCTTTATACCGCCCACGAACACAATGCCCAGCAACAAAGACAGCGTGAGTCCGGACCATGTAGTCGATAAACCAAAAGCATTGTTGAGAGAATGCGATACGGCATGAGACTCAAGGCCATTGATGGCAAATCCGAAGGTCACCAAAAGCAGGAGCGCAGCAATCGTTCCGAGCCAGCGTTTGCCCAGACCATGCTGGATGTACCAGGACGGACCCCCACGATATAGACCATTTCCATCGCAGCGCTTGTAGAGCTGGCCTAGTGAGCATTCGAAAAAGCTACTCGACATCCCCAATAGAGCGGTCATCCACATCCAGAACACCGCACCAGGGCCGCCCATACTCACGGCAATGCCGACACCAACAATGTTGCCGGTTCCGACGCGACCGGCAAGGCTGAGCGTCAATGCTTGCAATGAACTCAAGTGATGATTGCCGGTATGCCAGCTGCCGTGTAATACCGAGATCATATGGATGAAGTATCGGAGCTGGACAAATCTTGACCGGATTGTGAAATAGCTTCCCAGCCCAAGAACTAAAGGTATCAAAACCTTACCAGAGAGAAAGTCGTTGATGATGTCAAGCATTCAAAGCTCCTTGCTTATGAGAGTGCTGGCGGATTTATGGTGTAGCGCGTCCTGAAGCTTTCAGGATTCGTAATATCCGGTCATCTATCGTTGCGCGCAATTTCGCAAGTTGGTTAAAAATGATGCGAGTTGATGCTATGTTCGAGTCTTCTGGCGCTATTGTGATGGGTTTGTATGTCTGATTTTCTTCCGGCTAACTTAAGACTGCTGTGTAGTCACTATCGATCCGTCGCGGAAGTCTGTAGGAAACTTCGAATTAATCGTGGGCAATTTAATAAATATCTATGCGGAAACAACCTTCCCACACCTTTTAACCTTAAGCGGATCTGCGATTTTTTCGGAGTCGAAGAGTTCGAAATAGGTTTGCCGACAGAGCAATTCATCATTCTTATCGGCGCTAAAGCAAGGCGAATCAGTCCGTCCAGCGAGGTGACGGCACCGCAGCGGATGCTTGACCACCTTCGGCAACAGTCGTCGTCGCAGCTAAAAGCCCACACGGGTTACTACTACGAGTACTACCATGCAATGACAGAGCCCGGTTCCATTCTGTGTTCTCTGGTGCATATGTATGAGGAGGGGCAGCATTTCGTATACGAACGAAATGAACGCTTACAGATAACTGGTGCGGATGGGGAGTTTGAGCGGTATCGATACGTGGGAATTGCCTACTACCTACAGGATCGCTTGTTCCTCATTGATTATGAGTCGCTGACGTCCAATGAGATTAGCCAAACCATTCTTATCCCGAGCTTCAAAAGCTGTATTACTCGACTCAATGGCTTGAAGATGGGCGTTTCCGCAGCTGATCATCGTACTCCCGCCTGTTCAAGGGTTGTTTGGGAGTATCTCGGGCAGGAGATCAATCCAGTCAATGCGTATCGCAGGGTGCGGCTGTACAGTAAGGATGATCCCGCCATCGACGATGATTTGCGCGGACGTCTCGCTCAAACCAAAGTCGTTGATGGCCTCTTTGTTATTGCGTGACGCCATGATGAGCCTGACAGCCGTGTTGCCGGTTTTGGGGCTCCTATGCGACCCAGCGGAGCAATGCGGCGTTCCGACAAGCCTCCTTGCCACATATGTCGTTTGCCACAGGGATTGTGCAAGGGCTCAATGCTGCGGTGCATCCGGACTATCAATCCGCTCCAGCATCCACTTCACAAAATCCCGCACCTTGGGCACTTCCGCCGAGTGCTCCGGATACGCCAGGTAATAGGCGTCGGTGCTGGGCATTGCATGCTGCCAGGGAATGACCAACTTGCCGTCGGCCAATTCCTCTTCCACCAGAAACTTCGGTAGCAACGCTACACCACAGCCGACTTGGGCGGCGCGGATGCACATATAGAACGTTTCGAAACGCGGGCCGTGGTAGCTGTGTTCGGTGTGGTAGCCCTGGCTGTCGAACCAATCGTGCCAGGCCTGGGGGCGGGAAGCGTTTTGCAGCAGGACCAGGTCGGTGAGTTGGGTCGGATCGGTGAACGGCGTGTCCGGAAGACTGCCCGGGGCGCACACAGGAACAAGCTCTTCGCCGAACAGCTTCAGGCATTCGGTGCCGGGCCGTGAACCCTGGCCGAAGTAGAACGCCAGGTCGCTGCGACCTTGCAGCAGGTCGTCGGCTTCCTGTTCGCTGCACAGGTCCAGATGGATTGACGGATGACGCAGGCGCCAGCCTTTCAAGCGTGGCACCAGCCAGCGCGCGCCGAAGGTCGGAGGCGTGGAGACGCGCAAGACTTCGGTGTCTCCGCCGTAGGAACGCAGGTAATGGGTCGACATTTCGACTTGGGTGAGGATTTTTCGCACCTCCACCAAATACAAATCGCCAGCGGGGGTCATTTGCAGGCGTCGGCGCACCCGGCGGAACAACAGGTGCTGCAACAACTCTTCGAGTTGCGCGACCTGTTTGCTCACGGCGCTCTGGGTCAGGTTCAGCTCTTCGGCGGCGCGGGTGAAGCTCAAATGCCGGGTCACGGCCTCGAAACACTGCAGCGCAGTGATCGACGGCAAGTAGCGTTTATTCAGCATCGGTTCTCCTTGTTCTTGTCTCTCTACGCGGCACGCGTGTTACCGGCAGATTCGCAGCATGAATAAACGGAATGATATCTCGCTTAATCGTCGTTTGTTGGAGAACCTCGGGAGCGCTAAAACTACAGGTCAGATCAGTCGAATTAATCCGGCTGCACGTTTTCTGTTTCTGCTCGAGGAGTGACCCATGGTTGCCGCATTGCTTGATCGTCTTGGTGTGAACCCGGCCCTGTACCAGAACGGCAAAGTGCCGGTGCATTCGCCCATCGACGGTAGTCGGATTGCCGCCGTGAACTGGGAAGGCGCCGCTGAAGTCGAGCAGCACATCAGTCGCGCAGATCATGCGTTCGAATTGTGGCGCAAGGTGCCGGCGCCGCGCCGTGGCGAACTGGTTCGTCAATTGGGCGACATCCTGCGCGAGTACAAGGCCGATCTCGGTGAGCTGGTTTCCTGGGAAGCCGGCAAGATCACTCAGGAAGGCCTGGGTGAAGTTCAGGAAATGATCGACATCTGCGACTTCGCGGTCGGTCTGTCCCGTCAGTTGTACGGTTTGACCATCGCCTCCGAGCGCCCTGGCCACCACATGCGCGAAACCTGGCACCCGCTGGGCATCGTCGGCGTGATCAGCGCGTTCAACTTCCCGGTCGCCGTCTGGGCCTGGAACGCGACGCTGGCGCTGGTCTGCGGCAACCCGGTGATCTGGAAGCCGTCGGAGAAAACCCCGCTGACCGCGCTGGCCTGTCAGGCGCTGTTCGACCGTGTCCTGAAGAACTTCAGCGACGCCCCGCCGCACCTGAGCCAAGTGATCATCGGCGGCCGCGATGCAGGCGAAGCCCTGGTCGATGACCCGCGTGTCGCGCTGATCAGCGCTACCGGCAGCACCCGCATGGGCCGCGAAGTGGCGCCGAAAATCGCCGCACGTTTCGCCCGTAGCATTCTGGAACTGGGCGGTAATAACGCGATGATCCTCGGCCCAAGCGCCGATCTGGACATGGCCGTACGGGCGATTCTGTTTAGCGCCGTCGGCACTGCCGGTCAGCGTTGCACCACCTTGCGTCGCCTGATTGCCCACGAATCGGTGAAAGAAGAAATCGTCACCCGCCTGAAAGCCGCTTACTCCAAGGTGCGCATCGGCCATCCACTGGAAGGCAACCTGATCGGGCCGCTGATCGACAAACACAGCTTCGACAACATGCAGGACGCGCTGGAGCAAGCCTTGAGCGAAGGCGGCCGGGTGTTTGGCGGCCAGCGTCAGCTGGAAGACAAATTCCCCAACGCTTACTACGTTTCACCAGCCATCGTCGAAATGCCGGAACAAAGCGATGTGGTGCGCGACGAAACCTTCGCGCCAATTCTGTACGTGATCGGTTACACCGATTTCGAAGAGGCATTGCGCCTGAACAACGCCGTGCCACAAGGCCTGTCGTCGTGCATCTTCACCACCGACGTGCGTGAAGCCGAGCGGTTCATGTCGGCGGTGGGCAGCGATTGCGGCATTGCCAACGTCAACATCGGCCCGAGCGGCGCGGAAATCGGCGGCGCGTTCGGCGGCGAGAAGGAAACGGGCGGCGGTCGTGAGTCGGGCTCCGATGCATGGCGCGGGTACATGCGCCGCCAGACCAACACCGTGAACTATTCGCTGGAATTGCCGTTGGCTCAGGGGATTACGTTCGATTAAGCAGCAAGCGACAAGCTGTTGATCGATCGTTCCCACGCTCTGCGCGGGAACGATCGATGGTGTGTTGGTTAGGTTTCATTTTCGGAGTCTGGCAATGCCGTTACGCGAAGAGTGTCTGTGGGAAAAACTGACGCCGCAAAGGCCCGACAATGCGGCGCTCAAGGGTGAGGTGACGGTGGATGTCTGCGTCATCGGTGCCGGTTTCACCGGGCTGTCGGCGGCGGTGCATCTGCTGGAGCAAGGCAAAAGTGTCTGTGTGCTGGAAGCGCATCGCGCCGGCCATGGCGGGTCGGGGCGTAACGTCGGGCTGGTCAACGCGGGGATGTGGATTCCTCCGGACGAAATCGAAGCCGGTTTTGGCAAGGCGGTCGGCAGTCAGCTCAACCGTATGCTCGGAGCCGCGCCGTCGCTGGTGTTCAGCCTGGTCGACAAATACAACATCGATTGCCAGTTGCGCCGCGAAGGCACGCTGCACATGGCGCACAACGCGCGTGGCGAGGCGGACCTGCGCAGTCGCGAAGAACAATGGAAACGTCGTGGGGCACCGGTGGAATTGTTGACCGGAGCTGCCTGCGAACAAGCCACGGGCACCCGGAAGATCGCCGCCGCGCTGCTCGACCGGCGTGCCGGCACGATCAACCCGATGGCCTACACCACGGGGCTGGCCAACGCGGCTATCGGCCTTGGCGGTCAGTTGTTCGATCATTCCCCGGTGACCCGACTCGAACGTCAGGGCCAGCGCTGGTCGGTGCAGACCGCCCAGGGTTCGGTGCTGGCCGAACAGGTGGTGATCGCCTCCAATGCCTATACCGAAGGCGACTGGACGGAGCTGCGTCGCAACTTCTTCCCCGGTTATTACTATCAAGTGGCTTCGGTGCCACTGACCGAAGACGCCGCGCAGCAAATTCTGCCCGGTGGTCAGGGTTCCTGGGACACCCGGCAAGTGCTCAGCAGCATCCGTCGTGATGCCGAGGGGCGGTTGTTGCTCGGCAGTCTCGGCAATGGCAACCAGAAACCGACCTGGTTCCTCAAAGCCTGGGCCGATCGGGTTCAGCAGCATTACTTCCCCTACCTGAAACCGGTGGAATGGGAATGCACCTGGACCGGTTGCATCGCCTTCACCCCCGATCATTTGATGCGCCTGTTCGAGCCGGCACCGGGTCTGGTGGCCGTTACTGGTTACAACGGTCGAGGCGTGACCACCGGCACAGTGGTCGGCAAAGCCTTCGCCGACTACTTGTGTAACGGAAATCCTCAAGCCCTGCCGATTCCCTTCGCACCCATGCAGCCATTGGCGGGCGTGGGGCTGCGAAGCTGCCTGTATGAGGCCGGTTTTTCGCTGTATCACGCGGGCCAGTGCCTGCGGATCGTGATCTGATTGTTGAAATATGTTGCTGGAAGCAGCGCTTTTCAGCGAAGCGGCTAGCCTGTAATGGTGCGGGTTGTAGCAGTTGCGCACCAGCAGTGTGCAGTTCGGTGACGCGGGCTGTTACAGGCAGGTTGCACATCGTTTGGCGCTGCGGTTGCAATGATGGCGCATGCGGGTTGCGCCTTTTGAAATAAATGGTTTCACCTCCCGCGGTTTAGACGGTTGCACGCCCAATGAAAATGGGATCGAAACAGTCGAAATAACAAGAAAGCAGCGACTTTTTTCAGAATAAAAAACCGATGGCACGGCCCTTGCTCTGAGCATTCAGTGAAGTCGCAGTGCCAACTAAAAAAAACCTTGGAGCACCACCTCATGTCCCAGACGTTTTACAAGAAAGGCTTTCTGGCCCTCGCAGTGGCAGCTGCGTTGGGTGTTTCTGCGTTTGCACAGGCTGATGTGAAAATCGGTGTGGCCGGCCCTATGACAGGCGCCAACGCGGCATTTGGCGAGCAGTACATGAAGGGTGCGCAGGCAGCCGCTGATGCGGTCAACGCCGCCGGCGGTGTCAACGGGGAAAAAATCGTACTGGTCAAAGGCGATGACGCCTGCGAGCCGAAGCAGGCTGTGACGGTCGCCAAAGACCTGACTGAAAAGAAAGTCGTTGGTGTGGTAGGTCACTTCTGCTCCTCGTCGACCATCCCTGCCTCCGAGATCTACGATGAAGCCGGCATCATCACGATCACCCCAGGTTCCACCAACCCCAAGGTGACCGAGCGCGGCCTGAGTGCCATGTTCCGCATGTGCGGGCGTGACGACCAGCAAGGTATCGTGGCTGGCGACTATATCGTCGACGTGCTCAAGGGCAAGAAAGTCGCCGTGCTGCACGACAAGGACACCTATGGCCAAGGCTTGGCAGATGCCACCAAGGCTCAACTGATCAAGCGCGGCGTAACGCCAGTGCTGTATGAAGGCCTGACTCGCGGCGAGAAAGACTTCAGCGCCGTCGTCACCAAGATCCGTGCGGCCGGTGCCGACGTGGTCTACTTCGGCGGCTTGCACCCGGAAGCCGGTCCACTGGTTCGGCAACTGCGTGAACAGGGCCTCAAAGACGTCAAGTTCATGTCCGATGACGGCATCGTGACTGACGAACTGGTGACCACCGCCGGTGGCCCACAGAACGTTGATGGCGTACTGATGACCTTCGGCGCCGACCCACGTCTGCTGCCAGACAGCAAGACCGTGGTAGACGCCTTCCGCAAGGCCGGCACCGAACCTGAAGGCTACACCTTGTACGCTTACGCTTCGGTCCAGACCCTGGCCGCAGCGTTCAATGGCGCCAAATCCAACAAGGGCGAAGACGCTGCCAAATGGCTGAAAGCCAACCCGGTCAAGACCGTCATGGGCGAGAAGACCTGGGACAGCAAGGGCGACCTGAAAGTCTCCGACTACGTGGTTTACAAGTGGGACAAGGACGGCAAATACCACCAGCTGGAAAAACAGAAGTGATATGAGCGGTTGATCTGCCCGGCGCCTTGCGCGCCGGGCAGTCCTGAAACATGTCCGTGCAGTACCTGTCTTTTCTCGTAGAGCTGCACACAACCGAGTTGCGCCGGCGGCTGAACCCCGGTCCGTCGCACCCGGCTTCTGTGCAGTCTCTCAAGTGCGTGAGATTGCGTTATGGATGGTATTTTCCTGCAGCAACTGGTCAACGGCCTGACCCTCGGGTCGGTCTATGGCCTGATCGCCATCGGCTACACAATGGTCTATGGCATCATCGGCATGATCAACTTCGCCCATGGCGAGGTTTATATGATCTCTGCGTACCTCGCGGCGATCAGTCTGGCTCTGCTGGCTTACTTCGGTATTGAATCCTTCCCGCTGCTGATGCTCGGCACCCTGGTTTTCACCATCATCGTCACCGCGGTGTATGGCTGGGTCATTGAGCGTGTCGCTTACAAACCGCTGCGCAACTCCACCCGACTGGCACCGCTGATCAGCGCCATCGGTATTTCCCTGATCCTGCAAAACTATGCACAGATCAGTCAGGGCGCCCGTCAACAGGGTGTACCAACACTGCTGACCGGTGCATGGCGAGTTGAAGTCGGGAGCGGCTTCGTTCAACTCACCTACACCAAAATCTTCATTCTGGTTGCCGCATTCGTCGGCATGGGCTTGCTGACCTATGTCATCAAGTACACCAAACTCGGCCGCATGTGCCGCGCCACCCAGCAAGACCGCAAGATGGCTTCGATCCTGGGGATCAACACCGATCGGGTGATTTCCTACGTGTTCATCATCGGTGCGGCGATGGCGGCCCTGGCCGGTGTGCTGATCACCATGAACTACGGCACGTTCGACTTCTACGCAGGCTTCGTCATCGGGATCAAGGCGTTCACTGCGGCAGTGCTCGGCGGGATCGGCTCACTGCCCGGCGCCATGCTGGGAGGGATCATTCTCGGGATCTCCGAGTCGCTGTTCTCGGGGTTGGTCAACTCGGATTACAAAGACGTTTTCAGCTTCTCGCTGCTCGTTCTTGTTCTGGTCTTTCGGCCTCAAGGCCTGCTTGGCCGTCCTCTTGTGTCGAAGGTGTAAGCGATGTCTTCAACCACTAAAACCATTGATGTCAAAAAAAGCCTGGTTGACGCGATTCTTGCCGGCCTCATCGCCCTGATTGTGTTCGGCCCGATTGTTGGTGTGGTCCTCGACGGCTACGGCTTCAACCTGCAGCCGACGCGCGTGGCATGGATAGTCGCCATCGTTATGGCTGGCCGCTTTGCCCTGAGCCTATTCTTGCAAACCCCCAAAGGCCTGAGAATTCTCGAAGGCTTCGAGAGCACCGGTTCCGGGGTTCATGTTCTGGCGCCTGATTACAAATCCCGGTTGCGCTGGGTCGTCCCGCTGGTGATCGTTGTCGCCGTGGTATTCCCGTTCTTCTCCAACTCTTACCTGTTGGGCGTGGTCATCCTTGGGTTGATCTACGTGCTGCTGGGCCTGGGCCTGAACATCGTGGTCGGCCTGGCCGGCCTGCTCGACCTGGGTTATGTGGCGTTCTATGCCATCGGTGCCTACGGCCTGGCGCTCGGTTACCAATATCTGGGGCTGGGCTTCTGGACGGTGCTGCCTTTGGCGGCGATCACTGCCGGGCTGGCGGGGTGCATCCTGGGTTTCCCGGTGCTGCGTCTGCACGGCGACTATCTGGCAATCGTGACCCTGGGCTTTGGTGAAATCATCCGGTTGATCCTCAACAACTGGTTGTCCCTGACCGGTGGCCCGAATGGCATGGCGGCGCCGTTGCCAACTTTCTTCGGTCTCGAATTCGGAAAGCGGGCGAAGGACGGCGGGGTACCTTTTCATGAGTTCTTCGGCATCGCCTACAACCCGGACGTGAAGTACTACTTCATTTATGCGGTGTTGTTCCTGGTGGTGCTGGCCGTGCTGTACATCAAGCATCGCTTGACCCGCATGCCGGTCGGTCGCGCATGGGAAGCCTTGCGTGAAGACGAAATCGCCTGTCGCTCCATGGGTCTGAATCACGTACTGGTCAAACTGTCGGCGTTCACCATCGGCGCATCGACGGCGGGCCTGGCCGGCGTGTTCTTCGCGACCTATCAGGGCTTTGTGAACCCGACCTCGTTCACCTTCTTCGAATCGGCATTGATCCTCGCCATCGTGGTACTTGGCGGCATGGGTTCGACCATCGGCGTGGTGATGGCAGCATTCGTGTTGACCGTCGCCCCGGAACTGCTGCGCGGCTTCGCTGAATATCGCGTGCTGCTGTTCGGCATCCTGATGGTGTTGATGATGATTTGGCGACCGCGCGGCCTGATCCGGATCAGCCGTACCGGTGTGACCCCGCGTAAAGGAGTAGCGCCATGAGTGAAGTCGTACTCTCGGTCGAGAACCTGATGATGCACTTCGGTGGCATCAAGGCGTTGAGTGACGTCAGCCTGAAGGTCAAGCGCAACTCGATCTTCGCGTTGATCGGCCCCAACGGCGCGGGCAAGACCACTGTGTTCAACTGCTTGACCGGGTTCTATAAAGCGTCCGGCGGGCATATCGAGCTCAACACCCGTGGGGTGAAGACCAACGTCATCAAAATGCTCGGGGAGCCGTTCAAGGCAACCGATTTCGTTTCGCCGAAAAGCTTCATCAGCCGGCTCCACTACAAGATGTTCGGTGGCACGCACCTGATCAACCGTGCCGGTTTGGCGCGGACTTTCCAGAACATTCGCCTGTTCAAGGAGATGTCGGTACTGGAAAACCTGCTGGTAGCCCAGCACATGTGGGTCAACCGCGGCATGCTGGCCGGCATCCTCAACACCAAGGGTTATCGCAAGGCCGAAAGCGATGCGCTGGACCACGCCTTCTACTGGCTGGAAGTGGTGGACCTGGTGGACTGCGCCAACCGTCTGGCCGGTGAACTGTCCTATGGTCAGCAACGCCGTCTGGAGATCGCCCGGGCCATGTGTACCCGGCCGCAGATCATCTGCCTCGACGAACCGGCCGCCGGCCTCAACCCTCAGGAAACCGAAGCGCTGAGCGCGATGATCCGGCTGCTGCGTGACGAGCATGATCTGACCGTGGTGTTGATCGAGCACGACATGGGCATGGTCATGAGCATTTCCGACCACATCGTGGTGCTGGACCACGGCGTTGTCATCGCCGAGGGCGGGCCTGATGCGATCCGACACGATCCGAAAGTGATTGCCGCCTACCTGGGCGCCGACGAAGAGGAACTGGTATGAGTCAACCGATCCTCGAACTGAAAGAGATCGACGTGTTCTACGGACCGATCCAGGCCCTGAAGAAAGTCTCGTTGCACATCAATGAAGGGGAGACCGTCAGCCTGATCGGCTCCAACGGTGCCGGCAAGTCGACCCTGCTGATGTCGATTTTCGGTCAGCCACGGGCGACTGACGGGCAAATCGTCTATCAGGGTGTGGATATCACTCACAAGTCGTCCCACTACATCGCCTCCAACGGTATCGCTCAGTCGCCGGAAGGCCGCCGGGTGTTCCCCGACATGACCGTCGAGGAAAACCTGCTGATGGGCACCATCCCGATCGGTGACAAGTACGCCGCCGAGGACATGGAGCGCATGTTCGAGCTGTTTCCGCGGCTCAAGGAACGGCGTAACCAGCGGGCCATGACCATGTCCGGTGGCGAGCAGCAAATGCTCGCCATTGCCCGGGCGTTGATGAGCCGACCCAAGCTGTTGCTGCTCGATGAGCCGAGCCTGGGGCTGGCGCCGATTGTGGTGAAACAGATCTTCGCGACCCTGCGGGAACTGGCCAAGACGGGCATGACCATCTTTTTGGTGGAGCAGAACGCCAACCACGCCCTCAAGCTGTCGGACCGGGCGTACGTGATGGTCAACGGGCAGATCCGCCTCAGCGGCACCGGCAAGGAGCTGCTGGTGAACGAGGAGGTGCGTAACGCCTATCTCGGCGGGCACTAAACCGAAGAGCCTGGAAAACGCCCTGACGAACTCAGGGCGTTTTTTTATGCCCGCACAATCCCTACACGAGGCTGTGGTTTGAGGTAAAGGGAAATTGTGGAAAACAATATTCATGACCTCTCAAAGCGCGACATAAAGCCGCTGCAAATTGCTGTTTTGTCACGGTTTTGACTTGTCCCCGTTTGCTGTGGAGCTGGCTGTGAATAACGTGGGAGTAGCTGGCTGTAAGCCTTTGAATACGTGGCTTTCAGAGAGATGACTGTTTTTTGATCAGGTGCTTTTGGCGAACCTGAAGTGGGCATTGTCAACCTTTTTGTTATGAGCGAAGCCGGTGTGAGCCGAGGTGGACAAGCCTGTGGATAAGTCTGTGGTTAAACTCTGGAAAGACTCGGCTGAGGGCCGTGGTTGCTGGCTTGGCGCCATCGTCGCTATGACCGCTCAGTCGTGCAAATTGCCCTGGACTACACAGCGGATGCCTCAGGGTCAAGCAAAAAACTTTCAAATATGCCCGCAAAGCCTTGTGGATAGCGGCTTGCAGCTTTTCCACTTGCCCCCGGAAACTGTGGACCGGCCTGTGGATAAGGTGCGCGTACATGGCTGCAAGCCACGGGGCATGGGGTGTTGCCAGCATTGATCATTTTTTGTACGGTTTTTGCCATGGTTGCCGCTGTGGAAAAGGCCGGGCATGCTGCCGGTTGATTTTCTATTCCAAGGGCTGACTGTCAGCCGACGCAAGGAGAACACGATGTCCAACACCCTGTTTATTACCGGCGCGACCTCCGGTTTTGGTGAAGCCTGTGCCCGTCGTTTTGCCGAGGCCGGCTGGAAACTGGTGCTGACAGGTCGTCGTGAAGAGCGCCTCAATGCCCTGTGCGCCGAGTTGTCGAAACAGACCGAGGTCCATGGCCTGGTGCTCGACGTACGGGACCGCAAGGCCATGGAGGAGGCGATTGCCAACCTGCCGCCATCCTTCGCCAAGCTGCGCGGGCTGATCAACAACGCCGGCCTGGCCCTGGGTGTGGACCCGGCGCCCAAGTGCAATCTCGATGATTGGGACACCATGGTCGACACCAACATCAAAGGCCTGATGTACAGCACCCGCCTGTTGCTGCCACGTTTGATCGCTCATGGTCGTGGCGCCAGCATCGTCAACCTCGGCTCCATCGCCGGCAACTACCCGTACCCGGGCAGCCACGTGTATGGCGCGAGCAAGGCGTTCGTCAAACAGTTCTCCCTGAACCTGCGCTGCGACCTGCAAGGTACGGGCGTGCGGGTCAGCAACATCGAGCCGGGCCTGTGCGAGAGCGAGTTCTCGCTGGTGCGTTTCGCCGGTGACCAGGAGCGTTACAACGCCACTTACGCCGGTGCCGACCCGATCCAGCCGCAAGACATCGCCGAGACCATTTTCTGGGTGCTCAACGCACCGGCCCACATCAACATCAACAGCCTTGAGCTGATGCCGGTGAGCCAGACCTGGAGTGGGTTTGCCATTGAGCGTAATGCCAAGGTGTAAGACCGAGTAACGGCTGTTCGCGGGCAAGCCTCGCTCCTACGGATTATGTGTTGTTCGCAGAGTCGCGATTCAACATAAAACCTGTAGGAGCGAGGCTTGCCCGCGAAAACAATTTTTCAGTCAGCGCAAATACTCGGCCAATCCGCGATAGCAGGTTGCCAAGTGATAAGGCGTGGTCGAAGGCATGTCCTTGCGGCTCACTTCGCCCTGCTCATCGCGACACTCATACCAACCGCCCGCATGCAGAAAGCTTTGTTGCAACGCCTGCAATTGGCGTTGCACCGATGCTTCGCTGTCCGGGCGCAAGGTCAGGGCGCGCAGGTATTCGGCTTGAGCCCAGATGCGTTGGGTTGCGTCGCGAGGGTGATCATCCAGTTCCAGCATCGCTCGCACGGCACCGGTCTGCTGATCGACACCCCGTTGCTCGGTGAACGCAAACGCGCGCTCCAGCGAGGCATGCAGTGTCGAGTCGCGCAGCAATGGCGAGGATTGCAGCAGGAAATACCATTCGAACTGATGGCCCGGCTCGAACCAGTTATCCACAGCTCCCAGCGGCTTCTCCATCAACACCGCATGTCGCGGGTCGATGAAACGCTTTTGCATGGCTGTGCATAACTCGATGAGTGCGTTCTGCACAGCCGCGTCTTCGCGCACCGAAAGGGTGGCGAGGAAGGCTTCGGCCAAATGCATCAGAGGGTTCTGCAATGGCCCGGAGTCGAGCGAGGACCAATCACGGTCCAGGCTGGCTTCGTACAGGCCGTCGCCCGTGGCGAAACGCTGCGCTACCACTTCCAGCGCGGCGTTGAGTACCGACTCCACCAGCGGTTCGCGAACCTTGTCCCAATAATGGGCGCAGGCGAACAGGATGAAGGCGTGGGTGTAGAGGTCTTTGCGCTGGTCCAGCGGCGTACCTTGCGGGTCGATGCTGTAGAACCAGCCGCCATGCTCGGCATCGTGGAAATGCCGTTGCAAGGAACGAAACAGCGCCGCCGCGCGCTCTTCAGCCTTGGGCACCTGGCCGATCAGGCTGGAGAACAGGTACAGCTGCCGCGCGCAGGCCATGGCCCGGTAGCGCTGAGTGGGCAGCGGTTTATGCTCGGCATCCAGCGCCTCATAAGGCAACGCCATGTCGGCGTTCCAGCCGGGGCCCTGCCAGAGCGGCACGATCACGTCCTGGAAGTGCTGGTGCACTGAGGCGAACAGGGCGGTCAATTCAGGCTGGGAGGCAGAGCGGGAAGCATGCGGCATTGGCTGGCGTCGTCACGGCAGGGTTAATTGCGCGACATGTTAGCAGGCCTTAGAGATGCGGTGTCTGTCAGGCCGCCTTCGCGGGCAAGCCTCGCTCCTACAGGTTTCGTGTCATGACACGAATTGCGGGGTCAAACACAATCCTGTAGGAGCGAGGCTTGCCCGCGAAGAGGTCAGTCCAGACGCTAGAGAATTAACCCGCTAATAACCAAGCTCCGGTTACCGCCGACGCCGCACCCGCCAGCCGAACCAATGGTGCCGCGGCCTGAGGCAAGACGCGAACCATCGCATAACCCGCGGCATGCAACGCCGCTGTCGCTGCCACAAACCCTGCGGCATACGCCCAGGGACTGGACATGTCCGGCAATTCCAGACCATGCGCCACGCCATGAAACAGCGCGAACAACGCGGTCGCCGCAACCGCCAGGCTCAGCGGCGGACGCACTGCCAACGCCACCGCCAGGCCCAGCGCCAATACCGATGCCGCAATCCCGCTTTCCAGCGCCGGCAGGTTCAGTCCTTCAAAACCCAGCAAGCCGCCGATCAACATGGTGCCCACGAATGTGCACGGCAGAGCCCAGCGTGCAGCGCCTTTCTGCTGCGCCGCCCACAACCCCACGGCAACCATCGCCAGCAAGTGATCGAGGCCGCCGATCGGGTGGCTGATGCCGGCGATCAAGCCGTTGTCGCCATGGCCCGGGTGGGCGAAGGCAATGGCTGGGGTCAGCAGCAGGGCCATGGCGCCCAGAATGCGTTTCAGTGTCATGGATAAGCTTCCTTGTTGATAAGTGTGATCAGGCCGCAGTCAGCAGGCCCTGGCGTTCGATGAAGGCGATGATTTCTTCAAGGCCCTGGCCGGTTTTCTGGTTGCTGAAGACAAACGGCTTGCCGTTGCGCATGCGTTGGGTGTCGCTGTTCATCATCTCCAGCGACGCGCCTACCAGCGGCGCCAGGTCGATCTTGTTGATCACCAGCAGGTCGGATTTGCAGATGCCGGGGCCACCCTTGCGCGGCAGCTTGTCGCCGGCGGAGACATCGATCACGTAAATGGTCAGGTCGGACAGTTCCGGGCTGAAGGTCGCCGAGAGGTTGTCGCCGCCGGATTCCACCAGGATCAGATCCAGCCCCGGAAAGCGCCGGTTCAGTTGGTCCACGGCTTCGAGGTTGATCGAGGCGTCTTCGCGGATCGCCGTGTGCGGGCAGCCGCCGGTTTCCACGCCGATGATCCGCTCCGGTGCCAAGGCTTCGTTGCGCACCAGAAAGTCAGCGTCTTCGCGGGTATAGATATCGTTGGTCACGACGGCCAGGTTGTAGCGTTCGCGCAGGGCCAGGCACAGGGCCAGGGTCAAGGCGGTTTTGCCGGAGCCGACCGGGCCGCCGATGCCGACGCGCAGGGGTTGTGTGTTCATGTGATTCTCCAAACTAAAAGGCCCTAGGAACGGAACAGACGGCTGTACTGGCGCTCATGGGCCATGCATGCCAGGGACAGACCGAAAGCGGCGCTGCCAACGTGTTCGAGATTGATTCGGCTGGCGTCTTGCTGCGCCTGTTGCAGCAACGGCAGCAGTTCGCTGGTCAGGCGTTGTGCGGCTTGCTGGCCCAACGGCAGGGTTTTCATCAACACCGCCAGTTGGTTTTCCAGCCAGCTCCAGAGCCAGGCGGCCAGCGCATCTTGCGGGTTGATGTTCCAGGCGCGAGCCGCCAGCGCCCAGCCGAGAGCCAAGTGCGGTTCAGGGCGTTGCTCGAGAAAGGCGCGAGCAGGCTCGTCCAGCTCCGGCAAGCCGTTGAGCAGCTGCTGCAGCGAATAGCCCATCTGCCGGCTCTCCTGATGCAGCTCACGGGTTTCGCGGCTGGCGCGATGCTCTTCGCAGCGTTGCAGCAACTCGGCCCAGTTTTCTTCGGCGGCGGCGGTGCAATGGGCGAGCAGTAGCGGTGCTTCGAAACGCGCCAGGTTCAGCAGCAATTGATCGCTGATCCAGCGTCGCGCGCTGTCGGGATCATTGACCCGGCCGTTATCCACCGCCATTTCCAGGCCCTGGGAATAGCTGTAGCCGCCAATCGGCAGCTGCGGGCTGGCCAGGCGCAGCAGCGCCCAGGCCGGGTTCATAAGCGCACGCCGAACTGGTGCAGTTTCGGCGGGTAGTTGAAGTCCTCGTCACCGTGGCGCGAGTGGTGATGGCCACCACCGTAGGCACCGTGTTCCGGCTGGAACGGCGCTTCGATGTTCTCGGCCTTGGCGCCAAGCTGTTCGAGCATGGCCTTGAGCACGTAATCATCGAGCAGGCGCAACCAGCCGTCGCCGACTTGCAGGGCCACGTGGCGATTGCCCAGATGATAGGCGGCGCGGGTCAGTTCGAACGCATTGGCGCAGGTGACGTGCAGCAGTTGTTCGGGGCGAGCACAGACGCGAACGACGCGCCCGTCTTCGGCTTGCAGGCACTCGCCGTCATGCAGCGGTGGCTGGCCGCGCTCCAGAAACAAGCCGACGTCTTCACCCTCGGCACTGAAACAGCGCAAGCGGCTTTTGCTCCTGGCTTCGAAGGTCAGGTGCAACTCGGCGGCCCAGACGGGTTGAGGGTCGATTCTGCGATGAATCACCAGCATCGGAAGGCTTCCAGCAATGAACAATGTTCAGGCTAGAGCAAGGGGCTTGCCAATCGGGTGAGAGGTAGGAAATGCCTGTCAGAGCGACGGGGGGGACTCACAATGTTGCAGGACTTTGATTGAAGTTGGTGCGTGGCGGGTGTTTACGCACCAATTTGCAGCGCACAAAAAAAGATCGCAGCCTTCTGCCGAAGGCTGCGATCTTTTTCTAACGGGTTACTCGGTACTGCCGAGTCCCTGCCAATGCTTCAGCCCGATAAAGATAAACCGCAACTGCTGGGTGATTTTCGCCTGGGGTGTCAGGTGCTCGGGCAATGCTTCGGCCGGCGGATCGATGATGTCCGGCAGGGTCGCGAACACGCTTTTGACGATCAGATCGGCCATGACGCTCAGGCCGGCGATGTCCAGATGCTGCAGTTTGGGCATCAGCGACAAATCGGCCGCCAGGTCCGAGCTGATGTCCTCGCGCAGGCGGCCGATGGCCTGGCGCACCGGCAGCGAGCCGCCGTACTGCTCTCGGGCAAGAAACAGGAACTGCGAGCGATTGGCCGTGACCACGTCGAGAAAGATCCGCACCGAGGCATCGATGATACCGCCCATGACGAATTCGTTATGGCGCACCAGGCGGATGGTTTCGCGGAAGGTCTGGCCGACTTCGCACACCAGCGCCAGGCCCAATTCGTCCATGTCGGCGAAGTGCCGGTAGAAACCAGTGGGCACGATCCCGGCGGTTCGCGTCACTTCACGCAGGCTCAAGCTGCCGAATCCTCGGCCGCTTTCCATCAGGTGGCGGGCAGCGTCCATCAGGGCGTTGCGGGTCTGTTGTTTCTGTTCGGCGCGGGGCAGCATCGCAAGGGTGTTTTCTGGACAGGGACAGCGGCGCACTCTAGCAAATCGGCTTCGCTGGCGTCGAACGGACTGTCGGGGGATCACGCGGGGGAAATGCAGCTTCTATAAAGTCAAAAGCCCAATCCGGGGATTGGGCTTTTTTTCCAGGCCGCCATGGGCTTAGCTCACAGCGCTGTTGCGTTCGATCACACGGTCACCACCACCTTCAGCAAGGGTTTGGCCTTGTGGAGTGCGATCGGCACCGTCAGCCGCCAGGGTTTGGCCTTGTGGAGTGCGATCGGCACCGTCAGCCGCCAGGGTTTGGCCTTGTGGAGTGCGGTCGGCACCGTCAGCAGCCAGGGTTTGGCCTTGTGGAGTGCGGTCAGTACCGTCAGCCGCCAGGGTTTGGCCTTGTGGGGTACGGTCGGTACCGTCAGCCGCCAGAGTTTGGCCTTGTGGGGTACGGTCGGTACCGTCAGCAGCCAGGGTTTGGCCCTGTGGAGTGCGATCCGAGCCATCCTGGGTGATCAGGCCTTTTTCTTTCAGGCGCTCGTTACCGTTGGCACCATCGGCAACGGTCTGGCTGAACACCGAGTGGCTGTCTTTGACTTGTGGAGTGGCCTGATCGGCAGCCGGCAGAGCAAAAGCGGTGCTGGCTAACATTGAGAGGGTCAGGCTAAGCAGTAATTCGCGTTTCATGATGGGTTGCTCCTTGGGAGGGCGATAAAGTGGGTACGAGGTCAATGCTACTCTCGATAAGTCGATATAAAAGTTCATAAACGCAATGGTAATAATCAACGGAATTGATTGTTTGGCCGAGCGGCTCTAGAACGGGCGTTTCCGGCGAACGTTTTTGCACTGAGGTGGGTATTTTCGACTCATTTTCGCCTCGCAAAAGTGCGGGGTCGGTAACGCTAAAAAGGGAGGGGCGAGACGGCTATTTGCGTTCGAATCGGCCTTCGGGTTAAACCTGCGGGCCGTTTTCCAGTCGTACATTTCATGGCAGGCCGGTTCTGGCCTAACGTTTCATCAGTGCGTCGCTGTCAGGGCGCTCAGTCGTATTCAGGAGCTCTGTGCAATGACGCGCACTCGTAAAATGCTTGCCTGGACCTCCGCCAGCCTCGTTGTGCTGCTGGCCGTCCTGGTGCTGATCATCGCGTTCTTCGATTGGAACCGGATCAAGCCGCCCCTTAACGCCAAAGTCTCCGAAGAACTGCATCGTCCGTTCGCCATCAACGGCAACCTCGCGGTGGTCTGGCAGCGCGAGCCCGACGAAGGCGGCTGGCGGGCCTGGGTACCGTGGCCGCATGTGGTGGCCGAGGACCTGAGCCTGGGCAACCCGGACTGGTCGAAGCAACCGCAGATGGCCACCCTCAAACGCGTCGAGCTGCGTATTTCACCGCTGGCCTTGCTGACACAGCGGGTGACGATCCCGCGCATCGACCTGACCGAGCCCAATGCCGACCTGCAGCGTCTGGCCGACGGCCGCGCCAACTGGACATTCAAGTTCGACCCCAAGGATCCGAATGCCGAGCCTTCTAACTGGGTGCTGGACATCGGTGCCATCGGCTTCGACAAGGGCCATGTCACGCTCGACGACCAGAGCCTGAAAACCCGCCTCGACTTGCTTATCGATCCGCTGGGCAAGCCGATTCCGTTCAGTGACATCGTCGGCGACAAAGCGGCGAAAACCGCGCTTGAGAAGGGCGGTTCGCCGCAGGATTACGCGTTCGCGTTGAAGGTCAAAGGCCAATACCACGGCCAGAATCTGGCCGGCCAAGGCAAAATCGGTGGTTTGCTGGCCCTACAGGATGCCGCCAAGCCGTTCCCGCTTCATGCGCAAATGAAGATTGCCGACACCAGCGTCGAACTGGCCGGCACGCTCACCGACCCATTGAACCTCGGCGCCCTGGATCTGCGCCTGAAACTGGCCGGTGCCAGCCTGGGCAATCTCTATCCGCTGATCGGCGTGACCCTGCCGGATACCCCGCCGTACGCCACGGATGGGCATTTGACCGCCAAGTTGCATGAGTCGGGCGGGGCGGTGTACCGCTATGAGGACTTCAACGGCAAGATCGGCGAGAGCGATATCCATGGCAACCTGGCTTATGTCGCGAGTCAACCGCGGCCCAAGCTCAGCGGGGCGGTGGAGTCCAATCAACTGTTGTTTGCCGACCTGGCCCCACTGATCGGCGCCGACTCCAATGCCAAGCAAAAGGCCCGCGGCGGTGAAAGCAAACAGCCGGCGGACAAGATTCTGCCGGTCGAGGAATTCAAGACCGAGCGCTGGCGCGATATGGACGCTGACGTCGAGTTCACTGGCAAGCGCATTGTCCACAGCGAAAAACTGCCGTTCAACGACCTCTACACCCATTTGGTGCTGACGGATGGTGTGCTCAGTCTCGAGCCCCTGCGTTTCGGCGTGGCGGGCGGCAATCTGGATGCGCAGATTCGTCTGAACGGGCGCGCCGAGCCATTGGAAGGCCGGGCCAAACTGACTGCGCGCAAGTTCAAGCTCAAACAGTTGTTCCCCTCCATTGAACGGATGAAAACCAGTTTCGGTGAGCTCAATGGCGACGCCGACCTTACCGGTCGTGGCAACTCGGTGGCCAAGCTGCTGGGCACTGCCGACGGCAATTTGAAGATGCTGATCAATGATGGCGCCATCAGTCGTGAGTTGATGGAGCTGGCCGGGCTCAATGTCGGCAACTATGTGGTCGGGAAAATCTTTGGCGACAAGGAAGTGAAGATCAACTGCGCGGCGGCCAATTTCGACATCAAGAGCGGTCTGGCGACCACGCAGTTGTTCGTCTTCGATACCGAGAACGCGATTGTCTACATCGATGGCACGGCGAACATGGCGACCGAGCAACTGGACCTGACCATCAGCCCGGAATCCAAGGGCTGGCGCTTGATTTCGTTGCGTTCGCCACTGTATGTGCGGGGTAAGTTCATCAAGCCGGATGCGGGGGTGAAAGCGGTGCCGCTGATGCTGCGCGGGGCCGGGATGGTGGCGCTGGGTGTGATTGCCGCGCCGGCGGCGGGTTTGCTGGCGCTGATCGCGCCGAGTGCTGGCGAGCCGAATCAATGTGCGCCGTTGCTGGAGCAGATGAAGGCGGGCAAGGCGCCGGTGACGGTCAAGCCCACCCGGTAGATCAAAAGATCTCAGCCTGCGGCCGCTACATTGGAACGCGTTCCCCTGCAGGAGCTGCCGCAGGCTTCGATCTTGGCAATAGACCAGACAATCGAGCTTCCTCCTGCAACCACGCAAAAAACGCCCGCACCGGCGGATGCCGTTCGCGCCCTGGAACGCACAGTGCGCTGTATCCGGCCCCGTCGACCTGAATCTCACCCCGGTAAGGCAGCAATAAGCCGCTGGCCACACTCTCCGACACCAGAATATTGCTCGCCAGCACCAAACCTTGCCCGGCAATGGCGGCTTGCAGGGCGTAATGCTCTTCGTCGTATTCACGCACCGCTGGCTGTCCGGCCAGCCAGGTTTCGCCGGATTGCGCGCACCAGGCTTCCCAGCCGTGGGCATACAGTTTGGAGTTATGCCACTGCACGCTGATCAGGGTGGGTACCCGACGGGTCGCCAGGGCCACTTGTTCAGGCGAGCCATAAACCCCGAAGGACTCGTCGAACAGGCACAACCCATACAGGTTCGGGTAGTCGTCTTGGCTGTAGCGCAGCACCAGATCGACGCTGGCGTCCTGATGCAAATCGATGACTTCGCAGTGAGTGTCCAGCCGCACGCTGATGTGCGGATGCCGGGCATAAAACCGTCCCAGCCGTGGCACCAGCCAAAGGGCGGCGAAAGCGGCGGTGGTGGAGATCGTCAGGCTCGTGCCGCTGCGTTGCGGGCGCAAGGTATCGACGCTTTGCGCCACCTCCAGCAGGGCGCCATGCAGGCTACGGAACAGCCGTTCGCCGCACTCGGTCAGGCGCACCTGGCGTGGCAGTCGTTCGAACAGCGGCACGCCGAGCCAGTTTTCCAGGGAGCGGATCTGGTGGGAAACCGCCGTCGGCGTCACGGACAGCTCTTCGGCGGCAGCCTTGAAACTCAGCAGGCGCGAGGCGGATTCGAAGGCCCGCAGGGCGGTCAACGGCAACGAGGCAAACATTTAAAACTCCATGGGTGAAATAGATTCATCCAGACTGATTTTTGCTCATTTGAAGGCAGGCGGCTGTGCGCTTCAAGCTGCAACCACAAACCGTTTCAGTTTAGCCCTTAAGGAGATTCAGATGAGCACAATTCTTGCCATTCACGCCAGCCCCCGTGGCGAACGCTCTCATTCGCGGCGGTTGGCCGAGGTGTTTCTTTCAGCCTGGCAGGTCCGTAACCCGCAGTCGCAATTGACCCGCCGTGAAGTCGGGCGGGCGTTGATCCCGGCCGTCAACGAAGCCTTCGTAGCGGCTGCTTTTCATCCAGAGCCTCAAGCGCGACCGTTGTCGATGCAGGCCGACCTGGCACTCAGCGATGAGTTGGTGGGTGAGTTGCTCGGCCATGATCTGCTGGTGATTTCCACCCCGATGTACAACTTCAGCGTGCCCAGTGGCCTCAAGGCCTGGATCGACCAGATTGTGCGGCTCGGGCTGACGTTCAATCACACCCTGGACAACGGCATCGCGCAGTACGAACCGCTGGTGCGGGGCAAGAAGGCGTTGATCGTCACCAGTCGCGGCGGGTTTGGTTTCGGCCCCGGTGGCGAGCTTGAAGCGATGAACCATGCCGACCCGTTGCTGCGCACGGCACTGGGGTTCATCGGCATCACTGACGTCACGGTTGTCGCCGCCGAGGGCGAAGAGTCCGCCGAGCGCACCTTCCAGGTTTCCGTAGCCGAGGCCGAACAGCGTTTGCTGGCGCTGGCCAGGGAGTTCTAGATGGCCTGGCTGTTCCTGCTGATTGCCGCCGGGTTCGAGGTCACCTTCGCCATGGGCATGAAGTACGCCGATGGCTTCACCCGGCTCTGGCCTTCGGTGATCACCGTGGTGGCGGCCGTGGGTGGGATCTATTTCCTGACCTTGGCCATGCGCGAATTGCCGGTGAGCATCGCCTACCCGATCTGGACCGCCATCGGTTCATTGGGCACGGTGTTCCTCGGCTTTGCGCTGCTGGGCGAAAGCCTGACCGCGCTCAAACTGGTGTCGGTCGGGCTGATTGTGGCGGGCGTGGTGGGGTTGAAGTAGGGTGGATGTCATAGATTGGTCACCGGGTTGTCATCTTGGGTGGCGATGCTTGGCTGAGGCCTTGCATCCAGCCTTGCTTCATCTCACCGACCACAAGGATGTTCATCCATGTCGCAAGGCTCCGCCACGCGTTACCCGTTGGTGCTGGTCCCGGGGATGCTCGGGTTTATTCGTCTGCTGCTCTATCCGTATTGGTTCGGGATCATTTCGGCGTTGCGCCGGGATGGGGCGACCGTGATCGCGGTGCAGGTCTCGCCGCTCAACTCAACCGAGGTGCGCGGTGAGCAATTGCTGGCACGAATCGAGGAAATCCTGCGCGACACCGGGGCCGAGAAGGTCAACCTGATCGGCCACAGCCAGGGCTCGCTGACCGCTCGGTATGCTGCGGCAAAACGCCCGGACCGGGTGGCGTCAGTGACCTCGGTGGCCGGGCCCAATCACGGTTCGGAGCTGGCGGATTACCTGCACGATCACTACCCGGCAGACAGCGCCAGGGGCCGATTGCTCACCTTTTTTTTGTGGTTGATCAGCGCGTTGATGTGCCTGCTGGAAACCGGTTATCGCGGGCCGCGACTGCCGGTGGATATCCCGGCTTCGCACCAGTCGCTGACCACGGCCGGCGTGGCGCTGTTCAATCAGCGTTATCCACAGGGGCTGCCTGACACCTGGGGTGGGCATGGCCCGGAAGTGGTCAATGGCGTGCGCTATTACTCCTGGTCCGGCACCCTGCAGCCGGGCAAGACCGATAGCGGGTGCAACCTGTTCGACGGGACCAATCGCAGTTGCCGGTTGTTTGCCAGAACCTTCGTGCGTGAAGCGGGGCATTGCGACGGGATGGTCGGGCGTTACAGCTCGCATCTGGGAACGGTGATTGGCGATCAATATCCGATGGATCACTTCGATATCGTCAACCAATCCCTGGGGCTGGTGGGCAAAGGGGCGGAGCCGGTGCGGTTGTTTGTCGAGCATGCCGCGCGGCTGAAGGCAGCAGGCGTTTAAGCCCTGTGGCGAGGGAGCTTGCTCCCGTTGGGCGGCGAAGCAGCCCCCAGAATGCGACCGCCTTGCGCTCGAGCGGGAGCAGGCTCCCTCGCCACAAAGGGTTATGCGCGGCCCAATGTGGTGGTCCAGCGCTCGGAAAGAATCACCCCACCCAACGTCAACACCCCACCCACCAGGTGATACAGCGCCAACTGCTCATGCAGCACCGCCGCCGCAATCAGCGCGGTGATCAACGGCAGCAGGTTGAAAAACAGCGTGGTCCGGCTCGGGCCCAGGCGTACCACGGCCTGCATCCACGCCAGCGGCGCAAGCATCGAGGCCAGCAGGCAGGCGTAAAGCACCAGCGGAATGTTATGCAGGGTCGGGCCGATTTTCGGTGAGGCGAGGAACAGCGGAAACAGCACCACCACCGCCACCAGCACCTGTAAATACAGCAACACCAGCGGCGGCAAGCGCAGCTGCCATTTTTTCAATAAGGTGCTGTAAATCGCATACGCCAGCGTGGCGATCAGCATCATTGCGTCGCCCAGATTCACCCCGTGTTCGAGCAATGCGCCGAGGCTGCCGGACGACACCACCACCAAAACCCCCGCAAACGACAGCACCGCACCGGCCAGCGCACCGGCGGTCAGGCGTTGGCCGAGGCTGACCATCGCCATGGCCAGCGACATCAATGGCATCAGCGACAAAATGATGCCCATGTTGGTGGCCGACGTCAGTGTTGCAGCGAAATAGGCCAGGCTCTGATAAACCGCCATGCCGAGTACGCCGAGGATGAAGATCCTCCCCAGGTTTGGGCGTATTACCGGCCAATGGGCGATCACCGGCTTAAGCATGAAAGGCGTGAACAGAATCCCGGCCAGCAGCCAGCGGTAGAAGCCGATTTCGGCGGGGAAGATTGCGCCCACCGCGAGTTTGTTGATCACGGTGTTGCCGGCCCAAATGAAAATGGCCAGCAGGGGATAAGCGTATTGCATCGGGAAAAAGCCAGAACGTTAATGAGGGGCAATTATCCGTCTGTCTGGATGCAAGCCTATACTGCGATCCAGACAATCTAACTCTGATTCCGGACAGCATGAACAGTAAACACATCGACCTGCTGGATTTCAGCGAACTGCCGTCGGCGGTGTATTTCCGCTATGCCGACTTCAACGCCCACGAATACGCCGCACCTCACCGGCATCCGTGGGGCACGCTGGAGTACGCGGCCCATGGCGTGTTGCACATGGAAGTCGATGGCAGCCGTTTCATGTCGCCACCGCAGTACGCGGTGTGGGTGCCGCCCGGGACCGAACACAGTTTCTATAGCCATCAGCCGATCAACTATCGCGCGGTCTGCCTCGCGCCGACGCTGTGCCGCGATCTGCCGCAACAGGCCTGCACCCTGGCGATCAGCGACATCCTCAAGGCGATCCTGAAAGACTTCGCCGCCCGCGATGTGAAAATTCCCGAGCACGACGCGGACCAGCGTCTGGCTCAAGTGCTGGTAGACCAACTGCAACAGGCGCCCATGCATGAGTGCTATTTGCCCTACGCCAGCAGTCCCGGGTTACTTGGCATTCTGGAAGCCTTGCAGGCCGAACCTGGGGATAACCGGCCGTTGGCGTATTGGGCCGGGCAGGTTCACGTCAGCGAACGCACGTTGGCCCGGCAGTTTGTTCGCGAGTTGGGCATGAGTTTCGGTGAATGGCGGCAACGGTTGCGGTTTCTGGCGGCGATCGAAGCGCTGGACAGCCACCGCAGCATTCAGGAAATCGCCTTCGACATGGGTTACAGCACCGGCTCGGCGTTTATCGCGATGTTTCAGCGCCAGGCCGGGTGCACGCCGGAACAGTATCGGCGCAGCCATCTTGATAGCAGATGAAGGTGTAACAGGCTTTGTCTACACTCCAGAGCGAGGCCGTACCCATCGGTGCGGTAACAAGGAGAAAACTCCATGAAGATGTTGCGTGCCCCGTTGTTGATGATCGGTCTGCTGCTCTGCTCCCAGGGTTTTGCTGCCACTGCCCAACAGAACAAAATGACTACCTGCAATGCCGAAGCTACCGCCAAAAGCCTCAAGGGCGATGAGCGCAAAGCCTTCATGAGTACCTGCCTCAAAGCCGCGCCGGCCGCCGATGCCGCCAAGCCCATGACACCTCAACAAGAAAAGATGAAAACCTGTAATGCCGATGCCACTACCAAGGGCCTCAAGGGCGATGCGCGCAAAGCGTTCATGAGTGAGTGCCTGAAGAAAAAATAAGCAGTGTGGGGGCGAGCCTGCTCCGGACGGCGATCCGATGATGCAGGCGACTCGGTATCATGCAGAAGCGCGTTGATGCTATCGCGAGCAGGCTCGCTCCCAAGGTTCGTGTTTGCTCGCTTCGGCGCCGGAACGCTGGCAGACTGCCAATCCTTTCACGTCGTTCGTTTTGAGGCTGTATGTCAGCGTTTTCTCAGCGTCAGGTCTTGTTGCTCATCAGTTGGGTCATTATTTTTGGCGGTTTGCTGCTGGTGATCCCTCTGCGATTGCTGCCCAGCCTGCTGGCCGGGTTGTTGGTGTTCGAACTGGTCAACATGCTTACGCCGCAATTGCAACGGCTGATCGAGGGCCGCCGTGCGCGCTGGCTGGCGGTGGCGTTACTGGGGACTTTGGTGGTCAGTGTGCTGGCGCTGATCTTTGCCGGTGCGATCAGTTTTCTGCTGCACGAGGCGGAAAACCCCGGTGCTTCCCTCGATAAATTCATGGGCGTGGTCGACCGCGCACGCGGGCAGCTGCCGCCGTTCATCGACGCTTATTTGCCGGCCAGTGCCGCCGAATTCCGAGTGGCCATCGGCGAGTGGATGAGCAAGCACCTCAGCGACTTGCAACTGGTGGGCAAGGACGCGGCGCACATGTTCGTGACGCTGCTGATCGGCATGGTACTGGGGGCGATCATCGCCTTGCAGCGCGTGCCGGACCTGACCAAGCGCAAGCCCTTGGCCGCGGCGCTGTTCGACCGCTTGCACCTGTTGGTCCAGGCGTTTCGCAATATCGTCTTCGCGCAGATCAAGATTTCCCTGCTCAACACCTTCTTCACCGGGATTTTCCTCGCGGTGGTCCTGCCGATGTTCGGGATCAAGCTGCCGCTGACCAAAACCCTGATCGTGCTGACCTTCCTGCTCGGCTTGTTGCCGGTGATCGGCAACCTGATGTCGAACACCTTGATCACCATCGTCGGCCTGTCACTGTCGATCTGGGTGGCGGTGGCGGCATTGGGGTATCTGATTTTTATCCACAAGCTCGAATACTTTCTCAACGCGCGCATTGTAGGCGGGCAGATCAGCGCCAAGTCGTGGGAGTTGCTGCTGGCGATGCTGGTGTTCGAAGCCGCGTTCGGCCTGCCGGGGGTGGTGGCGGGGCCGATTTATTACGCGTACCTGAAGAGTGAGTTGAAGCAGGTGGGGATGGTTTGATCCTGTGTTGATCTAATTGTGGCGAGGGAGCTTGCTCCCGTTGGGGCGCGAAGCGGCCCCCCTTATCTCCAAAAGAAGGGACTGCTGCGCAGTCCAACGGGAGCAAGCTCCCTCGCCACAGGGTTTCAGGTCAATCCATCGGGCCGTAACGCTTGGCCGCCTCGATCGCCAACCCGCTGCCGATGCTGCCGAAGATGTTGCCTTCCACATGCTGCGCCTTCGGCAACATCGCCGAGACGCTGTTGCGCAGCGCCGGAATCCCGCTCGAACCGCCAGTGAAGAACACCGTATCTACCTGATCGACCCGCACATTCGCGTCGTTCAGCAATTGGGTCACGCTGTTGCGCACCCGCTCCAGCAAGTTGTCGATGGCTGATTCGAACAGCGCACGAGTCAGTTCCACACTCAAACCGGGCTCGATGCGGTCCAGCGGCACATGGCGGCTGTCGGCATGAGTCAGCTGGATCTTGGTTTCTTCCACTTCCATCGCCAGCCAGTGCCCGGCGCGCTGGTCGATCAGCTTGAACAGGCGATCGATGCCGCCGGTGTCTTCGATGTCGTAGCGCATGCTGCCCAGGGCCAGGGTCGATTTCTGCGAGTACACCGAGTTGATGGTGTGCCAGGTCGCCAGGTTCATGTGGTGGCTGGTGGGCATGTAGGCGCCGCTCTTCATCCGGCTGCCGTAGCCGAACAGCGGCATCAGGCCTTGCAGGCTCAGCTGTTTGTCGAAATCGGTCCCGCCGATGTGCACGCCGCCGGTGGCGAGGATGTCGTCGTGACGGTTGTCGTGCCCGCGTCGCTCAGGGGACAGGCGCACCAGCGAGAAGTCCGACGTACCACCGCCGATGTCGACAATCAGTACCAGCTCTTCCTTTTCGATGGTGGATTCATAGTCGAACGCCGCTGCAATCGGCTCGTACTGGAACGAGACGTCCTTGAAACCAATGGCGCGGGCTACGTCCACCAGGGTGTTCTCGGCTTCCTGGTCGGCCAGTTCATCGTCATCGACGAAAAACACCGGACGGCCCAGCACCACTTCCTCGAACTCCCGACCGGCAGCGGCTTCGGCGCGCTTTTTCAACTGGCCGATGAACAGCCCGAGCAGGTCCTTGAACGGCATCGCCGTGCCGAGGACGCTGGTGTCGTGCTTGATCAGCTTGGAGCCCAGCAGGCTCTTGAGCGAGCGCATCAAGCGGCCCTCGTAACCTTCCAGGTACTCGTGCAGCGCCAGCCGGCCGTACACCGGGCGGCGTTCTTCCATATTGAAGAAGACCACCGAGGGCAGGGTTATCTTGTCGTCCTCCAGCGCGATCAGCGTTTCCATGCCGGGGCGCAGCCAGCCGACGGTGGAGTTGGACGTGCCGAAGTCGATACCGCAGGCACGGGCTGGAGATGCGTTTTTCATGTCTTTCAAGTTCCGGTTAAAAAACGGCCGCGCAGTGTATGTCAGTGCGGCGCAGATTCGAAGGCCGACTATCTGTTAAATCACATTGATCTACGCTTGAAAGATGCGCCATCACCCCCAAACTTCCCTGCATAGGTTTGGCAATCCTTGGGCGACAGCAAGAACTGCGCCTGGCTGCCGATAAACTACTGATGCGCTGCCCGGTCACAAAATTGAGATTGATCAATCAAGACGCTGTAAACCAGAGCATGCTGTACCGAGTGGCGCGATTTCGATAATGGATGGTGATTCCCTCGATGGACTTCAAAGACTATTACAAGATTCTCGGCGTGGAGCCGACTGCGGACGATAAGGCGATCAAGGCCGCCTATCGGAAGCTGGCGCGCAAATACCACCCCGATGTCAGCAAGGAAAAGGACGCCGAGGCCAAGTTCAAGGATGCGTCGGAAGCCTATGAAGCGCTGAAAAGCGCCGACAAGCGCGCCGAATACGACGACTTGCGCAAATACGGTCACCACGGCCAGCCGTTCCAGGGCCCGCCGGGTTGGCAGAGTCGTGGTGGTTTCGGAGGCGGTGGTCAGGACACGGGCGATTTCTCGGACTTCTTCAGTTCGATCTTCGGCAACCGTGGTTCGGGTTTCGGTGGTGGTGGACGGTCGGGCCATAGCGCCGGTCGTCGAGGGCAAGACGTGGAAATGGAATTACCGGTTTTTCTGGAAGAAACCCTCTCGACCGAATCGAAGAAGGTCAGCTTCCAGGTGCCGCAGTACAACGCTGCCGGCCAGCATGTCAGCAACACCAGCAAAAGTCTGAACGTGAAGATCCCCGCCGGCGTGACCGACGGCGAGCGCATCCGCCTCAAGGGCCAGGGTGCTCCGGGCATCGGTGGCGGGGCCAATGGCGACCTGTACCTGACCATTCGTTTTGCGCCGCACCCCAAATTCGATGTCGAAGGCGAGAACCTGATCATCACCTTGCCACTGGCACCGTGGGAACTGGCACTGGGGACCGAAGTCGCGGTGCCGACCCTGACCGGCAAGATCAACCTCAAGGTTCCGGCCGGCAGCCAGAATGGCCAGCGCATGCGCGCCAAGGGCCACGGCCTGATGCACAAGGCCGGGCACCGTGGTTACCTGTTCGTGCAGCTCAAGGCGGTGATGCCGAAAAAACTCGACCATGACGTCAAGGCGTTATGGGAGGAGTTGGCGAAAAAAGCCGCTTTCGATCCGCGAGAGAATTTTTGATTCCGAGATAAGGAGGAGCCCAATCATGAGCGACCCCGTGATCGTTCTATTGGACCTGGCAGAATTCTGTGAGGCGACCGAGTTGTCGGACGTGCATGTGATCGAGATCGTCGAACACGGCATCCTCGAACCACAGGGTACAGAGCCCAAGGATTGGCGTTTCACCGACTACGAACTGGTTTTGGCCAAGCGCGCCGCCAAGCTGCGGCGCGACCTGGAGCTGGAATGGGAAGGTGTCGCCCTGGCGCTGGACCTGCTTGACGAGGTCCAGCAACTGCGGGCCGAGAACCGCATGCTCAAGCAGCGGTTGGGGCGCTTGGTGATCGAATAGCTGTAAACACTAAACCTGTGGCGAGGGGGCTCGCCACAACGCGGTCTTACGCCGTCACACCTTCCTGGGCAACACCACGCTAAACAGTGTGCCCTGTTCGGCGCTGGAACTGACCTCGATCGTCCCTTGATGGGCATCAACCACTTCCTTGACGATGAACAGCCCCAGGCCAAGGCTGGTGCTCGGCCCGCCGAGTTCTTCGTCGGCACTGCGTACCAGTGGATCGAAGATTGTGCCGATGACCTCGGGCGGAATCGGCGTGCCGTCGTTGTGCACGGTGAGCCGAACGCTGTCCGTTTCACCCCTGAGGCTCAGCTTGATCACGCTGTGGTTCGAACCGTGCTGCAAGGCATTGCCGATCAGGTTCTGCAGCATTTGAGCGAGCCTTCGGCCATCCCATACACCCCGGGTATCGCCTTCGACGCTCAGTGCCGGATCGCATTGCGGATGAGCAGCGCAAGCCTGGGCAATCGCTTCGCGCGCCGTCTCGGCCAGGTCCATGGGCGCCGGTTCGATCGGCAGGCGCTTGCCCAGACGACTGCGCACCAGTTCCAGCAAATCGCTGACCAGCACCGCCATGTTCCGCGCGCCATCCTTAATATTGTTGGCACAGGCCAAAGCATCGCCTTCAAGCGTTGCTTTACGCAGCAGTAACTCGGCGGACATGCTCACTGCCTGCAATGGCGCTCGCAGGTCATGCCCGAGTATCGCCAGAAACAGATCCCGCGAATGGTTGACCTGTTCGGCATAGGCGGCGGTGGATTCGGCGAGGGCTTCATCGATGGCTTCGTTGAAACGGATCATGTCCTGGAAATAGGTCAGGTCCGGTGACTCCAGGCTGTCGACCCACAACCGAATCACACAGGCCCGCAAATGGCGGAACTCGCTGGTCATCTGAACCAGGTCGAAGCCCACGGTATGCCGCAATTCGCCATGGCTGGCACCCGCTTCATCCAGGCTTGGGGTTTTCTCCGGGCCTTCGCCCTTGGCCTTGGCGAGCTGTTCGCTGGCGCTTTGCGCGGTGGTCATGTCCCGCGCTGCCGCCAGCAGAATCGCCTTGGCGTGATCGCGCAAGGCTGCTCGATCCATGTACTCGGCCGCCGGGGTGATCGTTCTGGCGAACTGTTCCCATTCATCGACGATACGGTCCACGTGTTGCCTGATGAATTCGGATAAGCGCATGGCCGTTACCTGCCTGGAGAGTCTGGGCATCTTAGCCTCTTTGTAGATCGGTAAAAACTACCGCTGACACGCCGGATCATGCTTGCAGGTCTTGCAGGTGGTACTTATTTGTTTTTTAGATTCTTAAGTTGGAAGGTGTTGTTTGTTTTATCGCTATTTTCCAACAGTTATTTAATCTTTTGTTTTTGCAGGTATTGAATAAGCTTGGCGTTCTTCTCAAACGCATAGGGATACATGCGCAATGAATGAATTGTCAGAAGGGGGCGTTTCCAATATCTCTCAAGAGATGACAGCTGGCGCCAATGTTTATTTGAATTATCTTGCAACCAAAGTTCCCGCATTCATAAAGAAACCATCTGTATCAAGTTTTGTATCAACGACTGATATGAAACCGGACGTTCCCGAGTGGTACATCAAGGCGAGCGCTATCAACCGTCAATATCTCAACGAACTCATCAGTGAGCGCTGGCGGTTGCAAGACAGCCTGGATGACACACTGGGCGATTTACAAAAGGACATCAATAAGTTCGCCGAACCCTTGCTTGTTCAGGCCCTGAAAGAAAAGCTGAACCTGGATCTGGATGTTCATGCGACATCGGTACGGCTTTATATTCCGGCCCTCCTGGGTTTTGGCGTCGACACCAATGCCAGTCGGCTCAGGCAGTCAACTCTGCTGGAGGCCGCCCTCCATAACTTCGAGGACTCTGAAACCCGTGCTGGCGCCTTTCGTGATGGCTCCGGCATTTTCATTACCGACGCCGAAGGAGCCCTGACGCGCCATTCATTGACCATCGAAAGTTTTGCGAGCCTTTGCAGGGATCTGGATCTCGGTGCGCAATATCAGCGGCACATCAAAGGGTTGCTGGCCCCTTCGGCGGTTGATGCCAAGGCCTCGCTTGAGCAGCACTTCATCGGGACCGAAAAGGCCGCGTTCAATGAGTCAGCGCTGATTGCCTATTTGAAGAGTGATATCACTTCTTATGCATATGGCAAGTTGCAGCAACTGCGAGACAACCAGACAAACGTCACGATGGGCAATCGCCCGTTACAGTCTCATCGGCTGACTCTTTTGGGCGTGAAGCTGTCGGGTATCGTGTTGTTCAGTGCAGTGGCTGATCCGACACGAGTAAAGCGAATCTACAACAGCCTGGTTCCGGCAGACCAACGAACAATGATGGAGTGGTCGCGCAAACTGGCCATTTTACCCGGGCAGGAGTTTGATCAATTCAAACTGCTCAAGGCCTTTTTTGCCAACGGGCCAAGCGGTGTGGTCGACGAGATGCTGGGCAGGAACGATATTTTTACGCAGAGCCGGCTCGATGGCACCTTGATCGCCTACGTCCCTGACGACCCTGAACATCCCTTGAAGGAATATTCGTCCTTCACCGACTTCATGAAGGCGCTGACGAGCCAGTTGCGCTCGTCGGACTATCAGCAGTTCTTCAGTCGGTTCGTACCGCAAAAAGACCAGGGCAGGTTTTTCGCTCGCGTCAGGGAGCGCTTCAGCACCTTCACCTGGCAGCAGCGGGAACCGTTGGACATGGGGCCATGGTGGCGGGAAACCGCAGTGGAAAACCCCGACGCAGAACCGATCACCCATGTGATCGAAGGCGCGCTCTGGCCTCAGTTCAGTCGATGGCGGCGCGACAAGGCCATCGCCGATGCGCGACATATCGCCGTGCCCACTGGCGATGAAGATGCCAATGCCCGCTGGGCGCGGCTGAGGAGTTACGCGAACATCGGATGGAATGTGTTCAACTTCGGCGCAATGCTGGTGCCTGGCCTGGGGGAGGCCATGTTGGGCGTGATGGTCGGGCAAATGCTGCTCGAAACCATGGAGGGCATTGAGGACTGGAGCAAGGGAGACAAGGAAGAAGCGTCGGCGCTTCTGTGCGGTGTCCTGATCAATGCTGCCCAGTTGGCAATCATGGCGGCAGGGCATGTTTTACCCACGGGCGCAGCGTCAGCGGTCCGGCCTTCATCTTTTGTCGAACAGCTGAAGCCGGTGGTGCTCGCTGACGGCAAGACCCGTCTCTGGAATCCGGACCTGAGTCCGTATGAACATCAAGTCAGTCTGAGTCCGGGTACGAAGCCAAACGAGCGAGGCCTGTATCTGCACAACGATCAGGAATTCCTGTCGATCGGCGGTAAATACTTTGCGGTGCAAGACGATCCACTCACGGGGCAACCGCGGATTCTCCATCCGGATCGAGCGATGGCCTACCAACCGAAGCTTGAACACAATGGCGCAGGCACCTGGCATACCGAGCTCGACCGCCCTGTCGAATGGACCTCGACCGAGCTCATGCGGCGGTTGGGGGCGAGGGTAGAAACGTTCGACGATGCAACGCTTGAGCAGATCCGGATCGCCAGTGGCGTCGAAGCAGATGTGCTGCGTCGGCTGCATGTCGAAAACGAAGCACCGCCGGCGTTGCTGGTCGACACGATCGAACGGTTCAAGACGTGGTCGGACACGGGGAAGCTGCCACAGAGCGGTCTGTCGCCATCAGACAATGCCAATGTGCGGGTGCTTCAGGATGCTTTTGCACAATTGCCCGACGGCGTGGCCGAGGAACTGCTGGCCGCCGCTGCTCCGGCGGATTTGCGAGCACTGGCCGAACAAAAGCGCATTGCCTTGCATCTGCGGCAACAGGTGCGGGCGGCCTTGCTGGAAGTACGTTTGGCGCGCGCCTATGAAGGGCTGTTCCTTGACTCGATGCACGCTCCGGATACGGAACGGCTGGCGCTGCACACCCTGGAAACCTTGCCGAACTGGCCGGGCGACGTGCGCATTGAAGTTCGCGAACATTCGTTCACCGGGCACCTGCGCGACAGCATTGGCCCGGAGAACGCACGTACGCGCAAAGTGCTGGTCAGCACGGACGAGGGCTATGAAGCGCGGGATGCCGAGGATAACCATCTGCGGGGTGCCGACGATCTTTTTTCATCCGTCTTGCACGCTCTGCCCGACGCCGAACGCAAAGCGCTGGGGTACGAGATCTATCAAGGCGCGAACCTCAAACGCAGTGTTCAAAATGCCCCGTTGGCGCGTGACAAGCTGCGTCCGATGCTGGCGGACAACCCTCTGCGCAAGCCCGCCTACGATCCCGAAACGATGAAGTTGCGCGGTGGCATGTTTGCCCCCCAGGGCATTCGACAACTGACCGGCCGAGTGACGCTGCAGGAGCGGGTCAGGAGTGTGCGCCCCGGGTGGACGGAAACCGAGGCCCAGGCTTACCTGGACGGCGGGGGCGACGACGTTACTCCGGAACAGCGGGCAAGCGCATTGGAGGCGGAGTTCGATCGTCTCAATGCCAATTTCCGGCACTGGCTCAATTTACCCACCGAAGCGTTCAGGTACAGCCCTGCCGGCATTGCCGAATGGCAGACCCGAAACTCGATCTACACAACCATTCGCCAGTGCTGGCAGCACACCGGGCCCAGGGATGTGGACCCTTTGGGAAATATGTACGGGACAGCGCTTGATTTCAGAAACGTTCCCCTGGGGCGACACTTGGGAAGCATGCCTCTGTTGGAAGCCGATTTTCAGCACGTCACCAGCCTGAACTTGCTGGGCACTGGAATGAACGATGCCCACGTCACGTTTCTGGTTCATTTCCCGAAACTCCGTTCGCTGAATCTCACCGGTAACCAGCTCACGCAATTTCCTCGTGCGGTGGGGCGAATGCGTGGGCTGACCGAACTGAACCTCGGCGATAACCGGATAGTGCTGGATGCCCAGGGAGCTACCTATTTGAGATGGCTCTCCCGGCTGAAAAGTCTGGATCTGCAAGGAAACCCGTTGGGGAGAGTGCCCGATATCGGTGGGATGCGCATGCTGCATACCCTGATGCTGGGTGACACCGGGATTGATACCTGGCCGGAGGGGCTGTTCGCTCAACCCAGGTTCCGGCATTTTTACCTGAGCCTGCAGCGCAACGAACTGACCGTTATCCCGCAGGTTACGCCCGGCTCAGCCTCCGCGGAGCTGTTGGCGCGCACGGTATTGAATCGCGATCCGCCGTGGTTGTCGGCCGAGAACCTGGAAACGCTCAGAGGTTATATCCGGTCCGTCGGCCTGGACCCCGATCGTCCGTATCCGCCTCGCGGCGTGCGCGACAGTCTTGATTGGGAGGAAGGCATGACGCGACCTGATTGGGTCGCTAAACAGGAGATATGGAACAGCGTGGAGGATGAGTTCGGTTCGGTGCCTTTTTTCAATCAGATCAGGAAGCTCACCCAATCAACCGCCTTCAGAACTGACAAAGCCTTCAGGGTGGACATGACGCAAAAGCTCTGGCGAATGCTGGAGGCCATGTCCAAGGACAGCGAGCTGCGGCGCAATCTTTTCGTCATGGGCAGGGAGGAGGTCACTAACTGTGTTGACGCCGGGGCGCAGTTGTTCAATGCGATGGGCGTAGAAGTGCTGATCCATGAGGCTTACGCATTGGCCAACCCGGGCCTGGTGGAGGCCGAACTGGTGCAGCTGGCCAGAGGCAAGTCGCGGCTGGACGAGTTGAGCCGGATCGCCCACAAAGTGGTTGCCGAGCGCCTGGAAAATGGTGAGCAATTCAGGACTGTCGATGCTGAGGGCGCAGTGTCGGGAAGTATCGATGAAGTCGAGGTCCACCTGGCTTACATGACGGATCTGGCGGAGCGACTGGACCTGCCCTGGCAGTCCCGTGATTTGCAATTTCGCACGCACACCGGTGTGACTCCCGAGATGATCGAGAGTGCGTATCAGCGGGTCATGGAGCTGGAAACCGGCGATTTACTGCGTGATTCGATCATCGAACAACCGTTCTGGGAAACATACCTACGGGGCACAAATCGAAGCGCCTTCAAGGTTTTCAGGCGCCGAATCGATGCAACGACTGAGTTTTACATGGCGCTTGAAAAGAGGGCCTCCGAACCGAACCTTTCGTTGCAGGCAAAGGCCGATCTGAAGCAGGAGCTCCGGGTACTCGCCGCTGAACTGGGTAAGCTGGAAAGCGAAATTGCTCCGGGCCAGGTCATGACTGACCAAGCCTATGCCGCCGAGTTGAACCTGATCGATATCGAGATGAAAACGCTGCTTAAAACCCTGACCCAACAGGCGATGGATCGGGCGAAACTGCAAAGGGTGGACATCGCCTTTATGAACGCACCAGCAACGGATTGACCTGAGAAACAGCTAACCCGGTACGAAGAATGACACCCCTCGTGCCGGGTTTATGCCTGACCGAATCTCAAAACAGGAAGTAACGCTGAGCCATCGGCAACACATCCGCTGGCTCGCACCAGAGCAAGACACCGTCGGCCTTAACCTGATAAGTCTGCGGGTCAACGTCGATGTTCGGCAGGTAATCGTTGTGAATCAAATCGGTTTTCTGCACCTCGCGACAGCCTTTGACCACCGCGATTTTCTTCTTCAGCCCCAAGGCTTCAGGCAAGCCCGCCTCCTGCGCGGCCTGGCTGATAAAGGTCAGGCTGGTGGCATGCAACGAGCCGCCGTAACTGGCGAACATCGGGCGGTAGTGCACCGGTTGCGGCGTTGGAATAGATGCGTTGGCGTCACCCATCAGGCTGGCCGCAATGGCACCGCCCTTGAGGATCAGCGTTGGCTTTACCCCGAAAAACGCTGGACGCCAGAGCACCAGATCCGCCCACTTGCCCACTTCGACCGAGCCCACTTCATGGCTGATCCCGTGGGTGATCGCCGGGTTGATGGTGTACTTGGCGATGTAGCGTTTGGCGCGGAAGTTGTCATTGCCTTCGCCATCTTGTGGCAGCGGACCGCGCTGCTTCTTCATTTTGTCGGCGGTCTGCCAGGTGCGCGTGATGACTTCGCCGACGCGGCCCATGGCCTGGCTGTCGGAGCTGATCATCGAGAAGGCACCGAGGTCATGCAGGATGTCTTCGGCAGCAATGGTTTCGCGGCGGATGCGGCTTTCGGCGAAGGCCACGTCTTCGGCAATGCTCGGGTCCAGGTGGTGGCAGACCATCAGCATGTCGAGGTGCTCGTCGATGGTGTTGCGGGTGAACGGCCGGGTCGGGTTGGTCGAGCTCGGCAGCACGTTGGCGAAACCGCAGGCCTTGATGATGTCCGGCGCATGACCGCCACCGGCACCTTCGGTGTGATAGGTGTGGATGGTGCGGCCCTTGAAGGCGGCGAGGGTGGTTTCGACGAAGCCGGACTCGTTGAGGGTGTCGGTGTGGATGGCGACCTGGACGTCGTATTGGTCGGCCACTGTCAGGCAGTTGTCGATGCTCGCGGGCGTGGTTCCCCAGTCTTCGTGCAGCTTCAGACCGATAGCGCCTGCCTTGACCTGCTCGATCAACGGCTCCGGCAGGCTGGCGTTGCCCTTGCCGGTGAGGCCGATGTTCATCGGGAACGCATCGGCGGCCTGGAGCATGCGCGCCAGGTGCCACGGCCCGGAGGTGCAGGTGGTGGCGTTGGTGCCGGTGGCCGGTCCCGTGCCGCCGCCGATCATGGTGGTGACGCCGCTCATCAGCGCTTCTTCGATCTGCTGCGGACAGATGAAGTGGATGTGGGTGTCGATGCCGCCGGCGGTGAGGATCATGCCTTCACCGGCGATCACTTCAGTGCTGGCGCCGACCGCGATGGTGACGTTGGGCTGGATGTCCGGGTTGCCGGCCTTGCCGATGGCGGCGATGCGCCCGTCCTTGAGGCCGACGTCGGCCTTGACGATGCCCCAGTGGTCGATGATCAGCGCGTTGGTGATCAGGGTATCGACCACCTCGGCGGCCAGCCGTTGGCTTTGGCCCTGGCCGTCGCGAATGACTTTGCCGCCGCCGAATTTCACTTCTTCGCCGTAGGTGGTGAAGTCCTGTTCCACTTCGATCCACAGCTCAGTGTCGGCCAGACGGACCTTGTCACCGACGGTGGGGCCGAACATGTCGGCGTAGGCTTGTCTTGAGATTTTCATGCGCTTGCCTTGAAAGTGAAGTGCGGTAGTCCGCGGTCCATTGTGGCGAGGGAGCTTGCTCCCGTTCGGCTGCGCAGCAGTCGTAAAATCTGCCGCTCCGCTTATTCAGATAGATCGCACCAGCTGTGTTGCGAGCGCTTCGCACTCGAGCGGGAGCAAGCTCCCTCGCCACAGGGTTTGCGTGTCAGTCGAGGTCGCCCATGATCCTGCCGGCAAACCCGAACACCCGGCGATGCCCGGCCAGGTCCACCAGCTCGACCTCGCGGCTCTGCCCCGGTTCGAAGCGCACCGCGGTGCCGGCGGGGATGTTCAGGCGCATGCCACGGCTGGCGACGCGGTCGAAGGTCAGCGCGTCGTTGGTTTCGAAGAAGTGATAATGCGAGCCGACCTGGATCGGCCGGTCGCCGCTGTTGGCCACCTTCAGGCTGACAGTGCGTCGGCCCACGTTAAGCTCGATGTCGCCGGGCTGGATCTGGTACTCACCGGGAATCATCACTGGGCTCCTTGGAGAATCTTGTAGTAGAGGGCGGTCGGTTTGTAGCGCCCGTTCGGGTCGCAGGCGTAGTCCGGAATTTCGCCGGCACGGGTGTAACCCAGGGCCTTGTAGAAGTCTTCGGCGGGGGAGCCGGCCTCGGTGTCGAGGTAGAGCATGCCGCGCTTGTGCTGGCGGGCGGCGAGCTCCAGGGCATGCATCAACTGCTGGCCCAGGCCGCGACGACGGGCGTGTTCACGCACCAGCAGTTTCTGCACTTCGGCGCGATTCAGCCCATTGGCTTTCTGGCACAGGTTCAGTTGCACACTGGCCTGCACCTGTTCGTCCTTGACCACCACCCACAGCAGCACGTTGCCTTTGTTCAGGTTGTCTTGGACTTCATCGAAATGGGCTCGGGCCTGGGTGGCGTCCAGATCCGCCATGAACCCGACGCTGGCGCCATAGCCGACGGCGTCGAGCAGCAGATCAATCAATCCCTGACGATAGTGCGCAAAGCTTTCAACATTGACGCGTCGCAGTTGGGCGGCGTTCATGGGGCATCACTCCTTGTGGGGATCGGGTGGCATTGCGCCCGGATCGAGGATCAGTTGCATGAAGGTCAGGTCCAGCCAGCGGCCGAACTTGGTACCCACCTGCGGCATTTGGCCGGTGACGACAAAACCGGCCCGATCGTGCAGCCGGATCGAGGCGCTATTACCGCTTTCGATGGCGGCGACCATCACGTGTTTGTTGCAACCTTTGGCGCGCTCGATCAGCGCTGCCATCAGTTGCGGGCCGAGGCCATTGCCACGCTGGTCGTTGCGCACGTACACCGAGTGCTCGACCGTGTGGCGGAACCCGTCGAAGGGGCGCCAGTCACCGAATGAAGCGTAGCCGAGTACGTTGTCGTCGCCGTCGACGATTACCAGAATCGGATAGCCCTGGGCTTGCCGCGCGCTGAACCAGGCCTGGCGGTTGCCCAGGTCCACGGCCTGTTCGTTCCAGATCGCCGTGGTATTGAGCACCGCGTCGTTGTAGATGTCGCGGATCGCCGGCAGATCGGCGTGCAGCGCATCGCGGATGTGGTAAGTCATGGCGCAGCCTCAGGCGATCGGTTGGTGAACGGTGACCAGTTTGGTGCCGTCGGGAAACGTCGCTTCGACCTGGATCTCCGGGATCATTTCCGGGATGCCTTCCATCACTTGCTCGCGGCTGAGCAGGGTGGTGCCGTAGTGCATCAGCTCGGCCACGGTCTGGCCGTCACGCGCGCCTTCGAGCAGCGCCGCGGAAATGTAGGCCATGGCCTCCGGGTAATTGAGTTTCACGCCGCGAGCCAAACGCCGCTCGGCCACGAGGCCGGCGGTGAAGATCAGCAGCTTGTCTTTTTCGCGTGGGGTCAGGTCCATCGTAGAAATCCATAATCGGCAGTTAAAGGTGTACTCAACCTGTAGGAGCGAGGCTTGCCCGCGAAGGGGACGCCTCGGTTTAACGGGAAGACCGCGTTATCGTTCTTCGCGGGCAAGCCTCGCTCCTACAGAGTGGATCGTGTTCAGGTGGCCCATATTCTGGGCGGAACGGCTTCGCGGCCGAGCAACGCAGGCCGGAGCAATCGCCACAGTTCAATTAGCCAACCCCGTGCCAACAACGCCTCGCTGGCCAGGCACCGGGCGACCAACAGCCCCGGCAGCTGCGTCAGATCCCCGCGCACCTCATTGGGCAGCGAGCGGCACTTCTCCAGCAATTCACTATCAATCTCTCCGGTCACCAGCAACGTCGCAAACACCGGTTGCCCATCCAGCCCGATCGGCGAGTCCAGCAAACCGTCATCCCCGGTAATGCGCTGGCGTTCGTGCCAGAGCAACTGGCCGTCGCGGCGGATATCCAGGTGGGCCTGGAAGTGCCCGAGGTCGAAGCGCTCGCCACTGGCCGGACGCCCCAGCGCTACCACGTCCCAGTAGAACAACCGGGCATCGCCCTCAAGATCAATGCTCGTGCTGAGTTCAGCCTGAGCGGCGCTGAAGATAATCGTCTCTTGCGGCAGCCACTCCAACGTAGCACCGGCGGCAACGCGCAAGTCGAGTTTCTGATAAGCCGGCCCGGCCGCGCGATACCACTTGGCGGCGCCGGGGCTGGTGATTTGCGCCCAGGCGTGGGTGCCGACGCTGGCCGAGATGTCCAGCCGATCACCGCCGGCAATCCCCCCCGGCGGGTGGACGATGATGTGCTGACACACCTCGGGGCCTTCGGCATACAAGTGCTTCTGCACCCGCAGCGGGCCTTGATGACGGCGCTGTACCGGGCGGGTACTGGCGCCGAAACGGGCGTAGCCCAGCTCCAGCTCGGCATGCCAGCTCGGGGTAAACAGCGCAGTGGGGAGAGGTAAATTCATATCGTCTAATTTATCGTCATAAGGCTGCAGGTTAGATCGTAACCAGCCCGCGCACACCTTCGGCTTCCATATTTTCGCCACGACCCTGCTGCACGATCTCGCCCCGGGACATCACCAGGTACTGATCGGCCAGCTCGGCGGCGAAATCGTAGAACTGCTCCACCAGCAAAATCGCCATGTCGCCACGGGCTGCGAGCTTTTTGATCACCGCGCCGATTTCCTTGATCACCGACGGCTGGATGCCTTCGGTGGGCTCATCGAGAATCAGCAGCCGTGGACGACTGGCCAGTGCCCTGCCGATCGCCAGCTGCTGTTGCTGACCGCCGGACAAGTCACCGCCACGCCGTTGCTTCATTTGCAGCAGCACCGGGAACAGCTCGTAGATGAACGCCGGGACCTCTTTGGCTTCGGAACCCGGAAACCGCGACAGGCCCATCAGCAGGTTTTCTTCCACGGTCAGCCGGCCGAAGATTTCCCGGCCCTGAGGCACGTAGGCGATCCCGGCGTGAACCCGTTGGTGCGGCTTGAACGTGGTGATCGGTTTACCTTCCCAGTTCACCGCGCCCTCCTTGGCCGGCAGCAAACCCATCAGGCATTTGAGCAAGGTGGTCTTGCCCACGCCGTTGCGCCCGAGCAGGCAGGTGACTTCGCCGACCTTCACCTCAAACGTCAGGCCCCGCAGGATGTGGCTACCGCCGTAGTACTGGTGCAGCTTGTCGACTTGCAGCATCTTCAAATTCCTCTCATTCCCTGTAGGAGCGAGGCTTGCCCGCGAAGGGGACGCCACGGTTGAACTGAAACACCGCGTTATCGTTCTTCGCGGGCAAGCCTCGCTCCGACAAAGGCAAAATCATCGACCGAGGTAGACCTCGATCACCCGCTCATTGTCCTGCACCTGCTCCAGCGACCCTTCGGCCAGCACGCTGCCCTGGTGCAACACGGTGACGTGGTCGGCGATCGAGCCGACGAAGCCCATGTCGTGTTCCACCACCATCAGCGAATGCTTGCCGGCCAGGCGCTTGAACAGCTCGGCGGTGAATTCGGTTTCGGCGTCGGTCATGCCCGCCACCGGCTCGTCGAGCAACAGCAGTTGCGGGTCTTGCATCAGCAGCATGCCGATTTCCAGAAACTGCTTCTGCCCGTGAGACAACAACCCTGCCGGGCGATTGACCGAACTGGTCAGGCGAATGGTTTCCAGCACTTCACTGATGCGATCTTTTTGTTCACCACTCAGGCGAGCCCGCAAACTGGCCCACACCGACTTGTCGGTTTTCTGCGCCAGCTCCAGGTTTTCGAACACGCTCAGGGCTTCGAACACGGTTGGTTTCTGGAACTTGCGACCGATACCAGCCTGGGCGATCTGCACTTCGCTCATCTGCGTCAGGTCCAGGGTTTCGCCGAACCAGGCCTTGCCGTGGCTGGGGCGAGTCTTGCCGGTGATCACGTCCATCAACGTGGTCTTGCCCGCGCCGTTGGGGCCGATGATGCAGCGCAATTCGCCGACGCCGATGTACAGGTTCAGATTGTTGAGCGCCTTGAAACCATCGAAGCTGACGCTGATGTCTTCCAGGGTCAGGATGGTGCCGTGACGTGTATTCAGGCCGGGGCCGACGCGTTGGCCGAGGCCGATGGCATCGCGGCTGCTACCGGCATCCTTGTTGGGCTGCGGTGGGAAAAAGGCCGGTTCGAGCATGAATTCCGCAGTCGCTGTGATTCTCATGATTCACCCCTTTTCTTCAGCAGACCGATCACACCCTTAGGCAGGTACAGCGTCACGACGATGAACAGCGCGCCGAGGAAGAACAGCCAGTATTCCGGAAACGCCACGGTGAACCAGCTCTTCATCCCGTTGACCACGCCGGCACCCAGCAGCGGGCCGATCAGCGTGCCGCGCCCCCCCAAGGCAACCCAGACCGCCGCTTCGATCGAGTTGGTCGGCGACATTTCGCTCGGGTTGATGATTCCGACTTGCGGCACATACAGCGCCCCCGCCAGACCGCACAACACCGCACTCAACACCCAGACAAACAGCTTGAAGCCGCGCGGGTCGTAGCCGCAGAACATCAGGCGGTTCTCGGCATCGCGCAACGCGGTCAGCACCCGGCCGAACTTGCTTTGCGCCAGCCGCCAGCCGATGAACAGGCTCGCCACCAGCAACAGTACCGTGGCGAAAAACAACACCGCGCGAGTCCCAGGTTCCGTGATGCCAAACCCGAGAATGCTGCGGAAATTGGTGAAGCCATTGTTGCCGCCAAACCCGGTTTCGTTGCGGAAAAACAGCAGCATCCCGGCGAAGGTCAGGGCCTGGGTCATGATCGAGAAATACACGCCCTTGATCCGCGAGCGGAAGGCGAAGAAACCGAACACCAGCGCCAGCAATCCCGGCGCCAACACCACCAGGCACATGGCCCAGAGGAAGCTGCTGGTGCCGGTCCAGTACCACGGCAATTCGGTCCAGGACAGGAACGTCATGAACGCCGGCAAGCCGTCACCCGAGGCTTGGCGCATCAGGTACATGCCCATCGCATAACCGCCGAGGGCGAAGAACAGACCGTGACCGAGGGACAGGAGGCCGGCGTAGCCCCAGACCAGATCGAGGGCGAGGGCGACGATGGCGTAGCAAAGGATTTTGCCCACCAGCGTCAATGTGTAGGCCGAGACGTGAAAAACGCTGACGGGCGATAACAGCGACAGCAGCGGCAACGCCAGCAGCAAAACGAGAATCACCGCGCCAACAGCGATGGTGACTTTGGGGCCGGCCTTTTGTGTAGCCGTGAGCATCAGGGGCTGATTCATCAGTCGATCACCCGTCCTTTCAGTGCGAAGAGGCCTTGCGGACGTTTCTGGATGAACAGAATGATCAACGCGAGGATCAGGATTTTGCCCAGCACCGCACCGATCTGCGGTTCGAGAATCTTGTTGGCGATGCCCAGGCCGAATGCAGCCAACACGCTGCCGGCCAATTGACCGACACCGCCGAGCACCACCACCAGGAACGAATCGATGATGTAGCTCTGGCCGAGGTCCGGGCCGACGTTGCCGATCTGGCTGAGCGCCACGCCACCGAGGCCGGCGATGCCCGAGCCTAAGCCGAAGGCGAGCATGTCGACACGCCCGGTCGGCACCCCGCAGCACGCCGCCATGTTGCGGTTCTGGGTGACGGCGCGCACGTTCAAGCCAAGGCGCGTCTTGTTCAACAGCAGCCAGGTCAGCACCACCACAAACAAGGCAAACGCGATGATCACGATGCGGTTGTATGGCAGCACCAGGTTGGGCAGTACCTGGATCCCGCCCGACAACCACGCCGGGTTGGCCACTTCGACGTTCTGCGCACCGAACACCAACCGCACCAACTGGATCAGCATCAGGCTGATGCCCCACGTGGCGAGCAGGGTTTCCAGCGGGCGGCCGTAGAGGTGGCGAATCACCGTGCGCTCCAGCGCCATGCCGATGGCGGCGGTAACGAAAAACGCCACCGGCAGCGCAATCAGCGGATAGAACTCGATGGCTTGTGGGGCGAAGCGCTGGAACATCAGCTGCACCACGTACGTCGAGTACGCGCCGAGCATCAGCATCTCGCCGTGGGCCATGTTGATCACCCCGAGCAGGCCGAAGGTGATCGCCAAGCCCAATGCCGCGAGCAGCAGAATCGAACCCAGGGACATGCCACTGAAGGCCTGACCGAGCATCTCACCGATCAGCAGTTTGCGTTTGACCTGGGCCAGGCTGGTTTCGGCGGCGGTGTGCACACTGGCGTCGGCTTCGACGCCGGGTTCGAGCAAGCCTTCGAGGCGGGTGCGGGCCAGCGGGTCGCCGGTTTCGCCGAGCAAACGCACGGCGGCGAGGCGCACGGCGGGGTCACTGTCGACCAGTTGCAGATTGGCCAAGGCCAGGCTCAGGGCGGCGTGAACGGTTTCGTCTTGTTCGCTGGTCAGCTGCTGGTCGAGGAATTTCAGCTGCGCCGGTTTGGCGCTTTTCTGCAATTGCTGCGCGGCGGCCAGACGGGTTTTGGCGTCGGCGGCGAGCAATTGGTGGCTGGCCAAAGCGGTGTCGATCAGGCCCCGCAGGCGATTGTTCAGGCGCAGGGTTTTCGGTTGGCCATCGATGGTCAGCTCGCCTTGTTGCAGGGCGTTGATCAGTTCGATACGGGCCGGATCGGGCTGCGCGGCCCAGGTTTCCAGAAGCTTGGCTTGCTGCACGGGATTGGCCGCGACGAAGTCTTCGGCGTCGCCGGCGTGGGTGACCATCGGCAGTAACAGTGCGATGGCAAGGATCAAGCGGTAAAAGGCAGTGGGCATGTCAGTGTCCTTGCGCGGACTAAGTGTGGGAGCAAACTTTGTGGCGAGGGAGCTTGCTCCCGCTGGACTACGCAGTAGTCCCGTTTTTTGGGGCCGCTTCGTAGCCCAACGGGGGCAAGCCCCCTCACCACAAAGCCCGCTCACACAGGAGTTGTGTCGGGCCTGAGCTCCATGCTCAGGCCCCAGTGGCTCAGTTGCTCTTCACCGCATACTCCGGCTTCTTGTCGTTGCCCGGAATGAACGGGCTCCACGGTTGGGCGCGGATCGGCCCTTCGGTCTGCCACACCACGTTGAACTGACCGTCGGCCTGAATCTCGCCGATCATCACTGGCTTGTGCAGGTGGTGGTTGGTCTTGTCCATGGTCAGGGTGTAGCCGGATGGTGCGGCAAAGGTCTGGCCGGCCAGGGCTTCGCGGACTTTGTCGACGTCGGTGGATTTGGCCTTCTCGGCGGCTTGCGCCCACATGTGGATGCCAACGTAAGTGGCTTCCATCGGATCGTTGGTCACCGCTTTGTCGGCGCCCGGCAGGTTGTGTTTCTTGGCGTAGGCTTTCCAGTCATCGACGAACTTCTTGTTCACCGGGTTTTCCACCGACTCAAAGTAGTTCCACGCCGCGAGGTTGCCCACCAGCGGTTTGGTGTCGATGCCGCGCAGTTCTTCTTCACCCACGGAGAACGCCACGACCGGTACGTCGGTGGCTTTCAGGCCCTGGTTGGCCAGCTCTTTATAGAACGGCACGTTGGAGTCGCCGTTGACGGTGGAGATGACCGCCGTCTTGCCACCGGCGGAGAATTTTTTGATGCTGGCCACGATGGTCTGGTAATCGCTGTGGCCGAACGGGGTGTAGACCTCTTCGATATCCTTGTCCGCCACACCTTTGGAGTGCAGGAACGAGCGCAGAATCTTGTTGGTGGTGCGCGGGTAGACATAGTCGGTGCCGAGCAGGAAGTAGCGCTTGGCGCTGCCGCCTTCTTCGCTCATCAGGTATTCCACTGCCGGAATCGCCTGCTGGTTGGGCGCCGCGCCGGTGTAGAACACGTTCGGCGACATCTCTTCGCCTTCGTATTGCACCGGGTAGAACAGCAGGCCGTTGAGCTCTTCGAACACCGGCAGCACCGATTTACGCGACACCGAGGTCCAGCAACCGAACACTACCGCCACCTTGTCCTGGGTCAGCAACTGCCGGCCCTTTTCGGCGAACAGCGGCCAGTTCGATGCCGGGTCCACGACCACAGGCTCCAGCATCTTGCCGTTCACGCCGCCCTTGGCGTTGATTTCGTCGATGGTCATCAACGCCATGTCTTTGAGCGAAGTTTCAGAGATCGCCATGGTCCCGGACAACGAATGCAGAATACCGACCTTGATGGTCTCGGCGGCCTGGACAGTCCAGGTCATGCCCATCGCGGCAATGCTTGCCGTGAGTGTGAAAGCCTTGATCAAACTGCGACGCTTCATTGTGCGATCTCCATGAACGTTAAAGTTTTTTATGGTTGGCAGATGCGGACGACTGAAGGCTGTTTTGCAAGGGCTGTGCCCGGTCGGGGACGGGCAAGGAAATGTCGTATTAGAGTGGTAGCGGGGTTTGCGTGACGCACCATGAAGGGACGGGGCTGGCGCGTTGGTGCGAGAAGATGCGCCACATTGGGGCGATGCAGCCATCGCGGGCAAGCCCGCGATGGTCGATAACGCGGTCTACGCTGGGTCGACGTTATCCAGCGCCCGGTTCACCGCCAGCTCCGCCAGCATGATGCTCTGTTGAATCGCCAGCGCCGTGTAGCGCTGCGGGGCGGTCAGGTCGTTGGCGAAATCGCTGGCCAGGACACTCGCCGTGGCTAACGATTCGTAGGCGTGGGCCAGCAGGCTTTCGGTATCCATATTCGGTGCGACGATGAACATGGTGCTGGGGCGGCGGGGTTTTTCGGTGTAGGGCGCCGGGGGATCGAGATAGTAGTCGAGGGCGCGTTTTATGGCTTCGCGATCCTTGAGTAATTCTTCGTTGCGCGAGACTTCGGCGTTGGGGGTGGTGGTGTTGAAGGGTGGGTCGGGAATTAATTTGTCCATTGAAAAATTTCTCCAGCGTTGGAGCCTCCACTTGCCGCTTCTCACACGGGAAGAGGTGGCAGCTATGTGCGAGGTGAGAAGACCGGTTATGGACACCCGGCCGGACCGAAGTCCGCCCGCACACAGCCGCCATAACACATTTGCAGGCAGCTAATAAGCTGGCGGCGATTATGCGTGTACAGACACTGGATGACCATAAGTTGCCGGGCTTCTCACACCCGATCGCTGAGTTGTCAGCGACAGCCAAAGACTAGAGAGCCCGCTTCCGACGGACAACCTGAAAGATGCGTGGGAAAGGTCTGCGTTCTGATACATCCGTTAAACATTCAAAGCGGAGCGCGGAGCGTCCCCGGCGGTATTCCCACGCAGGAGCGTGGGAACGATCACCCTGTGGGAGCGGTGAGTCAGCGCCGGCGCATCAGGCCGATGAAGAACAGCCCGCCAATCGCGGCGGTGGCGACGCCGATGGGCAGGTCTTCCGGGGCGATCAAGGTTCGTGCGGCTACGTCGACCCAGACCAGGAACAGGCTGCCCAACAACACGCACACCGGCAGTAACCGTCGATGCTCGGCCCCCACCAACCGTCGTGCAATGTGCGGCACCATCAGCCCGACAAAACCAATCGAGCCGCTGATCGACACCAGCACTCCCGTCATCAGCGAGGCAATCAAAAACACCCGCAGCCGCACAGTGCGGGCATTGAGACCCAGGGTCACGGCGGTCTGTTCACCGGCCATCAACGCATTCAACGGCCGGGCCATGCCCAGCAACAACACCAACCCGAGCAACACACTCGCGGCGGGCACGGCGAGCAACTCCCAACGCGCCAGCCCGAGGCCACCGAGCATCCAGAACATCACCGCCGAACTGGCGCGATGGTCGCCCAGAAACAGCAGCAGGTTGGCGATTGCCATCATCACGAATGACACCGCGACACCGCACAGCAGCAGCCGATCACTGTCCAGCCGCCCATGACGGTTGGCGATCATCAGCACGACCAGCATGCTCAGCAGCGCGCCGGTAAACGCCGCGATGGGCAAGGTCAGCAGGCCGACGATTTCACCGACATGCAACACCACGATCACCGCGCCGAGGGTCGCGCCGGAGGTCACGCCTAACAAGTGCGGATCGGCCAATGGATTGCGCGTCACCGCTTGCAGCACCGCACCGATCAGCGCCAGGCCGGCGCCCACCAGCGCGCCGAGCAACATGCGCGGCACGCGGATCAGCCAGACGATGTGTTCCTGTCCGGCCGTCCAGTTCTGCTCGCCAACACCGAACGCCTTGTGCAGCAGAATCCGCCACACCACGTCCACCGGCACCCGCGCCGGGCCAAAACCCAGCGACACCACACACGACATCAGCAACAGCACGCCGAGGCCGATCAGCAACAAGGCATAGCGACGGTCGATCATTCGCCGTGGAAACCCTTGGCCAGGGTTTCGACCGCCAGCACGTTGTCGATCCCCGGGGTGGCCTGTACGTAAGGAATGACGATGAAGCGCTGGTTCTTGATCGCGTCCACCGATTGCAGGGCCTGGTTGTTCAGCAAAAACTGCTCCTTCTGTTCAGCGGTGACTTCGCCGTAATCGACGATCACGATCACCTGCGGATTGCGCTCGACCACGTTTTCCCAGTTGACCCGGGTCCAGCTCGCCTCGACGTCATCGAGAATGTTGCGCCCGCCGGCCGCGTCAATCAGCGCCTGCGGCATGCCCAGGCGCCCGGAGGTCATGGCCCGGTCTTCACCGCTGTCGTAGAGAAATACCCGAGGCTTATCCGCTGGCAGATCCTGGCGCACTTCGGCGACTTGCGCCTGCATCCGGGCGATCACGGCGTTGGCGCGGTCTTGCACGTCGAAGATTTTGCCGAGGTTGCGCAGGTCGTTGTAGGTGTCTTCCAGGCTCGCGGGTGGGCGCTTCATCACGAACGCGCAGGACTCGGTGAGCTCGTAGACGTTAATCCCCAGCGGTTGCAGGGTTTGCGGCGTGAGGTCACCACCGACGCGCATGCCGTAGTCCCAACCGGCGAAGAAGAAATCGACGTTGGCGTTGAGCAGGGTTTCCACCGACGGATACTTGGCTGCCAGCTCCGGCAAGCCATCGAGGATGGTCTGCATCTGGGGCGTCACCGATTTCCATCCGGTCACGCCGCTGTAGCCGGCCATCCTGGGTTTGAGACCGAGGGCGAGCATCATCTGGGTCATGTTGATGTCGTGGCTGACCGCGTGTTTCGGCGCTTGCTTGAAGGTGACTGCGCGGTTGCAGCTCTGGACGGTCAGCGGGTATTTCGTGGCCTCGGCGAAGGCATGGGCACTGCCCAGCAACAACGCGACGCAAAGCAGGGAACGCAAAGTCATGGTTGGGTTATCCAGGTGATTCGTGGGTAGCCGTGCAAGGGATGGTCATCGATCAGGGCGTCGACGCCGAACACGTTGTGCAAAAGGTGTGTGGTCAGGACTTCTTTGGGGGTGCCACTGGCCACGATGCGACCGTGATGGATCACGTACAGCCGATCGCAGAAGGCTGCCGCCAGATTGAGGTCGTGGATGCTCGCCAATGTGCCGATCTGCAGGCGTTTGACCAGTTGCAGCAGTTCCAGTTGATAGCGCGGGTCGAGATGATTGGTCGGTTCATCGAGGATCAGCAATTGCGGTTGCTGGGCCAGGGCGCGGGCGAGGATCACGCGCTGCTTTTCACCGCCGGACAGGGTGGCGAAGGCGTGGTCTTCGAAGCCCTTGAGGCCGACTGATTCCAGGGCGTGGGCCGCGAGGTTGCGGTCGTGCACGGTGTCGCCGTCGAACAGTCCTTTGTGCGGCGTGCGGCCCATGGCGACCACTTCATCGACGGTCAGGCCGAAGGCGTCGGGAAATTCCTGCAACACCACGGCGATGCGTTGCGCACACCAGCGTGAGGACTGCTTCCAGACGTTGTGATGGTCGAGTTTTATCTCGCCATGTTCCGGTTTGCTGAAGCGATAAGCGCACCGCAGCAGGCTGGTTTTACCGCTGCCGTTGGGGCCGATCAACCCGACGAACTCACCGGCAGCCACGTGCAAGGAGGCGTCACGCAGCTGAAACTGGTGATGGCAGTGGCCGTGGCCCAGGGGTGTCCAGGCGAGGTTGGTGAGGTTCAGCGAGGTCATTTCATTCCTGATGATCGTTCAAGCCAGCACACACCTGTGGCGAGGGAGCTTGCTCCCGCTCGGCTGCGCAGCAGTCGTAAAACCCTACAACGCGGTATCCCCTCAGAAACCGCGGCGTCAGGTTTGGGGTCGCTGCGCAACCCAGCGGGAGCAAGCTCCCTCGCCACAAAAACTTGGCAGTTTGCCAAGGATTCAATGCTGGCCCGCATTGTATTGGCTTTACGCGTACGCGTATCTCGCCTGTTTCATGATGAAGGTGAGGTGGATTCAATTTGCCGGCCCAGGCGCGACAGCAGCCCCCAATCCAATAGCCACACGACAACCAGCGAAGCCCCCACCAACGGAAACATCACCGCCAGGGCGAACATGATGACCATTGCGGTTTTCCATTTCGGCAGGTCGTGACGCAACGGTGGCACACCGAACTTGCCCTGTGGCCGACGCTTCCACCAGATCACCACGCCGCTGACGGCGCTGAGCAAAATCATCAGGCAGATCAGCAGCACGATGATCTGATTGAACGGGCCGAACATCTTGCCTTCGTGCAGCATCACGCCGACCTCCGTGGCGCGGGCGACGTTGCTGTAATGCTGCCAGCGCACGTCGGCGAGGACGTCGCCGGTGTACTGGTCGACGTGCAGGGTGGCGTCGTTGCGCGGGTCGTCGGCGAACACCGCGATGGTGAACACACCGGTCGCGGTGGTCGGGAAGGTAATGCTGTAGCCAGGCTCGACCTTGCGCTGCACGGCAATGTTTTGCACGTCTTGCAGGCTGATGGTCGGCGCCGCCGGGCCGGCTTGCGTGCTGGCGTGAGCCATGTGTTCGGCATGGTCGCCAGACATTGGCATCGGCGTGTTTTCCATGGCCCACGGCACGGTCTGGCGTGTGGCGCTGTTGAGGCTGCGGGCCTCGACGTCGGACTTGGGCACGTCATTCCACATGGCGACCGGAAAGCGGTTCCAGAGGTCGGCGTATTGCTTGCCCCAGAAGCCGGTCCAGGTCATGCCGCTGAGCAGCATCACCAGCAAAAGCGCCGAGCCCCAGAACCCGGTCACTGCGTGCAAGTCACGCCACAGCACACGTCCGCGACGGCTGAGGCGCGGCCACAGCACGCCGGCGTACTGACCACGCGGCCACCACAAAAATACCCCGGAGACCACCAACACCACACCCCATCCGGCGGCCAGCTCCACCAGCCGATCACCGACGGTGCCGATCATCAACTCGCCGTGAATCGAGCGTGCGAGCGCCTGCAGATTGTTCTTCGCATCCTGCTCGCCGAGGATGTCGCCGTGGTACGGATCGATGAACACGTTCAGTTCATGACCTTCATTGATCACCACGAATTGCGCGCTGCGTTCAGCGTTGACCGGCGGCAGGTATTGTTTGATCCGGGCCTGTGGATACGCCTCTTTCACCCGTTTGAGCAGGTCGTCGGCGGCCACGGTGTGATGACCGGCCGGGATGTTCATCAGGCTGCCGTACATCAATGGATCGAGTTGCGGTTTGAACAGGTAGACGATGCCGGTCAGGGCCAGCATCACCATGAACGGCGCGACGAACAGGCCGGCGTAGAAATGCCAACGCCAGGCCAGGTTGTAGAAATTCGGTTTGGGCTGTTTCACTTCGAGTGCTCCGCTAGGCTTGGATCTTTTGTCATTGTCTGGTGACTGCTGCGCAGTCGTTCGCGGGCAAGCCTCGCTCCTACAGGTTCAGGTTGTTCGCAATAACCACATCCGACACAAACCCTGTAGGAGCGAGGCTCGCCCGCGATGCTCTTAGAAGCTCATGTCGACCTTGGTCCAGAGCGTGCGCCCCGGTTCGTTGATGGCTTGCGGATCATTGGCCGGGAAGCCGAAACCGGCGTTACCGGCCAGGTTCAGGTGTTCGGCGTAGGCCTTGCCGAACAAGTTGTCGACGCCGCTGCTGACCTTCCAGTTCTTGTTGATCCGGTACGCGCCGTTGAGCGAGAACACGCCGAACCCCGAGCTTTTGTCGAAGTCTTTGCCGACCACGTTGCCCTTGTTCCGGTCGATGCGGTTTTGCGCCGCGACCACCCGCCACAAGGCGCCGGCGCTCCAGTTGTCTTCGCTGTAGGTCAGGCCGAAACGTGCATCCAGCGGTGGCATTTGCGGCAGGGCAGTGCCGTCGCTGCTGTTCTTGCCCCAGGCATAGGCCAGGGTCGCATCGGCTTTCCAGTTGGCCGTCAGTTTGTAGGCTGCACCGAGTTCGCCGCCCATGATTCGCGCGTCGATGTTCTCGGCTTGCGAGGTCATGCCCATCATTCCCGGCGTGTAGTTGAACAGGATGTAGTCACGCACCTGCCCGACATATCCCGAGGCCCAGGCTTCGAGGTCGGCGGTCTTGTATTGCAGGCCGAAGTCGAGCTGGGTGGTTTTCTCCGGCTTGATCGCGTCGAACGCATTCACCGAACCGGCAGGGCCGGACTTGGGTGAAAACAGCTCCCAGTAATCCGGGAAACGCTGGGCATGGCCGAGGCCCGCATACAGCGTGGTCGGGCTGTCGGCCAGGTCATGCTCGTAACGCACGAAACCGCTGGGCAGGGTGTCGGCGCGGGTGTCGTCGGCGGTCGGGTTGGGGCGGGCCATCATCCCGGAGCCGATGGTCTGCCGATAATCCTTGGCCGAAGCACGGTCCAGTCGTGCGCCGGTGATCAGCCGATCACGGTCGGCGGCGTACCAGGTCAGTTCGCTGAACACGCCGTAGTTGTGGAAGTCGGCGTCCTTGTTGCGCGGCACATCCTTGTAGGCGTCGACGCCCATGGCGCTGCGTTGGCGGTGCTCGTTGGTCTGCGCATCCAGGCCACTGATCAATTGCACATCGGCCCAGCGCCAGGTGGCTTTGATCCGCGCGCCGAGAGTCCGGCGGTCGACGTTGGAAGCCATCGGGCCGGCCATCATCCCGGTGCCGGACGGCGTGCGCAGGGTGTAGTTGTCCATCACGTGGTCGGCGTAGTTGTAGTAGACCTGCGCCTCGACCTTATCCAGCACCTCACCGATGTTCGACTGCTCGAAGCGCAGGCCCAGGCTTTCGCGCAAGAACTGTGAACCGTCCATGCCGCGCCCGGCGTAACGGGCTTCGCCGTCGCCCTTGCCGGCAGTCAATTCCAGCAGGGTGTCGGCGTTCGGCGTCCAGCCGACAGCAACATCGCCGTTCCACTTGTCGTAGCGCGAGGGCACGGTGTCGTTGTTGCCGTCCTTGTAGTCATCGGAGTGCGCGGTGTTGCCGATCACGCGCACGTAACCCAGCGGCCCGCCAGCGGCGGCGTCCACCACTTTGTCGAAGCGGCCGTTGGAGCCGGCCAATACGCTGGCATTCACCCGGGTGCCGAGTTCGCCGAAGCTTTCCGGCTCCCGGTCGAACAGGATGGTGCCGGCCGATGCGCCGGGGCCCCAGAGCACGGTTTGCGGGCCTTTGATCACGGTGAGTTTGTCGTAGGTTTCCGGTGAGATGTACGAGGTCGGCGCGTCCATCCGGCCGGGGCAGGCGCCGAGCATCATGCTGCCGTTGGTGAGGATATTCAGGCGCGAACCGAACATGCCGCGCAGCACCGGGTCGCCGTTGGTGCCGCCGTTGCGCACCAGCGCGAAGCCGGGGATGGTCTTCAGATAATCACCACCGTCGCTGGCCGGCACCGGTTGGCGCGGCTCCTTGGGGTTGGTGACGACAGTCAGCGGCGAGCTCGGCGCGATGGCGGTGATCACCGTCGGGCTCAGTTCTTCGGTGTGGCCGGCGTGTTCATCGGCCAGCACCATTGGCGTCAGCAACAAGCCGCAAAGAGCAGCGGTGGCGTGCCTGAAGCGAACGCGGGATGGGTTCAGGGCAAAAAAAGCCTGGGCAGCGCCCAAACGTGTGTCAGCAGAAAACCTGGACATGAAAATTTCCATCGAACAGTCGTAAACGACACGGCCGGCAGCCTGCGGCTGTCTTCTAAACCGTGTGAGATCAGAGGTGGGGGTGTTTACGCGACGATGGGCGGGGCGCGGGTGCGGGCGCCAGGGAAGAAGGTTTGCCGGGCGTGGCCCAGGCGGGTGGCGGGTGTGGTGAAGGTGGTGGCGGGCGGGGTGTCGAACGCGGTGAATGAAGCGCCACCGGTGAGCGCTGGGCAATTGAACAGCAGGCTGCAATAGCCGCATTTTTCCCACAGCGCGTGATGTTCGGCTGTCGGCCGGCAGTGTTCGGCAACCGGTTGTGCGTCGTGGTCGGCGTGCTCCATCGCCGACATGTCCGAGCCCATGTCCATCGACATGTTCATGGACATGCCTATCGCCATGCTCGAAGCAGCCGCGCGCGAATCCATCGGCATCGACTGAGAAATCAGCGGGCCGATAAAGATCATCAGCATGGCGAACAGGCTGATCCAGCTGCCGCGGGTCAGGCTCATTGACTGACGGCGGCGCACGGATGGCCTGGCGCTATGCAGGCGCATAGGCGTTTTCAACGGGGGCGATTACTGGGCGTGCATGTGCGCTTGCATGCTGTCCGGCGCCTTTTTCTGCACCGAGACCTCGACTGTTACATCACCGGACTTCTCGAAGTGCAGGGTCAGCGGGAAGCGTTTGCCGTCGCTCAACAGGCTGCGGTCTCTGAGCTCCAGCAGCATCACGTGGTACGCCATCGGGGCGAAGGTGACTTCGCCGCCAGCCGGGATTTCGACGTCGGGCACTTGCTGCATTTTCATCAGATCATTTTGCATCACATGTTCGTGCAACTCGGCCTTGCCGGATATCGGCGAGCCGACGCTGAGCAGCCGATCAGCGGTTTTGCCGCTGTTGTGAATCACGAAATACGCCGCGACGGTGGGCGCGTTGGGCGGCAACTCCTGCGACCACGGATGGGCGATCTCAAGTTCGCCAACCTTGTATTCGTGGGCATTGGCAAAACAGGCAGGCAGCAGCAACGCAGCCAGGACGATGAGTTTGTTCAACATGGCAGTTCTCCAGAACGATTCAAAACGCAGGTCAATTGCGAGAAGGAATCACACCAGAGGGGACGCGCGGGGGTTGAGACTCGGCCATTGCTGGCGCGGTGTCGGTGTGTCGAGCGTGGCCGGCGGCACGCTTCGATTGGCCTCGAATCGCGCGTAATACAACTGCGGCGTATGCCCCGGCAACGCCACCAACGGCGCGGAGCCCGAGCAACACCAGCAATGCTGCATGTTGGAATGATCGTCGTTCTGCGGGGCTTTCTGCTCGATGTCGCCCAGGGAAATCGCCACCAGCTTCGTGCCGCTGGAAGAGCAGAAACTGCCCCACAGCAACTGTTCGGCCGGCGATTTCGCCGTTTGCGCCATCGCTCCGGACATCGGCATGGCGAGCATGTTGAACAGCACTGCAAAGCAGGCGATCCAGGCAAATGCGAGCCGTTGTCGGGACATGGGACAGATCCGTTTGAGTGGGCGATCAGGCGCGGCTATTTAGCCTGATCAGGGGCGATAAGTAAAAAGACCGCGTGCGGTGTGGTGTCGCAGCGAGTCAGTCAGCATATCGAGCAGCCGGCGTGCAAGCTCAGCCTCGCCGTTTTGAAAGAGTGTAGCGACTTCGACTCTTAATGCCTGAGCGAATTGAGGGTCACTTTGGATTCTTGCCCGGATTGTGTGTTTGACATCTCTGAGCGCTACACGATTGAAGCTTCCATCGCCCGGGTCTTCCTCTTCGCAGGCCTTGATGTAGTGCCACATATCGGCAGACGTCAGGAGAAACTCAGTGATATCGAAGCGAGTGAATTTTTCAGTCATCCGCCATTTCCCGTTACATGGGTGGGGCTTGAAATATGGGGGTTGGGTTGTGAGCCCACAAGTCAGTCGATTTGGATGATGTTGTGCGTTAGGTCCGATGGATATGTAGGGGATTGCGCATTTTCTGTAGCAGCTGCCGAAGGCTGCGTTCGGCTGCGTAGCGGTCGTGATCCCATGCGCCGCAGTCAACCTGGCAGACCGTGGTGTTTGATTTTACGACTGCTGCACAGCCGAACGCAGGCTTCGCCAGCTGCTACCAGTTTTGTGTGAGGGCCGTTAAAACCTCAGTCACCGCCCCAAACTCCCGCTCAACCCCCGGCAACACCGGCCGCTTCAACACCAGCACCGGCACTCCACGTTCCCGCGCCACTTCCAGCTTCGGCTCGGTGGCGGTGCTGCCACTGTTCTTGCTGATCAGCACATCGATCTGCCGCCGCTCGAACAGCGCGCGTTCGTCCTCGATCAGAAACGGCCCACGGGCGCCGATCACTTCGCAGCGCGCGTTGCCCGGATAAACGTCCAGTGCACGCAACGTCCAGAATTGCTCCGACGGGATTTCGTGCAGGTGCTGCAATGGCTCGCGACCGAGGGTGAACAGCGGTCGGCGAAAGGGTTTCAGCGCTTCGATCAGCTCGCCCCAGTCGCTGACTTCGCGCCAGTCATCTGCGGCTTGTGGCTGCCAGGCCGGACGGCGCAAGGCCCAACAGGCAATGCCGCTCAACTTCGCGGCGGTGGCGGCGTTGTGGCTGATGCGGGCCGCGTAGGGGTGGGTCGCATCCAGCAGCAGGTCAATGCCTTCGTCACGAATGAACTGCGCCAGACCTTCGGCGCCGCCATAGCCGCCAACGCGGACCTGACAGTTCAGATCCGTCGGCACCCGACCGACACCGGCCAGGCTATAGATGTGCTCCGGCCCCAGGGTTCGGGCGATGGCCAGGGCCTCAGTGACGCCGCCGAGCAACAACACACGCTTCATTGAAAAACTCCCGCATGGCCGACAATCCCGCCCTGGCGATCGATGGCGAACACTTCGACCTGAACCTGCGCCGGCACCACGCTGCGGGCAAAGTCGAGGGCGTGCTGGCACACCGCGTCGCCGAGGGCGATCCCGGCGGCGCTGGCCATGGCCAAGGCTTGTTGACTGGTATTGGCATCGCGGATCGCCTGTTGCAACGCCGCATCGGCACCGACCGCCGCGGCCCATTCGGCCAGTTGCGGCAGGTCGATGCTTGAATGCCGACTGTGCAAATCCATGTGCCCGGCCGCCAGTTTACTGATCTTGCCGAAGCCGCCGCACAGGCTGAGTTTTTCCACAGGTACTTTACGCAAGTGCTTGAGCACCGCGCCGACGAAGTCGCCCATTTCGATCAGGGCGATTTCCGGCAAGTCGTAGACCCGGCGCATGGTGTCTTCGCTGGCGTTGCCAGTGCACGCGGCGATGTGCAGGTAACCGTTGGTTTTGGCGACGTCGATGCCCTGGTGGATCGAGGCAATGTAGGCGGCGCAGGAGAATGGCCGGACGATGCCGCTGGTGCCGAGGATCGACAAGCCGCCGAGAATGCCCAGCCGCGGGTTCATGGTTTTCAGCGCCAGGGCTTCGCCGTCCTCGACGTTCACTGTGACCTCGAAGCCGCCCTGGTAATCCAGCTCCTCGGCCAGCAATGTCAGGTGATCAGTGATCATCTTGCGCGGTACCGGGTTGATCGCCGGTTCGCCGACGTTCAGCACCAGCCCGGGCCGGGTGACGGTGCCGACGCCACGGCCGGCGCTGAAGCGGATGCCCGGTTCGCTGTGCAGGCGCACCTGGGAAAACAGCAGGGCGCCATGGGTCACGTCGGGGTCGTCGCCGGCGTCCTTGATCGTTCCGGCTTCGGCGCCGTCGTCCGTCAGTCGACAGAATTCCAGGCGCATTTGCACCCGTTTGCCTTTGGGCAGAATGATCTCGACGGCGTCCGCTTCCACGCCGCCGAGCAGCAGGCGGGCGGCCGCGAGGCTGGTGGCGGTGGCGCAGCTGCCGGTGGTCAGGCCGCTGCGCAGCGGGGCGGGTTGTTCGGCGGTTTCGTCACGCATCGAGGGGTTTCGTCACGTCCAGCAAGGTAATCGGCAGCGCCTGACGCCAGGTATCGAACTCGCCCAACGGTTGCGCCTGGGCGACGTGAATGCGGGTCAGCTCACCGCCATGCCGTTCACGCCAGGCCATCAAGGTCACTTCGCTTTGCAGTGTCACAGCGTTGGCGATCAACCGGCCGCCGGGTTTGAGTTGCGCCCAGCAAGTATCGAGCACGCCCTCACGAGTGACGCCACCGCCGATGAAAATCGCGTCCGGGCGTTCGAGTCCGCTCAGGGCTTGCGGCGCACTGCCGCGAATCAATTGCAGGCCGGGAACGCCCAGGGCATCGCGGTTGTGTTCAATCAACGCTTGCCGTCCCTCATCCGCTTCGATGGCCAGCGCCCGGCAACTCGGGTGAGCGCGCATCCATTCGATGCCGATCGAGCCGCTGCCGGCGCCGACGTCCCACAGCAGTTCGCCGGGGATCGGGGCGAGGCGAGAAAGGGTGATGGCGCGCACGTCGCGTTTAGTCAGTTGGCCGTCGTGCTGGAAGGCCGAATCCGGCAGGCCGGCCAGGCGCGACAGGCGCGGTGTGTTGGGTTCAGCGATGCATTCGATGGCGATCAGGTTCAGATCGGCGATCGCCGGGTCGCTCCAGTCGTTGGCAGCGCCCTCGATGCGCCGTTCGGCTTCGCCGCCCAGATGTTCCAGCACGGTCAGGCGACTCGGCCCGAAACCGCGCTCACGCAGCAGCGCCGCAATGGCCGCTGGACTCTGGCCGTCGTTGCTCAGCACCAGCAAACGCACACCACTGAACAAATGAGCGTTGAGCGCCGCGACGGGACGGGCGACCACCGACAGCGTCACCACATCCTGCAACGGCCAGCCCAGGCGAGCGGCCGCCAGTGACACGGAGGATGGGGCGGGCAGGATCAGCATTTCTGCGCCGGGTAGTTGCCGCGCCAGGCTGGCACCGACGCCAAAGAACATCGGGTCGCCGCTGGCCAGCACGCAAACCGGCTCGCCCCGCAGCGCCAATAGGGGTTCAAGGGAGAATGGACTAGGCCAGAGCTGGCGCTCGCCGTGAATGCACACGGGCAACAAATCCAGTTGCCGTTGGCCGCCGAATATCCGCGAAGCGCCCAGCAGGGCGCGACGGGCGTTCTTGCCCAGCCCCTTGAAGCCGTCTTCACCGATACCTACTACTGTCAGCCAGGGCGACATCTGCAGTCCTCAAAAAATGCCTCAAACGGGGTGTTCCGACGGGCAGGCTTTTCATGCCGTCGGACAAAGCAGGCATAATACCGCGCCTTCGCCCGCGAAGCGCCTTTCCCACACAGCCGGTCGCCCCTTTGAACGAACGCCCGATGTCTACCGCCTTACGCCCCTCGGCCTGCCCGGGGTTGCTGCGTATCGTCCCGGCGCTGGATGGCGGCATCTGCCGGATCAAATTGAACGGCGGCTCGATCAGCGCGGCCCAGGCTGAAGCGGTGGCCAGCGCGGCCGAACGGTTTGCCGGGGGCGTGATCGAGGCGACCAACCGGGCCAACCTGCAGATTCGCGGGATTGGCAGTGAGCAGACGGCTTTGATCGACAGCCTGCTCGCCGCAGGGTTGGGGCCGCGTACCGCGGCGGGCGACGATGTGCGCAATCTGATGCTCAGCCCGTCTGCCGGGGTTGACCGGCACATGCTCTTCGACACGCATGCGCTGGCGGAGCAGATCCTCACCACGCTGCAAAGCCACGAACGTTTCCACGAGCTCAGCGCCAAGTTTGCCGTGCAACTCGATGGCGGCGAGGCGTTGGCGATGCTCGAGCACCCGCATGATCTGTGGTTGTCTGCTGCTGAGCGAAACGGCGAGCTGCTGCTGGCGTTCGGTCTGGCGGGTTGCCCTACGGACAGGCCCGCAGGCGCGGTGTCACTCGAGCAGGGGCACGCACTGGTGGTAGCGGTGCTGGAGTTGTTTCTCGACCTGGCGCGTCCGGATCAAACACGAATGCGTCATTTGCTGGCCGAGTATCCACTCGCAGAGTTTCTCGCTCGCCTGGCCGAGCGTGTGCCCTTGAAGTCGATTGCCGATTGGCAGCGTTCACTGAACCTGGACACTCTGCACATCGGCGCTCATCCGCAACGTGAAGCCGAACACGTCTATATCGGCGCCGTCCCCCCTTTGGGGCGGCTCGATCCCGTCATGCTCAGGGGCGTGGCGCAACTGGCGTGCGAATTCGGCGACGCGAGTCTGCGTTTCACTCCATGGCAAAGTCTGTTGCTGCCCAACGTTCGAAAAGAGCGGGCGCCTGAAGTGATTAGGCGTCTGGAGCAACTGGGCCTGCTATGTGACGCTGATCAGCCTGTGTCACGGTTGATCGCCTGCACCGGTTCCGCTGGCTGTGGCAAGGGCCTGGCCGATACCAAGAGCGACGCCATGCAGTTGGCCGCGCTGTTGCAACGTCACGATCAAGCAGTGCATTTGTCCGGCTGCCAGCGTTCCTGCGCCGCGGCCCATGTAGCACCGGTCACGCTGCTGGCTGTCGCCCCCGGTCACTACGACCTCTATTTTCGCGATGCAGGGCAGCCGGGTTTCGGCGCCCTGCACGCACACAACCTTACTATTGAAGCGGTCGCAGCCTTGCTCGACGCCTGCTCACGGAGCCCCCTTGATGCTTGATTACATCCGCGACGGTCAGGAGATCTATCGCAACTCCTTCGCGATCATTCGCGCCGAGGCCAACCTTGCGCGTATTCCGGCCGATCTGGAGAAACTCGCCGTGCGGGTGATCCACGCCTGCGGCATGGTCGAGGCCATCGACGGTCTGCAGTTTTCCGAAGGCGCCGGCAAGGCCGGGCGCGACGCGCTGGCGGCCGGTGCGCCGATTCTGTGCGACGCGCGGATGGTCAGCGAGGGCGTGACCCGCGCGCGTTTGCCGGCCAACAACCCGGTGATTTGCACCCTGCGCGACGACAGCGTGCCGGAGCTTGCCCGCGAGTTGGGCAATACCCGTTCCGCCGCCGCGCTGGAGCTGTGGCGCCCGCATCTGGAAGGCAGCGTGGTGGTGATCGGCAACGCACCGACCGCACTGTTTTATCTGTTGGAAATGCTCGATGCCGGCGCGCCGAAGCCGGCGCTGATCCTCGGCTTCCCGGTGGGCTTCGTCGGCGCCGCCGAATCCAAGGCGATGCTCGCGGCAGACAGCCGTGGCGTGCCTTTCGTCATCATGCAAGGCCGGCTGGGCGGTAGCGCCATGGCCGCCGCCGCCGTCAATGCCCTCGCCACGGAGATCGAATGATGCAGCAACCTGGACGTTTGATTGGCCTGGGCGTCGGCCCCGGTGATCCGGAACTGATTACCGTCAAAGCCTTGCGCCTGCTGCGCGAATCGCCGGTGGTGGCGTACTTCGTCGCCAAGGGCAAGAAGGGCAATGCATTCGGCATCATCGAAGCGCATCTGCAAGATCCACAAACCCTGCTGCCGCTGGTTTATCCGGTGACCACCGAAGCGCTGCCGGCACCGTTGTCGTATGAACAAGTGATCAGCGATTTCTACGATACGGCCGCTGAACAACTCGCCGCGCATCTGGACGCCGGCCGTGATGTGGCGGTGATCTGCGAAGGCGATCCGTTCTTCTACGGCTCCTACATGTACCTGCACGATCGACTGGCTGAGCGTTACGAAGCCGAAGTCGTGCCGGGTGTCTGCTCGATGCTCGGCGGTGCCTCGGTACTCGGTGCGCCGCTGGTGTATCGCAATCAGAGCCTGTCGGTGTTGTCCGGCGTGCTGCCCCACGAAGACCTCAAGCGTCGCCTGGCCGATGCCGATGCGGCAGTGATCATGAAACTGGGGCGCAACTTTCCCAAGGTCCGTCAGGTGCTCGAAGAACTCGGTCTGGCAGAGCGTGCGCTGTATGTGGAGCGCGCGACGATGGCCAACCAGAAAATCGTGCCGCTGGATCAGGTCGAGCCGATGTCCTCGCCGTATTTCTCGCTGATCATCGTTCCCGGCGAGCGGTGGCAAGGCTGATGACTCATTCCACGCCCGCAATCGTCATTCTCGGTCAAGGCAGTCTGGCCACTGCCCGCCGCATTCAACAGGTGTATCCGGCTGCGTTGATCCACGGCCTGGCCGGACGGGTCGAGGGTGCCGACCGCACTTATCCCGAATTCGGCGCGACCCTGCGCGAGCTGTATCAGCAGGACACGCCGATCATTGCCCTGTGCGCGGCGGGGATCGTTATTCGCACCCTGGCTGCGCTGTTGCTGGAAAAGGGCGCCGAACCGCCGGTGCTGGCCGTGGCCGAAGACGGTAGCGCGGTGGTGCCCTTGCTCGGTGGCCTCGGTGGAGTGAACGTCATGGCGCGCGAGATCGCTAGCGGGTTGCAGGTCGCTGCGGCGATCACCACCAGCGGCGAACTGCGCTTTGGCACCTGCCTGCTCAATCCGCCAAGCGGTTACGCCCTTGGCGATCTGGAACTGGGCAAGCGTTTTGTCTCTGATTTGCTCGCCGGGCACAGCGTGCGCATCGAAGGCGCGGCGCCGTGGCTGGAGCAGGCGCAGTTGGTGGAAGATCCGCTGGCGCAGCGTTCGATCCATGTCGGCAGCAACGTCCGTGAGGCAAGTGCCAATGAGCTGGTGATTTATCCGCGCAGTGTTGCGGTGGCGATTGGCGCCGCCGCAGATTTGCCGAGCACTGTTCGCGCGGCGTTACAGCAGGCGAACGTCGCGGTGCAGGCGCTGGCCTGTCTGGTGGCGCCTGACACTGAAATGGCCAACCCGGTGTTGCATGAAGCGGCCGTTGCGCTGGGTGTGCCGCTGCGTTTTGTCGCGCCGGCGAGCGATATCGGCGCGTTGGCCCGTAGCGCGGTGCCCGAGGCGACGATCATCGCAACGGCAAACAATGCGGCTGTGGCCGTGACCGAACAGCCACTGGACCTCACGCAAGTCGGCCGCCCACGCGGGCGTCTGGCCGTGATCGGCCTCGGCCCGGGCGCCGCCGAACTGATGGTGCCGGCCGTCAAGGCCGAATTGGCCCGGGCCACCGATGTGCTCGGCTACGAAACCTACGTGCGCATGGCCGGTCCCTTCCGCGCGGATCAGGTGCTGCATTGCACCGACAACCGCGAAGAAATGCAGCGTGCCCGCCACGCCTTCGAACTGGCGGCCCGGGGTCGTTCGGTGATCGTGGTGTCCTCAGGCGATCCGGGCGTGTTCGCGATGGCGGCGGCGGTGCTCGAAGCCTTGCATGAGTCGAGTGACCCGGCCTGGCACACTGTCGAGCTGGAGATCCTGCCAGGCGTCTCCGCGTCGCTCGCCACCGCTGCCCAGGCCGGTGCGCCGCTGGGGCATGACTTCTGCGTGATGTCCCTGTCGGACAACCTCAAGCCGTGGTCGATCATCGAAAAGCGTCTGGACCTGGCCGCCGAAGCGGACCTGGCCCTGGCGTTCTATAACCCGATCTCACGTTCACGGCCATGGCAGTTGGGGCGTGCGCTGGAGATCGTCGCGCAGCATCGCAAACCTGAAACGCCGGTGGTGCTGGGGCGGGATATCGGCCGACCGGGACAGACCTTACGCACGACCACCTTGGGGGCGTTGACCCCGGATCAAGTGGACATGCGCACCATGGTGCTCGTCGGCTCTTCCACTACCTGCGCGTTCCCTCGCGCGGAGGGCGGCGATTGGGTGTATACGCCACGCTGGTACGGTGAAAAACCGGCGTCCTGATATCCAGCGGCCCTTCGGGGCCGCAGTCTTTTCCGTCACTTCACAGCACTGGAATCCCAGTGGTCGGGTTGGTTTTTTCCACGTTCGAACGTGTCGTCCTTTTCAGCGGCTGTCATGGGATTTGGCGCGGTTGCCTGTGGTCTTTTTTCTGTCGCTAATGTCTTGTTTTATTTATTCGGAAATATTAAATATTTTGCATTGTTGAGTGTGTGACAGGTTTGTTTGAAGTGGCAGTAGTTTAATGTTTGCTCGTGGTGTGTTAAGTAACTTTTGGTGTCGTTAGAGTGTGTTGTTAAGTTTTTTTGTTTCTGCTTTATTGAAATTAATTGAATTTCTTCCTGTTTGAGCTTGCCTGTTTCAAGGCGTAGTTTTCAACTTCCAGGCCAAGACTTTAGATGCCCTGTTGTTTGAGTGTCTGTGCTTATTGGCTGGCCTATTCGTTGATAATTAAACCGAAACAGTAAACGGGATACGCATGCACGATATTGAACGCCGAAACAAGGATGGTTATGTTGATTTTGTCAGTCTTTTCAAACTGGCGGATCTTGAACGCGGATTGTCGTCGCATAAAGACAGTCCATACTACGAGGAACTATTGCGTTATTACTTTGCCTGTGTGGGGTTGCTGGAGTCGCCAAGACTGCTGGAACCGTTAGGGTTATTCAAACACACGCTGACACTGTTGCTGGGCAACAAGCGAGTCAAACGCAATCTTGATTCGCAGACGCCGGGCAATGCTGACGACACCGCGATGCAACTATCGCAGATACATGACGAAGTCGAACGGTATGAGTCGCGTCTTCGGTTCAGTGTGGAGCAGATGAACACAGTGGCGACGGAAGTTCCCAAGGTGTTGCATTTTGTCTGGCTCGGTGGCGGTCTCGGCGCCATTCAGCGCGATTACCTCAACCTATGGAAACAGGTGTTGGCCGAGCATGGCTACACCCTCAATCTCTGGTATGACAGTGATGCGCTGCTGGCATATCAAACCAACAAACTGATTGTCGACGCCGCCAAGGCGCATGCCCTGACGCAGGTCGCAGACAAAAGTATCTCCGAAGATGAACTGGCAACCCTGTACGAGGAGCGCGCTATTGTTCTGAAGCAACAGATGTACGCACACATCAATGCGGCAGTGGCAAACGGTGAATCAGCCGATGAGGCACGGATGGATTTGCTGACTCGGGCCTACGGCCAGGATGCGGCGAAGCTGCAAGCGTTGAAGGAAAGCAATCACCGCAGTGTGCAGGACATGAACGGTTTCCAATTGCGCGATCTTGATGCGGCCGAGGTGCCGTTGCAATTACAGGGCATCTACGAACAGGAAATGCGATTACGCGGCAATCTGGCGGCGGCGTCCGATGTGGTGCGTGTTGAAGTTCTGTTTGGCGAAGGTGGCATCTATGCCGATGTGGATAACCTGCCGCCGTTATCGAGAACGCTGGGCGGAGTCGATATCCACGGTTTGGGTTCCGATGCGCATTTGGGGATTTTGCAGTTATTGCTCAATGACAATCCTGAATGGATGCCTGGGCGTCGGGCATCCTCCAGTTACATCGAGACGATTCCCCCTGAGCATTTGCCGGCACTGGAGGCTTTTGTAAAAAGCCGGCCGGGCCTGAGTGAGGTATTTCAGCCACCGGCAGATCGGTTGGCCCGACCCTTTATGCTGCGAGCGGCGTCGGAAGGCAGTTCGATAACGAATGCATTTCTGATGGCGCATCCCCGCTCGACGATTCTGCAAACCGTGCTCGAGCGTTTCCGGTTCAACTATGAGGTGATTGAGGCTTCGAACCGGTTGGCCGCCCGACGAGGCGTTGCTTTGAGCGATGTTGATGCCATGGCACCGCTGGTGCAGGAAGTGGTGGAAGGAACGTATGGGCCGCTGATTGAGCTGTCGATGGAAGAGGAAATATTTGCAGGGTTTCTGATCGATGCCATTGCGACCTACTTTCGCGACGGCATTCGGCTTCAGAGCGAAGGGACTATCTACCTGACCGGCCCTGGAGCCGTGCGTGATGGCATGGCCGATTACGCAAGAGCCCACTTTACCCCCTCGGTGGCTGAGGCCGTGCGCAAGGAGGCCGCCATTGCGCGCTACACGTCGGTCAACCGCGCGACCGAAGAAGAACTGGACCATTCCTGGAAGGACAATGAAACCGACCCTGATAAATGGGTCAGTAATGAGCAGAAACGCTGGCAGGAAGGCCAATACAAGACCCGTTACAGCGGCGATATCGCGCAATTGCTCAAAGGCCCGACGATTGAGTTCGAGCAGGGCTGGCCGGTGATCGAAGAGCGGCCGGTGCTGCTGACCCACGTGCTGGAGCGTTTGGTCGAAGGGCTGGGCGAGCCGTTCATGGCGGCGATGAGTCGGGGACACACTGGCGCTATCCGCTTCGAAGATCCACTGCCGCTGAGTTTTGATGATCGCCAGGCCATTCGTAATCAGCCCCTCGAATCGCAAGCCCCTGCTTTCCTGAACGATGGGAAAAGCCACAACCCGGGTGTCGATGAAGTGCTGAGCGACATCGCCAATGGCACCCGTCACTTCGTCGAGACGACCCCCTTGCAGAGGCTGTCGCTGGGGGTGTTGTTGGGGATGGACTCACTGCATAACCAACGCTTTGTGGAGTTCACCGGTGAGCTGGACAATCTGGCCAACAGCATGGTCGGGCAGGGCGCTTCAGGCCGTTACGCCGTCATTGAGCGGCAACTGTACAAGCGCGAGGCACCGGGATTCATCGCCAGTCTGAACAGTGATTCAGAACCGGCGCCGAGGGCGGCCGGCAGCGCACTTGAACTGAAAAAGGCTGCATTGACACAGGCGCGGACGGCGGGCCAGTGGGGGCGCCATGTGGCGCAAATCCAGCAAGTGGCGACCCTTGAACATCGCATGCAGATCGTCGAGAAGGTGGGGCAGATACTCGACGAGATCGAAGCCAGCAGCATCAAACTGGTTCCCCAGGATCTGCTACTGCGCAGCGGTGGCGAGGCGGTTGGCGGCCGGTGCTACCCGTTGGCCCTGGTGATGAGCGCGGCACTGCTGCAGGACGACGTGGCCTCTCGGCAGTTGCGTGAACGTTTCTATCTGTCCGCCATCGATCCCGAGCAAGCTGATTCGGCAACCTTCCTTCAAGCGCTGGAAGAGCTGCGGGATGTGCAATTGAACGATGTAGGGGCACCGCTTGACCGCGCGGACCTGGATCAGGTCACTGCCGCTCTCGAGCAACATGAAGGCAGCCGCGCACTGATGCTTAACTCCGACAATCATTCGATGCTGGTGGCCAAGACCGTAGAGGGCGATCACACCACTTATCATTTTTACGACCCCAACTTCGCGTTGTTCGAATTCGAACAACCGGCCATGTTCAAGCGGGCGCTGGAATACTTTTTTCTGAAGCAAGGCATGGCACGGCATTACGCGGCCTATGGTTCGCAAGCCCGGCCGGAGTTTGACCTGATTGACCTGCATGGGGAAAAGGTGTCTGACTTGAAGCTGTCTGCCGGATTTGCCGTGGAGCAGCTACTGAAGTCCGAACCGTTGCCGGGAGCACCGCTGCGTCCGATTCGCCAGCGCCTGAACAGTGCCCGTGGGCAATCGCTGGTCAACAATTGGCATCTGGGCAGCAGTTTGCTGGAGCTCGATAGCCACTGGTGGGGACAGCAGATCGCACACGCCAGCGTCGGTTTGCAGGAGTTGCATGCGTCGGTAACGCCGCTGGTGCCGTTGTTCGAAACGCTGGAAATTACGCCCGAGGGTAAATATCGGGTGAGTCTGATCAATCCGTCAGACCCGGAACACGAGGTTCAGGTGATCAGCGGCGATCACCGTCTGTTGCGGATCAAGAATTGGCTGTCGGAACAGTTTTCGACCCTGGCGCGTAAACCGGTCGAGACGGGCGGTGTCGTGGATCCGACCGAGATCGGCAGTGTTCACACCCTCAACGCAGGGTTCGCCATTCAGGCGTTGATGAACGCGTTGCGTGGACGGGAAGGGGAGGGCCGGACATTGACCACCGCCGTGCGCCTGCACGCTTACGTCAACTATGCCCAGTTGGTGCATGGCACTGTCGTGGATGTGGTTGGCCTGGTGCAGTTGGTTCGCACCGCGTTGAGAGAAGAGAAAATCATCGCTCGTACTTGCGCTCCGGTCGTCGGCGAAGCTTTGGGGCATGCAGCCGGTGAAGGCGTCGGCGCCGTATTGGGGCTGGCCAATGTCGGCTTTGATATTTATCAGTTGTCGACGGCGCAAAACGAAGTCGAGAAGGCCCAGTTCGGTACCCAATTGACATTCGATACCGCCAGCCTGGCGCTCACGGCAGGTGGTATCGGTGCAGGACTGGCCGGCGCATCGACCGCCGCTGCGGTGCTCGGTGGCGCCGGGGTGATTCTTGGTGGCCTGGCCATTGGTGTTGCTGCACTGGCCCAAGGGTTTGCCAGCATCTTGCGAGACGCCGAGGAGGTCGGCAAGTTCTTCGACGACATGGATCGGGGGTATCGCTCGCACGGCTACCGGTTCGATCACACCGTTGGCGCCTGGGTCGTGCGGCCTTCGCTGATCGTCCAGCGCATAGATCTGGGTGCTGGCAAGTTGCTGCTCGACAGCCCGAAGCTGTTTCCACTGCACGACCACTTTGGAGTGCCGGGTTTCGATGTTGATTACACGCGAGCGATCAATATCCGCCAGGAATTGAACCTGCCCGGTCAAAAAGAATTTGCACCGCCCACAGGGCAAGCCATTGTGCTGCCATGCACACCGCAAACCTTTTACGGCTATGAGTACAAGGCGCTGCCGTTCGCCTCCGCATTTCACGACCCTGGTTTTGACACGGCCCGGCGCCTTGAAAAAAAGCAAGCGGATGGTCAGCGGCTATTTCTGTTTACGTTCTATTCCTTTCCGTCGCATTACATCCTCCACCGCCTGAATCCGGTGTATCGCGAAACAGTCATCGAGGTGCAACTGGATGCGGTGGATCGTTCACTGGTGGTCCCCGTTTTGCCGGATGCCTGGCACGGCAAGCTGTCGTATGAGCTGACAGGCGCGGGGGGGAGCTGTTCATTGATGCTCAATCCCGGTGCAAGTATCCGTCTTGTCTCTCCAAGCCTGAAGCAATGCCGCTGGGTGTTGCAGGCAAGCTGGGCGAGTGAAAGTGACATCCGCATCGAGCCTTACGGCGAACTGTACATCGGTACTGTCCATGTGAAAATTTCCGGCAAAGGTCGTCATGAGGTGCTGATCCAGGTGGCGGATAAACAGTCGTTCAGCGTTGACCCTGGCAAACGCCAATTGGACATTCTCCAGCAGACAGCGCCTGAAGGACTCGATGAACAGGCATTGCTGGCGCACTACAAAGGCCTCGCGCAGGAGCATCGACTGGTATTGCCGTACACGCAGATCCATCGTTACCTGATTCCGTACGAGGCGCCGGACGAGCCCCGTTACACCAATGCCTGGTATGACTGCGCTGAAGATCGTTTCCTGTATATCCGCAACGAGACCGTCCTTGAGGCCGACGAGGCGCAGCTGTCGATGGTGGTCGAGGGTTCTGCTTATTTCTACCAACCGGAGGGCCACCAGATCTGGCAAGTCGATGCCGCCACAGGCTTGCTCAAGAATCGCTATCGCTTACTGCTAGAGGACAGCAAAGGCTCCATTCGCAGTATCGAAGCGGATGCTCATGGTGTGATTCATGTCGTGCAGGAGTACGTCACGGGCAATCAGGCCGCCAGGCAGTACCGTTACCTGATTCATGAAGGTCGATTGCTGTTGAGTTCCGTGACTCACGATATGGCGCGGGAACTGCAGGCGTTGGTGTTTGCCAGCGAAACGCTGGCCGACTGGTCATCGGTGTTCGGCAAGTATGTGTCTTTCAATCCTGTTCCTGAGCGGGACGGTTTCACAACGGTCGACTGGCAGCCGGCGCCTTACGTTTCGATCTGTTGGAAGTTTGACCCGGATCGGCGAGACATGGCGTGGGTTCGCAGTCGCGATCAGTTGCTCATTCATCCGCTGCCCCGACCTCAACACACGCGTGGCTGGGCCGATTCGATCAAGCACCTGAACGATCTGATGCTGTTGCCGATGGCCGACGACAGCGACATATTCTTCATTTACGACCGGCTCGCCCAGACCCTTTGCCGACTGCAACGGACCGTGACAGAGGGCAAGGGGCAATGGACCCACCAATGGGTGCAGCCCGCCGGGCTCAAGCAGGTCGTGGCCGTCGAGAGCGGCTATGTGGCACTCGATGAGGAGGGGCTGTTTTTCAACCTGACCGCGCAAGGCGAGGTGCAGCTGGGCGGCCTGAGCGAGCAGTGGCTCAACGGCCGCGCCCAGTGGTGGCAGGCGCTGGAGCCGATTGCCGAGCGTTACCCAGGCAAAAATATTGCCATTGTCGGCCTGCGCAATTTCGCCGATAACGGCAACGTGGGTGCCTGGTATGTGAGTAACCGCCTGGTGCTGTGCGATCCGGGACTCGACAAGGAAATTCGCCTGCTTGGCGTTACCCCGGACAATCAGGCGGTCTGGCTGTTCGATCTGTCCAGCGGTGAAATCTGGAATCAGACGTTCATCGATCCGCAGCAACTTGATCAGGCATTCGGCACGGGCTCGCGATTGTTACTGGGCGACAGGTTGCCGGCTCATCAACCAGAGTGGGCGGATTGGCGTTTTGCCGACGTGACCATCGAGGGCGCCGGCTTGCGTGGGACAACCGTTGACGGCGTACTGCTCGAACTCCGCCATCAAGAGGTGGAGATCATCACTGGCGTCAGCCACGACTGGGTGAGCGCCCATGGCGAACACTTGATCGAAAGTCTCCAGGCGTTACTGGAAACGACGGAACATGCCGAATTTGTATCTGTGGAGTCCGAACCCGGCAGCTTGCAGTGGTATGCCGTCCAAAGCGCCCGGTTGATCCGGATTACCGGTAAGGATCTGCCCGCAGATTATTCGCTGCTGGGCACTCAAGGCCGGGTCAATGTGTTGCTGCATGAGGCCCGGGAAGGACGGGTGCGTGTGTATCCGGACAGGCGAAGCATCGGGCCGTTCGATTATGTCCAGCGCAACGCCGAAGTGCTGGTTGTCGAAGGAGAAAAGACCCTGGGTGATCTCCTGCCGCTGATTCCCGATGACGTCAATACGTTGATTCTGCGATTGGGGCAGGGTGCCGTGACTTATCACCTGACGAAGGCTGTCTGGCTGAGGCTCGACTCAGTCATCGTCGACTGCCGGCACGCACTGGGTGAAGTGCCGGCCATTCCAGGCAAATTGATCTGGGCCTTCGATGATCCGCAAAGATTGCTGTTCGAGATTGTTCAGGAACATCTGGTCATCGTTGACCCGGACAGTGAGCACAGTCTGATCTTCCGTGATGTGTGTTCCGTCGACCCGGCATTGCGCGGTGATGTATTCCTAGCGTTTGAAAAGCTGCAATCCCATCCGGTATCGATGTTCGTGGCGCGGTTGCGCGACAGGAAAGAAAAAAACGGCAGTGCAACGCTGCAGGAGTTGTTGGCGGAGCCGGCAGTCGCAGGATAAGCAGCGACTGGCGCCGGGTTCATGAAAAAAGGCCGCGAACGATTCCGTTCGCGGCCTTTGACATGATGGGGTCGGTGTGGCGATCACCACGTTCACGGGATGACGGAGTTGTTCGCCTATCAGGGCACCAGATAGCCTTTTACGCCGGTAAAGATGATCTGTGCTGCCAGCGCACAGACAAAAAGTCCCATCAAGCGACTGACGATTTGCAGGCCCTGATCGCCAAGAATCCGCTCGATACGGTTCGACAAGTAAAGCACCACCCCCACCGTGAAACTGGCCAGGGCAATGCTGAGGATCGCGGTGAGTTTGTCGTCCCAGTGCGGTTGGCTGACACCCATCACCAACAGCGCACCGATGGTGCCCGGGCCGACGGTCAGGGGGATGGTCAGCGGGACGATGGTCACGTCTTGCTGCACGTTGTCGGTTTGCACCACCGACTTACCCTGGGCCATGCCCAGCGCCGAGATGAATAGCACGCTGCCGGCGCCGATGCGAAATGCATCCACGGTAATGCCGAACACGTCAAATATCACCCTCCCGAACAGGTACAGCAAGACGCTGGAAACCAGTGTGGCAATTGCCACTTTCCAGGCCAGGCGACGTTGTTCCTTGCGCGAATAACCGCGGCTCAGACTGATGAAACAGGACAACACGAAGAACGGGCTGTAGAGCACCAGCATCTTCAGATAAACGCTGAATAACACGTGGAGCATAATGTCGGCTCGCGGCAGGAGATTGTTGGAGCGGAGTCTATCAGCCGGTTTAGAAAGTTGTCGGCGCGCGACGGGAGATTGCTCAGAACGTCGAAGCCGTACGATTCTGATGATCGCGCTGGGCAACCCAATGCTCGATCAGGTCGCGCAACTGCGACAGCTCGACCGGTTTGGCCATGTGCCCGTCCATGCCGGCCTGACGCGCGCGCTCTTTGTGCTCGGCGAGGATGTGCGCGGTCAACGCCACCACGGGGGTGCGAATCCGCTGGTTGCCGACTTCCCAGGCACGCAATTGCTGGGTGGCGGAGAAGCCGTCAAGGATTGGCATTTCGCAGTCCATCAGCACCAGGTCGTAACGCTGGGCCTTCATTGCCACCAAGGCTTCTTCGCCATTGCTGGCGGTATCCGGTTGCAGGTTGAGCTTGCCCAGCATGCCGCGGATGACCTTGGTCGAGATGCTGTTGTCTTCGGCCACCAGGATGCGGAAGTCGCTGGGCACCTTGACCGGAAGGGTAGGGCCGGTGGGCAGGTGCTGCGAGGTCGCCGGGCCGTTGTTGCGCTGGTTCAGTTCGTCCGCCAGGGTGGTCTTGAGGGTGTAGCCGGCCACTGGCTTGGCGAGGATGCGCTTGATCCCGGAGTTGCGCGCGATGATCTTGCTCGGCGCGTTGCTGATGCCGGTGAGCATGATCAGCAGAATGTCGTGGTTCAGGCTCGGGTCTTCCTTGATCTTGGCGGCCAGTTGCATGCCGGTCATACCGGGCATGTTCTGGTCCAGCAGGACCACGTCGAAATAATCGCGCAGGTGGGCCTTGGTGCGCAGCAGCGCCAGGGCCTCCTTGCCGGACGGTACGGCGCTGACGTTCAGGCCCCAGGCGCTGCACTGCTGCACCAGCACCTTGCGACAGGTGTCGTTGTCGTCCACGACCAGTACGCGTGCGCCTTGCAACGGACTGTCCAGGTCCGAGGTCGGATGCTCGAGACGGTCCGGGTCCAGTGGCAGGGTCAGCCACAATGTGCTGCCTTGGTTGGCGCCGCTCTTGATGCCGAATTCGCCCTGCATCAAACGGATCAGCTGACGGGCAATCACCAGCCCCAGATTGCCCCCCAGGCTGGTGGCCGAGAGGAAATGCTTGCTGTGCAGCTCGGCGTGCATCAGTGCGTCGCGCTCTTCAGCCTCCATCGGCTGGCCGCTGTCCTGCACGGCGATGCGCAGCCGCGGTTTGGCGCTGCGTTCATCCAGGGCGACAACGATCAGAATCTCGCCTTCGTCGGTTTTCTTCAGGGCGTTTTCCAGCAGGCTCAGCAGGGTCTGGCGCAGGCGCGTCGGATCGCCGCTGATGACGCGCGGTACCTGTGGCTGGATAAAGCTGATCAGCTCGATGTTCTGTTGTTCGGCCTTGGCGCGGAAGATGCTCAGGCAGTCTTCGATCAGGGCATTGAGGTCGAACTGCACATCGTCCAGCTCGATCTGTCCGGACTCGAGCTTGGAGATGTCGAGAATTTCGTTGATCAGTGTCAGCAGTTCGTTGCCGGCGCTATGGATGGTTTGCACATAGTCGCGCTGCTTGACCGACAGCGGTGTGCCCAGCAGCAGTTCGGTCATGCCCAGCACACCATTCATCGGGGTGCGGATTTCGTGGCTGATTTTCGCCAGGAATTCAGCTTTGGCGTTTATTTCGGCATTGCTGGCAGCCAGGTCGCGACTGACGCTGAAACGGTCTTCGGTGATGCTACGCTGTCGCTCGCCCAGGGCCACACTCATCAACAGGCCACTGATACAGATAAACACCAGCAGGGTGATGATCAGGCCTTGCGGGGCGACAAGGGTCAGCCCCTGCAGCGCCGGCAGGATAATCAACGTGCCAAGGTTGAACACCACCATGGCCGCCACGAACAGGCGAGCCGGGCGATAACCTTTTTGCCAGTGATGGGCGCTGACGAACAACATGCTCAGGCCGGCCAGGGCAACCAGTGCGTACGTGATCAGGTTCAGCGGCAGGGTGTTGACGAACAACAGCAGCAGGCCGCAGGCCACGATGAACAGGATGTCCCCCAGCAGCAGCTTGTTCAGCGGGTGCGGGCCGAGCGGGGCGAAAAAACGGTAGGCGAACATCAGGCCGCAAGGTGCGGTCAGCAGCAAGGCAAGATAGGCACCGGGTGTTTGTACGACGGACCAGTTCGGCAACCATGGTCGGGCCAGGTTCAGCAGCAGCACCAAGCTGAGCAGCAACAACCCTTCGCACGCTGCCAGCCAGAGGCTGCTGCGCGAGCGGGTGTAGGTGTAGCGGGTCAGGTTATGCAGGATCAGCATCCCGAGACAGCCAAAGAGCAGACCGTAGATCAACGTCTGGTTCTGAGTGGCTGCGCTCATGACCGCCGATTGCAGGGTGATGTAAGGCCGAAACTGGTGTTCGGAGACCAGTCGCATATAGACGTCGAGGGTTTTGTCGCTTTGCGGCAGCGGCAACATGAAGTCGTTGCCGGGCAGGGGGCGCTCAGCCTGAGGCTGCCCGGTGCCGGTATTCAATTGATCGATCAGCTGGTCGCCATCGAGCACATACAGATTGAGGTGCGACAGGTCGGGAGCGAACACCCTCAGCAACTGTTCGTGTTTGCCGGGTGCCAGCCTGAAACGCAGCCACAGCGCACCGTCAGGCCCGGCTGCGGTGAGGCGGTCGAGTTCAACGGGGCTGAATTGATTGGTGTAGCGGCCGGAGCGGATGTCGCTCAGCTGCAGATCGCCCTGTTCGTCGAGCAATACCGCCCAGCCACTGCCTTGCGAGGCCTGGGCCGGGAGCATGCAGAGCAAGGTCAGCAGAGTGACGGTGAAGCCTATGGCAATCCTGAGCCAGCGCACGGCGAAATCCCTTCGTAGGTTGATGCCAGAATATAACTATGCGCGGCGCCGGAATAGTCCGGCAAGGGCTGCAAGCCCTTGCCTGGCCGAATGGATGGCTTATTCCTGATTTTCGCCACGCTCGCGGGCAATGGCACGGTAGCCAATGTCCTTACGATAGAAGCAGCCTTCCCAGTCGATTTTAGCCGCCAGTTTGTAAGCCTGCTGCTGGGCTGTGTCGACGCTGGTGCCCATGGCGGTTGCGCACAGTACCCGACCACCGGCCGTCACCACCTGACCGTCCTTGAGTGCAGTGCCAGCGTGGAAGACTTTGCCTTCCAGTGCCGCGGCTGCATCCAGACCGTTGATGGCAACGCCTTTGGCGTAGTCACCCGGGTAACCGCCAGCGGCCAATACGATACCGACGCTCGGACGTGGATCCCACTGTGCTTCGACCTTGTCCAGCGCTTGCGCCAGGGCCGCTTCGACCAGCAACACCAGGCTCGACTGCAAACGCAGCATCACCGGTTGGGTCTCAGGATCGCCGAAACGGCAGTTGAACTCGATAACTTTTGGGTTACCAGCCTTGTCGATCATCAAGCCGGCATAGAGGAAACCGGTGTAAACATTGCCTTCCTCGGCCATGCCGCGCACGGTTGGCCAGATCACCAGGTCCATGACCCGCTGATGGACTTCGGCGGTGACGACCGGTGCCGGGGAGTAGGCGCCCATGCCGCCGGTGTTCGGACCGGTGTCGCCGTCGCCGACGCGTTTGTGGTCCTGGCTGGTGGCCATCGGCAGCACGTTCTTGCCGTCGACCATGACGATGAAGCTGGCTTCTTCGCCGTCCAGGAACTCCTCGATGACCACGCGGGAGCCGGCATCGCCAAACGCGTTGCCAGCGAGCATGTCGCGCACCGCGTCTTCAGCTTCAGCCAATGTCATGGCCACGATCACGCCTTTGCCGGCGGCCAGGCCATCGGCCTTGATCACGATCGGTGCGCCTTTTTCACGCAGATAAGCCAGGGCCGGCTCGATCTCGGTGAAGTTCTGGTAGTCGGCGGTCGGGATCTTGTGACGCGCCAGGAAATCCTTGGTGAAGGCTTTCGAACCTTCCAGTTGCGCGGCACCTGCGGTCGGGCCGAAGCAATCCAGGCCACGGGAGCGGAACAGGTCGACAACGCCTGCAACCAGCGGCACTTCCGGGCCGACGATGGTGAGGGAAACGTTTTTCTCCGCGAAATCTGCAAGCTGCTCGAGGGCCAGCACGTCGATGGCGACGTTCTCGCACTTGGCTTCAATGGCGGTGCCTGCGTTGCCCGGGGCAACGAACACTTTCTGCACGCGCGGATCCTGAGCCACTTTCCAGGCCAGGGCGTGTTCACGGCCACCGCTGCCAATGATCAAAACATTCATTTCAAAAACCTCGGATGACGCTAATTCTGTTTTGGAACCTAAAGCGCTTCACGCCGTAGGAGGTCGCAATGAAGCCGGTAGATGCAAGGCGGAGTCGACCTCGATGAGCGGAGTTGCCTTTTGGCAATGAGCATCATTGAGGTCGGCTCCAACGCAGCAGGTACCGGGTTCAGTGCGGCCGTTGTCTTATTAGTGACGGAAGTGGCGCATGCCGGTGAAGACCATGGCGATGCCGGCTTCATCAGCTGCCGCAATCACTTCGTTATCACGCATCGAGCCACCTGGCTGGATCACCGCAGTGATACCGACCTTGGCTGCGTTGTCGATGCCGTCGCGGAACGGGAAGAACGCATCCGACGCCATGACCGCGCCCTGCACTTGCAAGCCGGCATGTTCAGCCTTGATCGCGGCGATACGCGCGGAGTTCACGCGGCTCATCTGGCCGGCGCCGACACCGATGGTCTGACGGTTCTTGGCGTAGACGATGGCGTTGGACTTGACGTACTTGGCGACTTTCCAGGCGAAGATCAGGTCGTTGATTTCCTGCTCGGTTGGCGCGCGCTTGGTCACCACTTTCAGGTCTTCGCTGCCGATCATGCCGATGTCGCGGCTCTGTACCAGCAAACCGCCGTTGACGCGTTTGTAGTCCCAGGCTGGAACGCGGTCAGCCGACCACTCGCCGCAGGCCAGCAGGCGTACGTTGGCTTTGGCGGCCACGATGTCGCGGGCTTCTGTGCTGACGGATGGGGCGATGATCACTTCGACGAACTGACGCTCGACGATGGCCTTGGCGGTTTCAGCATCCAGCTCGCGGTTGAACGCGATGATGCCGCCGAACGCCGACTCGGTGTCGGTGGCGTAGGCCAGCTCGTAGGCTTGACGGATGCCGCCTTCGGCGTCCGGGCTCACGGCCACGCCGCACGGGTTGGCGTGCTTGACGATCACGCAGGCCGGCTTGACGAAGCTCTTCACGCATTCCAGCGCGGCGTCGGTGTCGGCCACGTTGTTGTACGACAGCTCTTTGCCTTGCAGTTGGGTCGCGGTGGCGATGCCGACTTCGGCAGGCTTGGCTTCAACGTAGAACGCCGCGCTCTGGTGCGGGTTCTCGCCGTAGCGCATTTCCTGAGCCTTGATGAACTGGCTGTTGAAGGTGCGCGGGAATTCGCTGCGGCCGGAGGTCGAGAGGGTTTCAGCCGCCTGGTTCACGGTGCCCATGTAGTTGGCGATCATGCCGTCGTAGGCGGCGGTGTGTTCGAAGGCCTTGAGCATCAGGTCGAAACGCTGAGCGTAGGTCAGGCCGCCGGCCTTGAGGCTTTCCAGAACGTTGGCGTAATCGCTGGCATTCACCACGATGGCCACGTCTTTGTGGTTTTTTGCCGCCGAACGGACCATGGTCGGGCCGCCGATGTCGATGTTCTCGATGGCAGTCGGCAGGTCGCAGCCTGGCTTGTTGATGGTGGCTTCGAACGGGTACAGGTTGACCGCTACCAGATCGATCGGCTTGATGCCGTGCTCGCTCATGATGGCGTCGTCGATACCGCGACGACCAAGGATCCCGCCGTGGATTTTCGGGTGCAGGGTTTTCACCCGGCCGTCCATCATTTCTGCGAAACCGGTGTAATCCGCGACTTCCACTGCGGCAACACCATTGTCGCGCAGCAGCTTGAACGTCCCGCCGGTGGAGAGGATCTCTACGCCCAGGGCTTCGAGCTCTTTGGCGAATTCAAGGATCCCGGTCTTGTCGGAAACGCTGATCAAGGCGCGGCGGATCGGCAGGCGGGTAGTCTGGTCGGTCATCTCAATTTCCATCAAAAGCAAAGGAGTCAGCAAAAAAGGCGACCGGTTTTACGTGGGCGCCTTTCTGGTTTGATTGAATGCTTACAGCAAATCGTACTGCTTGAGTTTCTTGCGCAGGGTGCCCCGGTTCAGTCCGAGCAGCTCACTGGCCTTGGTCTGGTTGCCCTTGACGTAGTTCATCACGCATTCGAGCAGGGGGGCCTCGACTTCGGAGAGCACCAGGTTGTACACATCCGTGACGGCAGCGCCCTCAAGGTGGGCGAAATAATTGTGCAGCGCCTTCTCGACACTCCCGCGAAGGGTCTGACCTTCTTCGCTCGGTGTATTGAGGTGCTGTTTCAAATTCACGTTGTCGCTCACGGGTGTTGTTCCACTCACTAAAGTCTCGGTCATCATCGTCATGCGGCCACCCCTTCTCCGTCCCCTGTCAGGCTCTTGTAACGTTCGGCGAAGAAGCCTCGAACGTAGGCGCATTGTGCTTCCGTATCTTCCAAACGATTGAAGTGGGCGCGAAACTCCCTGGCGCCCGGCAAGGTTGCGAGATACCAGCCCACATGCTTGCGAGCTATGCGCACGCCCATGACGTCGCCATAGAAGGCATGCAGCGCGGCCAGATGCTCAAGCAGAATACATTCCACCTCGATCAGTTCCGGTGCCGGGAGTTTTTCGCCGGTACGCAGATAATGGTCGATCTCACGAAAAATCCATGGCTGCCCCTGGGCAGCCCGACCCACCAACAGGCCATCGGCACCGGTCGCGTCGAGCACGTACCGGGCTTTCTCGGGCGAATCGATATCGCCATTGGCGAAGACCGGAATCGACACCGCCTGCTTGATCGCGGTAATGGTGTCGTACTCAGCTTCCCCGGTGTACAGGTCGGCACGCGTGCGGCCATGTACGGCCAACGCCGTGATGCCTGCCTGTTCGGCGATCTTCGCCACCGTCAGACCGTTCTTGTTCGCCCGGTCCCAGCCGGTGCGGATCTTCAGGGTGACCGGCACATCGACCGCAGCCACCACGGCCTGCAGGATCTCGGTCACCAATGCTTCATCTTTCAACAGTGCGGAGCCGGCAGCCTTGTTGCAGACCTTCTTCGCCGGACAGCCCATGTTGATGTCAATAATCTGTGCACCCAGTTCGACGTTGGCCCGGGCCGCATCCGCCAGCATCTGCGCATCTCCGCCGGCGATCTGTACCGAGCGGGGCTCGGGATCGCCTTCGTGGATCATGCGCATCCGCGATTTGCGGGTGTTCCACAAGCTCATGTCGCTGGTGACCATTTCCGAGACTACAAGTCCAGCGCCCAATCGTTTGCACAGCTGACGAAAGGGCTGGTCGGTGACGCCCGCCATGGGGGCGAGGATCAAGCCGTTGTGCAATGTATATGGACCGATGCGTACCGCCGACATAGGACTTCCCTGTTGTGGGGCCGGATCATGAGAGTTCGAAAAAGGGTTGGCATGATACCCGCTCTCGATGACTGGATAAAGGCTGAATTGAACAAAATCTGAACAACTAATTCGTTATCGCCAGCGGTTTGGTTTGAACGGTCAAAGTCAGGAAACCGCCGTCAAGCCTGCAACGCTTGAGTGTTTCACTCGGGCGAATGGAAGCTCAGGCTGTAGTTCACCGCTTTGGGGCCTGGGTCGAGAATGTCCAGCGCGATGTGGATCGGCGTTTGCGGCGGCATTTCGGCCAGGCCTTCGAGATCGCCGTTGAGGTACTCGCCGGGCTTGAAGCGACGACTGGCGATCAGGTGGCCGTTGAGGTCGGCAAAGCGCAGCTCCAGCAGCGGGAACGGCTGGGAGAAGGGCGCACGGTTATAAATGATGGCATCGACCACCAGCGCCCCGTTGAAGTCCGGGTGGCTGCGGACCACCAGATTGCTGCTTTTGACTTTCGCGATGTCGACCTTGGACGGCACTGTGCAACCGATGTGCGGGCAGAGTTGCTGGAACCACGGACGATACTGGTCCTGGCGCGCCAGTTCGTCGAAGTGGTAGGCGACGTACTGGCCAACGAGGCCGGCGGCGCCGAGCAGGATCAGCAGCAGCCAGAAAAAGCGCCGACCCCAGGGGGAGCGGCGTTTTTGCCAATCCAGTTGCAGCGGGTCGTCGGTCAGGTCCTGCAGCACTTCAGCGCGCATGGCCGGTTCGCTGCGTTCGCGTCGCTTGCGCAGGGGCTCGACGGAGGGCAGGTCATCGTCGATCTCGTCGTCATCGGTTTTCGCCGACAGGCTGCCAAAAGGGATCGGGGCGTCGAGCGGGTCGTGCAGGCGCAGCTGCTGTATCTCGGGCTCATCGTCCAGCGGCACGGGCTCCATGGACAGCGAAGGCTCGGTGCGCGAGTGTTTGCTTGGCTCGATCGTCGGTTCGACCATCGGTGATGGCGTCTGCGCGTCGGCGGCTTGCGCACGATCGGCGGCCGACTCACTGAAGAGACTGTCGGGCCAAGGGGCTTCGTCGTGTTCGGTGCTGTCGCGACGAGCACTGAGGCTGTCTTCGCGGGGGTGACCGAACTCCGTCGTCGGCTGGATTTCCCGCTGTTCGAGCCGGGCGAGCTCTTCGTCCAGGTCCAGGCTGTCCAGGTCCATCTCGGCCGCGGTCCATTGCTTTTGGCTGATGGCCCGCTGCACGGGCGGTTCTACGGGCGCCGATGCAGCCGGTTTTACCGCTTCCTTGCCGGCCCGTTGCTCAAGCAACTGCCTGGCGGCGTTGAACACCTGCAAGCACGAGCCGCAACGAACCACCCCACGGGCCACGCTCAACTGAGCGTGGCTGACGCGGAAGCTGGTTTGGCAATGCGGGCATTGGGTGACGAAGCTATCGGTCATGCGGCAATCCGGTTTATGCAGGCGCTCATTCTAGCGCCGACGGCCAGTGATGCGTACCCAGCCGTCGCGATTGGCGATCGGATCCAGATCGAAGTCCCGGGCATAGGCAGCGGCAACCTCTTCGCCCTGTTCGGCGAGGATGCCCGACAGTGCCAGGCGACCGCCGGGCTTGACCAGGCTGGACAGTTGCTGCGCCAGGGAAACCAGCGGGCCGGCGAGGATATTGGCGACCAGTACGTCGGCTTGAACCTGCGGCAAATCTTCCGGCAGATAGAGCGGGAACAGCTCGTCGGCAATGTTGTTGCGTCCGGCGTTGTCGCGGGAGGCCTCCAGGGCTTGCACATCGATATCGGTGCCGACGGCTTGTTTGGCGCCCAGCAACAGGGCGGCAATCGCCAGAATCCCCGAGCCGCAGCCGAAATCCAGCACGTTGCAGTCTTTCAGGTCCTGGCCATCGAGCCATTCCAGGCACAGCGCGGTGGTCGGGTGAGTGCCGGTGCCGAACGCCAGGCCCGGGTCCAGCAGCAGGTTCACCGCGTCAGGCTCAGGGGCGGCGTGCCAGCTCGGGACAATCCACAGGCGCTGGCCGAAGCGCATCGGCTGGAAGCCATCCATCCAGCTGCGTTCCCAGTCCTGGTCTTCGATCACTTCGCTGTGATGCTCGGGCAGCGGGCTGCCGGTCAGCAACTCCAGGTGGGCCAGCACGCTGGCGGCGTCAGTGCCGCCTTCGAACAAGGCCAGCAGGTGTGTGTGCGACCACAGCGGGGTGGTGTTGAGTTCCGGCTCGAAGATCGGCTGATCTTCGGCGTCCATGAAGGTCACCGATACGGCGCCCACTTCAAGGAAAGCGTCTTCGTAGGTTTCGGCTTGTTCTGGGCTGATGGCGAGACGGACTTGCAGCCAAGGCATGGCGGGCACCTTTGAAAAATATAGATTGCAGCCTAGCGGGCTGCGAGAAGCGCGCAAGTTTACGCGAGCGCGCGGCAGAAGACGACCGGGTTGCCATCCAATAGCGGAGACGTCGGTCTCTGTGGCGAGGGAGCTTGCTCCCGCTGGAGCGCGAAGCGGTCCCAAAATGGCAGATACGGCTCTGTCTGACACAACTCGGATGAATGGTCTTGCGGCTGCTGCGCAACCGAGCGGGAGCAAGCTCCCTCGCCACAAGGTTTCCGGGCGGCATCTCCAGAAACAACAAAGCCGCCCGAAGGCGGCCTTGTCATGTTCCGGCTGAAGCTTAGTGCTTCTCGCCAGCCAGCTTGTGCTCGAGGTAGTGAATGTTCACCCCCCCTTTGCAGAAGCCTTCGTCACGGGTCAGATCACGGTGCAGCGGGATGTTGGTCTTGATCCCGTCGACAACGATCTCGTCCAGCGCATTACGCATGCGCGCCATGGCTTCGTCACGGGTTGCGCCGTAGGTGATCAGCTTGCCGATCAACGAGTCGTAGTTCGGCGGAACGGCATAGCCACTGTACAGGTGCGAATCGACGCGAACGCCGTTGCCGCCTGGTGCGTGGAAATGCTTGACCGTGCCTGGGCTCGGCATGAACGTTTTCGGGTCTTCGGCGTTGATCCGGCATTCCAGCGCGTGACCGCGGATGACCACGTCATCCTGGGTGAACGACAGCTTGTTGCCGGCGGCGATGCTGAGCATCTCCTTGACGATGTCGATGCCGGTGACCATTTCCGATACCGGGTGCTCTACCTGGACACGAGTGTTCATCTCGATGAAGTAGAAGCGGCCGTTCTCGTACAGGAACTCGAAAGTGCCGGCGCCACGGTAGCCGATGTCGATGCAAGCCTTGACGCAACGGGCGAGGACTTCCTCGCGCGCGTTCTCGTCGATACCCGGTGCCGGCGCTTCTTCGAGAACCTTCTGGTGACGACGTTGCAGCGAGCAGTCGCGGTCGCCCAGATGGATGGCGTGGCCCTGACCGTCGGAAAGCACCTGAACTTCCACGTGACGTGGGTTGGTCAGGAATTTTTCCAGATAGACCATCGGGTTGCCGAACGCTGCGCCCGCTTCGGAGCGGGTCAGTTTCGCCGAGGAGATCAGGTCTTCTTCTTTGTGCACCACGCGCATGCCACGACCACCACCGCCGCCAGCGGCTTTGATGATCACCGGATAACCGACTTCGCGACCAATGCGCAGAGCGGTTTCTTCGTCTTCAGGCAGTGGGCCGTCGGAGCCCGGAACGGTTGGAACGCCAGCGGCGATCATGGCGTGCTTGGCCGATACCTTGTCGCCCATCAGGCGGATGGTATCGGCTTTCGGGCCAATGAACGCGAAACCGGAGTTCTCGACCTGTTCGGCAAAGTCGGCGTTTTCCGCAAGGAAGCCGTAGCCTGGGTGAATGGCGGTAGCGCCGGTCACTTCAGCAGCGGCGATGATGGCCGGAATGTGCAGGTAGGAGTGAGCGGCGGAGGCCGGACCGATGCAGACGGATTCGTCTGCCAGGCCCAGGTGCATCAGCTCTTTGTCGGCCTTGGAGTAAACGGCGACGGTCTTGATGCCCATTTCCTTGCAGGCACGCAGAATCCGCAGGGCGATCTCACCGCGGTTGGCGATCAGAACTTTTTCCAACTTCGCAGTCATCAAAGGCTCTCCGCGATTCAAACGATGGTGAACAGCGGTTGGTCGTACTCAACCGGCTGGCCGTCTTCGACGAGGATGGATTCGATCACACCGCTGGCTTCAGCTTCGATGTGGTTCATCATCTTCATGGCTTCGACGATGCACAGGGTGTCGCCTTTCTTCACGGTCTGGCCAACTTCAACGAAGGATGGCGAGGACGGCGAAGATTTGCGATAGAACGTGCCGACCATCGGCGAACGGGCAACATTGCCGTTCAGCGTTGGAGCCGCTGGAGCCGCAGGCGCAGCGGCAGCAACCGGAGCGGCGGCAGCAACTGGAGCCGGTGCCGGCGCATGCATCGGAGCCGGTGCATAGTACTGCTGAGCCGGCGTCTTGCTGTGACGGCTGATGCGTACGGACTCTTCGCCTTCCTTGATCTCAAGCTCGTCGATGCCGGACTCTTCCAGCAATTCGATCAATTTCTTAACTTTACGGATATCCATGAATCATCAACTCCCAAGGGTCGGTCAGGGGCGTTTAACGCTTGTTGTTCAAGCCGTTGCCTGTCTTTCAAGCTGCTCTAGTGCGGCCTCCAGGGCCAGTCGATAACCGCTGGCGCCAAGGCCGCAGATCACTCCCACCGCTACATCGGAGAAGTAAGAGTGATGGCGGAAAGGTTCGCGTTTATGCACGTTAGACAAATGCACTTCGATGAATGGGATGCTCACCGCCAGCAGCGCGTCACGTAACGCGACACTTGTATGCGTAAAAGCTGCTGGATTGATCAGAATGAAGTCCACACCTTCGCCGCGAGCAGCGTGGATGCGGTCAATCAATTCGTACTCGGCGTTGCTTTGCAGGTAAAGCAAATGGTGGCCGGCATTGCGCGCCCGCTGTTCCAGGTCCTGGTTGATTTGTGCCAGGGTGGTTGCACCATAGACGCCCGGTTCCCGGGTGCCGAGCAGGTTCAGGTTAGGGCCGTGCAAAACCAATAGGGTCGCCATCTGCTGCTCCTTTGTGATCCGTGTGCAATTGTCAGAACCCGGCGACTATGCCGCAAAGACTTTGTGACTGTCCAGTTCTATGCAATAGGCAGCACGATGGCCGATGTTTGCGCGAAATATGTGACCGGGTGATTAAATCCGGTCATTTGCTTTCGCAACACGTTCGGCGAAGCCCGTGGCGTTTATCTCGCCGATCACTCGCACATCGGTGCGTTCGACGCCGTCCCTGCCGAAAAACATCAGCGCCGGAGGGCCGAACAGCTTGTAGCGGTCGAGCAGGGCGCGCTGTTCGGTGTTGCTGGCGGTGATGTCGAAACGGATCAGTCGATAGCCTTTGAGACGTTCGACGACGTTGGCATCGTTGAGCACTTCGTGTTCGATGACTTTGCAACTGATGCACCAGTCGGCGTACCAGTCGAGCAGCAGCGGCGTGCCGGAGGATTTGGCTTCGGCGAGGACGCGATCCAGTTCGGCTGGAGTGCTGATGGTTTGCCAGGTGCTGGCGATTGGCGCTTGCTGCTCGCTGCTGGCGACGAGGCGCGGCTGGCCAATGGGGTTGAATGGATCGGACTGACCGCTGAACGCGCCGTACCAACAGGCCAGTGCATAAAACAGCAGAAACATCCCCAGCAATTGCCCCAGGCGTTTTCTCGGCGGCTTATAGACAAACTCCAGCGCGCCCATGAACAAACCGACGCCACCGGCGAGCAAGCCGATCAACAGTAAAGTGATCTGGCCTGGCAATACTCGGCTGAGCAAACCGATCGCCAGCCCCAGCAAGAGCACACCAATCGCGTTTTTCACGTAGATCAGCCACGGCCCGCTTTTCGGCAACCAGGCCGCGCCGCCAGTCGCCACCAGCAACAGCGGTGCGCCCATGCCCAGGCCAAGCATGAACAGTTTCAATCCGCCGCCCAAGGCATCGCCGCTGGCGCTGATGTACAGCAGCGCACCGGCCAGGGGAGCCGAGACGCAGGGCGAAACCAGCAGGCTCGACACCACGCCCAGCACCGCCGCGCCCCACAGTGAGCCACCTTCGGTGCGCCCGGCGATCCGGTCCAGGCGGCTGCTGATGGCGTAGGGAAGTTTCAGTTCGAACACCCCGAACATCGCCAAGGCAAACACTGCGAAAAACATCGCGAACGGCACCAGCACCCAGGCCGATTGCAAGCGCGCCTGAAGATTAAGCTGTGCGCCGAACATGCCCATCAAGGCACCCAACAGGGCGAAGCAGATGGCCATCGGCAGCACATAAGCCAGCGACAGGTTGAAACCACGTAAACCGCCGATCTGCCCGCGCAGGACTACCCCGGAGAGGATCGGCAGCATCGGCAGCACACAGGGGGTGAAGGTCAGGCCGAGGCCTGCGAGGAAGAACAGCGCCAGTTCGCGCCAGCCCCAGGCTGTGGTCGTGGCACCGCTGCCATCAATACTCAGGCGCTCGGTCTCGGGCGGGTAGCACAGGCCTTTGTCGGCGCAGCCCTGATAGGTCACGGCCAGCGTAAAGGCGCGGGAATCGGTGCGTGGCAGCTCTACATCGAGAATGCCGTGGTAAACCTCGACATCGCCGAAGTATTCATCGTGCTTTTGTTCGCCCTTGGGCAGTAGAGCCGCACCGAGGCCAACGTCGGCCGGATCTGCGCGAAACTGGAAGCGATGGCGGTAGAGGTAGTAACCCTCGGTGGCGACGAAACGCAGCTTGATCGATTGCGGCGTACTTTCTACCAGGCTCAACTGAAAGGCTTCGCGTACCGGCAGAAAGTCGGCGCTGTTGTTGATCGAACCCAGGGTGGAACTGGGGCGACTGTCCAGCAACCCGGCGGCGGAGGCCGGGAGGGCGAGCACTAAAAACAGCAGGCAGAGCAAACGGCGCATGACAATCTCGCGTATTGGAGGTGCGGGCATGATAGCGGACGATGGGCTGGTGTGCAGAATGGGGAATGGGTGGTGAACATGCCCGCGATGGCGATTTATCAGACGCGGAAGGCTTGAACGGCGGTATGCAACCGTCCGCCCAGCACCAGCAAATTCTCTCCTTGCTCCCGCCCCTCGCCGATGCGCAGCAAGTTATCCCCACCCAATTGATGAATCCGCTCACTGTGATCGCGGATTTCGCTGACTGCGCCGCTCTGCTGGGCAGTGACATCGGCGATGCGCACGGCGGTGTCGGAAATGGTCTGGATCGCTCCGACGATTTTATCCAGCGCACCGTCGGCGGCCTGGGCCTGGTTGGCCGTGGCTTCGGCGTGTTCGACCTGGGCGCGCATGCCTTCGACCGATTGTCGCGCGGCGGTTTGCAGGCCGGCGATCAGTGTCTGAATCTCGGCGGTGGCACCGGCGGTGCGCTGCGCCAGTGAACGAACCTCTTCGGCCACCACCGCAAATCCCCGGCCCATCTCCCCGGCGCGGGCCGCCTCGATGGCGGCATTCAGCGCCAGCAGGTTGGTCTGATCGGCAATCGAGCGAATCACCGTCAGCACGCCGCCGATGGTCGCCGACTCTTCGGCCAGATGTTCGATCATCTGCGCGTTGCCTTGCACTTCACCCACCAGCGCATGCAGCCCGGTGAGGCTCAGGCCGATGACCTTCTGACCATGCTCCACCGCCAGCCCTGCATGACGACTGGCGTCCGCGGCCTGGCTGGCATCACCGGCGACTTGTTGAATCGTTGCTTCGAGCTCACCGAGAGAGTCGCGGATCAGCGCGGTGTCGCCGGCCTGATGCTCGGCGCCGCTGTGCAGGTCATTGCTCAATTCGGCCAGCGTCCGGCTGCTGCCGGCGACTTGCTCGGCATTGAGGCGAATGGTCCCCACCAGGTCGACCAGATAGGCACGCAAGCGATTGAGCGAAGCTTGAATGTCATGCAGTTCGCGGTTGGTCGCACCCAGTTGAATGTCGCGACTGAAGTCGCCCTCGGCCCAGATCGAAAGGGCTGGCGCCAGATTGGTCAGGGTTCGGGCCAGGCGTCGCTGTAAGGTATCGATGAGCAAGGCGATCAGCAGAATCAGCCCGATCATCACGCCCTGCATCAGCCGCACTTCGCCCTGGATTTGCCCGTGCTGGGCGCGCACTACCGGTTCCAGCCCGGCGATGGCCTGCTGCACGGCGGTGATTTTCAAGTGAGTCGCGGCGCCGAGGTCGGCGCGTTTCTGGATCTGTTCGCGCGTACGTGCCAGTTCAGTCGGGTAGCGGGTGAGCAGGCTGTTGAGTTCGCGCTTGAGGCTGACGCCGGCGTCTTCGGCGACGGCTTTCTCGGTGTTCTCCAGGCCCATCATGGCGGAGAAGTCATCGGTGTTCGATTCACTGCTGGCAGTCACCCCCAGCAGCGGCAAGCTGTTCAATTGTTCAGCCTGAACGCGGATGCTGGCGACTTCGCGCTCGACATCGGCGGCCAGTTCACTGCGCCCGCTGCTGACCAGTTTGTCCCGGGCCAAAGACAACTTGCCCAGATGCTGGGAAGCTGCGAGCAAAGGCGTCAGGTACGCCGCGTTGCCGTTGGCGTACTGGCTGAGCTGATCGAGGCTGGCACCGAGCTCGCGTTCAGCTTGCAACAGCAGGGCTTGTGGATCGCCGGCAAGTTTGCCAGCGGCCAGCAGGTCCGTCTTGCTGAACTCCTCCAGATTCGACAGGCTGGGGTGCAAGGTATCGGCCAGGGACGGAGGTAATTCGCCGAGCTCCTTTTGCAGGTTGTCGATGGCCTGGCTGGCGCTGCTCAGACGCAGGGCATCGCCGCTGGCCAGGTAATCCTCGACGTTGCGCGCCACTTCATTTTGAAACTGCTGGGACAGGCCCAGGTAACGCTCCATCAACAGATAGGGGCGTTCCAGGGCTTTTTGCGACCACCAGAGGGTCGCGCCGAGGGCCACGCACACGGCGACCAGAAGGAGGGTATTGAGATTGGTCAACAGCTTCAGGCGCATTGCGGACTACCAACGGCAGAATGGTAAGTGCCTGAAGTTATTGCGTTTCTGTTACAGCGTTATGACCGAATCGGTCGATTCCGATGAAAAAGTGGCACTTTGCTTTGACTCCCGCGCGGCTTGCACGCGGTTGCGTCCGGCGTCCTTGGCGCGGTACAGCGCCTCGTCTGCCTGTGTGGCCATCATCAGGCTGTCGGAGCCTTCGTGCAGTTCGACGACGCCGGCACTGAAGGTGCACCAGAGGTCCTGGGGCTGCGCGGGGTAGTGAATTTCGGCAAAGCGCTGACGGATTTCATCGAGCACCTTGTAGGCCGATTCAATATCGGTGTCCGGCATGACGATGGCGAACTCTTCACCGCCGTAACGGCCGATGAAGTCGCTCTTGCGCAACCGTTGCTTGAGGAACAGCGCCAGGCTCTTGATCACCCGGTCGCCCATGGGATGGCCGTGGCTGTCGTTGACCCGTTTGAAGTGGTCGATGTCGAGCATCGCAAAGCTCAGCGGCTTGTTTTCGCGACGGGCACGGAATGAACAGTCTTCGAGCAGCTGCAGAATATGGGTGTGGTTGTACAAACCGGTCAGGCTGTCGCGCACCATCCGCGCTTTCAGATTGCGCGCCCGCGCCGCGCGGTTGCGCACGGTGGTGATCAGGTGTCGCGGCTTGATCGGTTTGGTCAGGAAGTCGTCGCCGCCCTCACTCATGGCGTCGAGCTGCTTGTCCAGATCGTCTTCGGCCGACAGATAAATGATCGGCACGCTGACATAGCGGTCGTTATGGCGGATTACCTTGGCCAGTTCCGTACCGGTGCAGGCCGGCATGTACATGTCGAGGATGATCAGGTCCGGCTGGAAATCCGCCAGCTCGGCCATGGCCTGGATCGGTTCGATCAAGGTCCGCGTGACGATCCCGGCGCTGTTGAGCAGGCGTTCGGTGTGCAAGGCCTGTGCGCGGGAGTCGTCGATGATCAGCACTTTATAAGGTTCGTACTGGGCGACGCAGGTCAGCACTTCGATCTTTTCCAGCAGGCTCGAGGCTTCGAGGGTGCCGGTGAGAAACTCCTGGCCGCCGGCGCGCACGGCAGCGAGGCGAGTCGGGGTGTCGGTTTCGTGCAAGCTGAAAAACAGCAACGGCAAGGGCTGCTCCAGGCCTTGCTGGGCTTCGGCCGCCAGTTTCAGGCCGATGCCGGCGCCGCTGAAGTCGACATCCATCACGATCGCCGCCGGCAAACGCTCGACCATCGAGGCGCGGAACGCGGCGACGCTGTCGAGGGCTTGGGCGCTGAGCCCGAAGAATTCAAGTTGCTTGGCCAGCCGTTCGGCCCGGTCGTGATCCTGCAGCATCACGTAGATCGGTTTGCGCAGCGGCGGCAGGAAGGTGTGTTCGAGCTGATCGCCATGGCGCAGGCCGGTGCGGGACAAGCGCTGCATCAGGCGGTTGAGGTCAGTGATCAATCCGCTGCTCAGGCGTCCGCGATTGGCGTCGACGGCCTCCAGCGACTGGCCGATATGACGGGCCAGCAGGGTGTGTTCCGGTTGTTCGAAACGTTCGGCAAAGCGCAGCAGGCGCAGATTGGCCTCGCTCAGCTCCGACAGGTCGGTGATGGACCATTCATTGCGTTGCAGACGTTGCCATATCTCAAGAATCTGACGTGCCTGATGAATTACCCGCTGGGCAAAGTGGTGCTTGAGGCGCTCACGGCTGGGGTCTTCTGGCTCGGTCATATCCTGACTACTAGTTAGGGTGCATGCTGAGATCGACTGGTGGCTCTATGCTAGCATCTCTTTTCAATTGCATGAGTGTCCTGCGTCAATAATCTGCAAAGCGACATCATTCAGTTCCCGACCGACTGGTCGCATAGGCTCAAGGCTGTGCTTCATTTATAGTGATGGCTTCGATTGCAGTCATTGTATGGCTCGCTGTGTCCCGCAGGATTTAATGCGCGGCAAATAAGGCACGATGGCGTAGGGTTGTAGTCGAACCGATGAACTCAAGTGATTGAAAGGATATCGCCATGCTGGACTGGAAGAACCGCACGGGCAGCGCGCCTGAGCGTGCCGCTGAACCGAAATCGGCCACCCGCAGTTATTTTGGTGGCCTGTTGTTCAGCCGGGCGCTGGCCACTCTGATTTGCCTTTACTTGTTGGTGGCTATCGCGCTGGGCTGGTACTGGAGCCAGGAACCCGCGCTGTTCCCGGTTCAGCAGAATGCCCAGATGGCAGCTGAGAAAGAAGGTAAGCAGATGGTGGTCGGGTACACCACGGTGGAAACCCTCAAGACCGTCGCCGGTACCTTGCTGACCAAACCGGGTGGCTATATTTCCAACGACCGTTTCCCGCCGGGCCTGTGGATGGACAACATGCCGAGCTGGGAATATGGCGTGCTGGTCCAGGTCCGCGACCTGAGCCGTGCGCTGCGTAAAGACTTCGCCCGTTCCCAGTCGCAGTCCGCCGAAGACGCCGATTTGGCCAAGGCCGAGCCGCGCTTCAACTTCGACAACAAGAGCTGGGTGTTGCCATCCAGTGAGTCCGAGTATCAGGAAGGCATCAACTCCCTGAGCCGCTATCAGGCACGCCTGTCGGGGCCTGACCAGAAGAGCGCGCTGTTCTACGCCCGCGCCGACAACCTGAACAACTGGCTGGGTGATGTAGGGACCCGTCTGGGCTCGCTGTCGCAACGGCTGTCGGCCAGCGTTGGCCGGGTCAAGCTCAACACTGCGCTGAAAACCGAAATCCCGGCGCTCGGCCAGGTGCCGCAGGTTGACGAAGAAGTCGTTGAAACCCCGTGGATGCAGATCGATAACGTGTTCTACGAAGCCCGTGGTCAGGCCTGGGCATTGTCCCATCTGCTGCGCGCCATCGAAGTCGACTTCGCCGATGTGCTGGCGAAGAAAAACGCTACGGTCAGCGTGCGCCAGATCATCCGTGAGCTGGAGGCTTCGCAAGAGCCGGTCTGGAGCCCGATGATCCTCAACGGCAGCGGCTTCGGTGTGCTGGCCAACCACTCGCTGGTCATGGCCAATTACATCTCCCGGGCCAACGCCGCGGTGATCGACTTGCGTCAACTGCTCAATCAGGGCTGAGTCATGGTAGATAGCGCTAAAGAGGCCGCCCACCGCGCGGCCTCCGATGCCGAACAGATCGCCTGGGTCGACGAGCGGGACAACCTGCTCGGCGCCATGGTGCGCTCCGACCTGCGTGAGCGTGGGCTGATCGGGCGCGGCACCTACATCATGCTGTTCAATTCTGCCGGTGAGCTGTGCGTTCACCGGCGCACCCTGAGCAAGGCGATTTATCCCGGTTATTGGGACGTGGCGGCCGGCGGCATGGTGCTGGCCACCGAGACCTACGCCGAATCGGCGGCCCGTGAGCTGGAAGAAGAGCTGGGGGTGAGCGGTGTGGAACTGACCGCCCACGATCACTTTTTCTTCGAGGACACCGGCAACCGGCTCTGGTGTTCGGCGTTTTCGGCGGTGTGGGACGGCCCATTGATCCTGCAGCCGGAAGAGGTGCTGGAAGCGCGCTTTATCCCGATTGATCAGGTCCTGCTGGAAATCCAGCAAAAGCCGTACTGCCCGGACTCTTTGGCAGCCCTGAAGCGCTATCTTCGCGCCCAAGGGGATGACGTCGCAAAAGAGCTGTAAATTGGCGCCGATTGGCTCTTAGCAAGTCGGCTTTTTGCCGTTACACTGCGCGACCTTTTCAAGCTGAACCGGCAGTGCCCGGCTCAGTAGCGCTGCCCCTGCCTGAGTGGGGCTTCGCGGTCGATAACCTTGCCCAAGGTTGCGATCAGTCTTTGTCCTCCCAAGAGGATTGCCGGTGGCCAAAAAAGCCGCATCCTTCGCCGCCCTTGGTGGCCTGGTATTTTCCACCGACGCAGGTCGTCATTGCCCGGAATGCAGTAAACCGGTGGATGCCTGCATCTGCAAACAAACCGTTATCCCGGCCGGCGACGGCATCGCTCGCGTGCGTCGCGAAAGCAAGGGCCGTGGCGGCAAGACGGTGACGACCATCACCGGCGTGCCGCTGGCCGAAGACGCGCTCAAGGAACTGGCCACCACGTTGAAGAAACGTTGTGGGACCGGTGGGGCGTTGAAAGACGGGATCATCGAAATCCAGGGCGATCATGTCGAGCTACTCTTGGCTGAGCTGATCAAACACGGTTTCAAAGCGAAGAAGTCCGGCGGCTAGCAGCCTCTGTGAAAACCACCCGCGGCTTGATCCAGTCCTGATTTCATTCTGGTCTGGCGTCGTCTCCATGGTTTTCACAGAGCCTGTTCAAGACCGGTTTCTAAACTCACTGCGGTCAGCGAGGTCTACCCCCTCGTTGACGAAACGTCATTTTCATTCTTTAGACTGCGCCGGCCTGAACTCAAGGCGACGCTCTATGACTTCTTTATAGGGGACTTCGATGTCCGTAAGACGCACACGCAAAGACGATGGCAGCCAATGGACAGTTGCGGACAGCCGCAGTGTTTACGGGATTCGCCATTGGGGGGCCGGGTATTTCGCGATCAATGACGCCGGTCGCGTCGAAGTTCGTCCGAACGGCCCGACCAGTTCGCCTATCGACCTGTTCGAGCAAGTCGACCAACTGCGCAAAAGCGGTTTGTCCTTGCCGTTGCTGGTGCGTTTCCCAGACATCCTGCAAGACCGCGTGCGTCAGCTGACCGGTGCGTTCGACGCCAACATCGAGCGCCTGGAATACCAGAGCAAGTACACCGCGCTGTACCCGATCAAGGTCAACCAGCAGGAAGCGGTGATCGAGAACATCATCGCTACCCAGAACGTATCGATCGGTCTGGAAGCCGGCTCCAAGCCTGAGCTGCTGGCGGTACTGGCGCTGGCGCCGAAGGGCGGCACCATTGTCTGCAACGGTTACAAGGACCGTGAGTTCATCCGTCTGGCGCTGATGGGCCAGAAGCTGGGCCACAACGTGTTCATCGTGATCGAGAAAGAATCCGAAGTCGGTCTGGTGATCGAAGAAGCGGCGTCGCTCAAGGTCAAGCCTCAGGTCGGCCTGCGTGTGCGTCTGTCGTCCCTGGCGTCGAGCAAGTGGGCAGACACCGGTGGCGAAAAATCCAAGTTCGGCCTGTCGGCGGCGCAACTGCTGTCGGTGGTCGAGCGTTTCCGTGCCGCTGGCCTGGACCAGGGCATTCGCCTGCTGCACTTCCACATGGGTTCGCAGATCGCCAACCTGGCGGACTACCAGCACGGCTTCAAGGAAGCGATTCGTTACTACGGCGAACTGCGCAACCTTGGCCTGCCGGTCGATCACATCGACGTCGGCGGCGGTTTGGGCGTGGACTACGACGGTACTCACTCGCGTAACGCCAGTTCGATCAACTACGACATGGACGATTACGCCGGTGTCGTGGTCGGGATGCTCAAGGAATTCTGCGATGCGCAGAGCCTGCCGCACCCGAACATCTTCTCTGAAAGCGGCCGCTCCCTGACCGCCCACCACGCGATGCTGGTGGTGCAGGTGACCGACGTCGAGAAACACAACGACGACGTGCCGAAGATCGACAACAAGGAAGAACTGCCGGAAACCGTGCAGTGGCTGGTTGACCTGCTCGGCCCGACCGACATCGAAATGGTCACCGAGACCTACTGGCGCGCCACGCACTACATGAGTGACGTGGCCACCCAATACGCCGATGGCAAGCTGACCCTGGCGCAAAAAGCCCTGGCCGAGCAATGCTACTTCGCCGTTTGCCGCCGCCTGCACAACTCGTTGAAGGCCCGTCAGCGTTCCCACCGTCAGGTGCTCGACGAACTCAACGACAAGCTGGCCGACAAGTACATCTGCAACTTCTCGGTATTCCAGAGCCTGCCGGACACCTGGGCCATCGGCCAGGTCCTGCCGATCCTGCCGCTGCACCGTCTCGACGAAGAGCCGCTGCGCCGTGCAGTGCTGCAAGACTTGACCTGCGACTCCGACGGCAAGATCAAGCAGTACGTCGACGAGCAGAGCATCGAGACCAGCCTGCCGGTGCACGGTCTGAACGAGGGTGAAGACTACCTGCTGGGGATCTTCCTGGTCGGTGCCTACCAGGAAATTCTTGGCGACATGCACAACCTGTTCGGTGACACCGACTCGGTGAACATCTATCAGAATGCTGACGGCAGCGTGTACCACGCAGGTATCGAAACCCACGACACCATCGAAGACATGCTGCGTTACGTGCACTTGTCGCCGGAAGAGCTGATGACTCACTACCGCGACAAGTGCGCCAGTGCCCGCATCAGCGCCAGCGAGCGCACCCAGTTCCTTGATGCCTTGCGTCTGGGCCTGACCCGTTCGTCTTACCTGTCTTCTTGAGGTAGGGCACCGCGCCCATCAGGTTGTCTGAAATTTCTCCGTAGGTTGCGGAAATTTCAGATGACCTGGTGCGGGGCTTCTCTTTTGTCACGCGAAATAGCCCACATACCGAGCAATCCAAGCGATGTGGTCTTCTTTTCGCGTAGGTCATTTCCTAAGTTGTACTTCGGCACTCTACTCGGCCATGTCTCTCAGCGAGAATCCCCGGCCGCCCCTCCTGTAGAGAATCGCCGATGTTCGATTCAGTCAACGAGCCGTCATTTCGTCTGGATATAGCGGGTCTTGCCGACCCCTTTGAGGTCTTGACCTTTACCGGTAGTGAAGCGATCAGCGAGCCTTTTGCGTTCGACGTGGATCTACTGAACGATGACCCGACACTGGACCTTGCAAGCCTGCTGTACCGCTCGGCCTTTTTACACTTCGGGCCGCAGGGGGAGGGTATTCACGGACAGTTGCTTGGCCTCGTTCAACCCGGCCATGGCAATGAGCCCAGGCTTTGTCGTGTGCGTCTGGGCCCCAGGCTTGCTTGCTTGGCCCAGCGCTTCAATCAGCGAATTTTCAGCGATCGCTCGGTGCCGGACATTCTCGCCCAGGTTCTCAAGGAGCACGGCATTGCCGGCAAGGATCGTCGTTTCGACCTGAACGGCGATTACCCGTCCCGTGATTTCTGCACGCAGTACCGGGAGTCGGACCTGCAGTTTTTCCAGCGTCTATGCGCCCAGGAGCGGCTTCATTACTACTTCGAGCACCGTACGCGCGGGCATTGTCTGGTCTTGGGCGACGGTCCGGGGCAGTTTCGCCGTGGCGAAGAGAGGGTCTTCGAGGATGTGAGCGAGCGACCGGGAGTGCATCAGTTCAAGCTTCATGGCTGCGGGCAGATTGCCGAGGGGCAGACGAACCTGCCAACGCTGCGCAGCGGTCAACTGATGCCGTTGTCCGGTCATCCGTATGCGGACTGGAATCGTCTCTGGCGAGTGACCCATGTCGAGCATCAGGGAGGACAACAGCCAGATTTTTTGTATCGCAACCAGCTGCGCGTCGTTGCGCAGGAGGTGCCTTTCATCGCGGCTCATCCCGTTGTGAAACCCAGGATGCACAGCCTGCAAAGGGGATGGGTAGTCGACGTCGGTGAATCTCGCCCCGATCCCGGCAGATCGGTCGCCGTGCAGTTTGACTGGCTATATCAGGGCGAAGGCGCAGCCCCCAGCCACTGTTGGTTGCCGTTGTCTGGCGAGCTGGAAAGCGCGGGTGTCATGCCCTTGAGTGAGGGCACGCAAGTGCTGGTGAGCTTTATTGAAGGTGATCCTGATCAACCGTTGATCAGCGGATTTCTTCCCGGAGCACCGTCCAGCGCAGAGCCGGGCATGGTCGAGCTGCTATCCGCCTCGACCACTGAAGCCAGCCGCGCGGTTGATGGTTTATTGGGCTTGCTGCAATCCAGCGAACCCTTGGTACTCCTGTGTTTGCTGCCAGGTGGGGGCAGTTTCAGTCATTGCGCGCAATCCTTATGCACTTGCCGGGCAGCGACGCAGCTTGGCCAGAGCGGTGCGGCATGATTGCCGTTCAGGCGCCCGACTCGACCCCGCAATGGCTGTTGCTCGATGTGCCGGGCGTGCCTCAGGCCGGTGCGATGTTGCGGCAACAGTTTGCTCATGTCCGATGGTTCTGGCTGTTCGAAGGCAGCGAGTTTCATCCGTTGCGTGAGCAGGGGCCAGTGTTGGTCGACCTTCGCGAATGCCCTGCACTCGCCGAGCTGTACTCAAGTGAGCCGCATACATGGGGCGGGTTGCTGCTGGTCAGTGAAGCCTCTTCATCACAACTGCTGGAGCATTTGCGCCGCATGCTCACCGTCACCTTCAGCCTGCATCACCGGGCCTTGTTGAGTTACTACAACCCTCAAACGGCGAGTTACTTTTTCGATGCCTGCGATGCGCAGGAGCTGAGTCGCTGGCTCGGTCCGATCGATCAGTTACGCTGGTTCGGCGGCACTTGGGCCGATCGGGCCATTGGCTGTCTGGGCTGGCAACAGTTGTTCAATCCACGGCTTGCCGTCAGGCCGCTGGCCATCGAAGAAAACCTCAGCTCGCGTCAGCGAGACAGCTTGCAGACCTGCCTGCTGGAGCAGCATGCCTGGCGCTGGAGCCGATCCACCGGCACCGACTACAACAGCTTGTGGGCTCACCTGCAGGAAGGGCTGGCGCTGGGTTTCAGTGAGCGCTCGGTGCTCGATGGCTGGTTATGGCTGCGCTTGCAGCACCCTGACGCCGTGCCAGGGCAGTCGTTATCGGGAACCACCCAGCAGGAGCGTCTCGATAGCCTGCGCAACCTGTGGCAGAACGATCAACCCTGAACGGGTTGAAGGTATGTCGCTCGTCATCCTTTTAACCAGCCGTCGTTCTTGCGCAAGTACCAGGCGAATGTGCCAAGGGTCAGGCTGCGCAGCACCATGAACAGCAGGAAGGTTATCCACAGTCCATGGTTGCCCAAGCCTTGCAGTATCCAGGCGAAGGGCAGTAGCAGGATCACGGTCAACAGCATGCCGTTGCGCATTTCCCGGGCGCGGGTGGCGCCGATGAACAGGCCGTCGAGCAGGTAACTCCAGACCGCAATCAGCGGCAGCGCGGCGAGGTACGGCAGGTAGATGAAGGCGGTGTCGCGCACGCTCTGGATGTCGGTCTGCATCTGGATGAACAGGTGCCCGGCGTACAGAAACAGCAAGGCGAACCCCAGGCTTGCCAGCAGCGACCAACCGCACGCCACCACCAGTGAGCGGCGCAGGGCATCACGGTCGCGAGCGCCGATGGCGTGTCCGCACAGGGCTTCCACGGCGTGGGCCAGACCGTCCAGCGCATGGGCGGTCAGCAGCAGGCCGTTGAGCAGCAGCGCATTGGCGGCTACCGTGGCATCTCCCAGTCGTGCACCCTGCACGGTGATCAGGAAGAACACCGACTGCAACGCCAGGCTGCGGATGAAAATATCGCGGTTGACCGCCAACAATGGGCGCCAGCTCTGCCACAACGCCAATGCGGCCCAGGCGATATGGCCGGGATAGGCGCGCAGGGCTTTGCGGGTCATGAACAGGCCTATCAATGCGCCGGTCCACTCGGCGATCACCGAGGCCCGTGCCGCGCCGACCACTCCCCACTCCAGGCCAAGCACAAACCACAGGTTGAGTGCGATGTTGACCAGGTTGGTGCTCAGCAGAATCGCCAGCGGAGCCCGGGCATTCTGGGTGCCGAGAAACCAGCCGACCAGCGCATAACTGGCCAGCGCCGCCGGCAGCCCGAACAGCCGTGTGTGGAAAAACTCGCGGGTCAGTTGATCCAGCTCCGCCGACGGTTGCATGAAGTGCAACGCGACCCCGCTCAACGGCACGCCCAACGCCCCCAACAAAATGGCCAGGCCCATGGCCAACAACAGACCTTGCAGCAAAATCTGCCGCAACGCAGCGCCATCCCCACGCCCTGCAGCCTGGGCGGCAAATCCGGTGGAGCCCATGCGCAGAAAGCCCATGGCCCAGGCAAGAAAGGTATACAGACTGGCACCCACCGCGACGGCGCCGAGCTGATGAGCATAGGGCAGGTGACCGATGACGGTACTGTCGACCAGCGCCACCAGCGGTACGGAAATGTTCGAGAGAATCATCGGGGCGGCGAGCGCCCAGACGCGGCGATGGGTCGGACGGTCGCGCCAGTCGGCAATCAGGTTGGACATGCAGGCTCCTTGGGGGCGCCTGCATTGTAGCGACGAACTCGGAATCCGCATCGATCCATTGTGGAAGCGAGCCTGTGTGGCTGCCTTAGTGAATGATCCAGCTCAGTAACCACAACCCCAGCAGCAACCAGATAATCCCCATGATGATCGACGCGTTCATGAAGGCGCGGATCGCCGACCACAGCAGCATCAGCCCGAGGATCAAGGTGATGATGCTGATGATCGAGGTTTCCATGCCCAATGCCTGGGCCAGCCCTTCGACAAAATTGCTGCCGGCGTTGCTCAACAGGTTGAACAGGCCACTGAGGGTGTCGATGATAAAACGGATGACCGAACCGATTGCCTGGCCGAGCCATTCGAAAAAGCTGTCTACCTGCATGTGTACGTCCTGATGGAGTGGTGGCGTGGTTGCCGGATCCGAGCCTTGGGCTATTGATCGTGCTCCCGGGTTCCCGTGGAAGCTGCCGAAGGCTGCGATTTTTTTGAGTATGGCGCAAGTACGCAGGCACAACGCTGCCACTTGCCTTCACCCGTCATCCCCCTGAAGCTATACGCCTTCAGGAGAGCCCGATGAACCTTGTTGAACTGACCGAACGCCTGCACGCCATTCGTGACCGCAATGACTGGCGGCAATTTCACAGCCCGAAAAACCTGGCCATGGCCGCGAGCGTGGAAATGTCCGAGCTGGTGGAAATCTTCCAGTGGCTGACCGAAGACCAGTCGCGCCAGTTGCCGGCGGACAAACTGGCCCATGCCGGGCAGGAAATCGGCGACATCGTGCTGTATTTACTGCTGCTGTGCAGCGAGTTGGGACTGGACATGAATGAAGTGGTACGTAACAAGCTCGCGGACAGCGAACGGCGGTTCAGCTGATGAGCGACCGTCATTTCGATCAGTTGGCGACCCGCTTCGCTGAAAAAATCTACGGTGGCGCAAAAGGGGCGATCCGCCTCGCGGTGCTGCAGGCCGACCTGGCCGAAACCTTGCCGGACCGTCCGTTGCGCGTACTGGATATCGGCGCCGGCCTGGGCCACATGTCGTTGTGGCTGGCCCAGCGCGGTCACCAGGTGACCCTGGCCGAACCCGCCGAGCCGATGCTTGAAGGTGCTCGCCAGCGTTTTGCCGAAGCCGGGCAGACAGCGACGTTCATTCAGGCGCCGTGGCAGGAGTTGCTTGGTCAGCTCACCGAACCCTACGACCTGGTGCTGTGCCACGCCGTGCTGGAATGGCTGGCCGAACCCCATGCGATTTTGCCGGTGTTGCATCAACTGACGAAGCCGGACGGCTGGTTGTCCCTGGCGTTCTATAACCGCGATGCGCTGATCTACCGCAACCTGCTCAAGGGCCATTTCCGCAAGATGCGCAAGAACGACATGGCCGGCGAGAAGCAGAGCCTGACGCCGCAACAGCCGCTTGATCCACGGGATCTGGCAGCGCAACTTGAGGGGCTGTGGCGGGTCGAAACCCAGAGTGGAGTGCGGGTTTTTCATGACTACATGCCGGTGGAATTCCAGGCCCGCGCCGAACTGCTCGACTTGCTCGAAATGGAACTGGCTCACCGCCGTCACCCAAGCTTCGCCGGGCTTGGGCGCTACTTGCACTGGATCTGTCGGCCGATCTGACCGGAGTGCGCAATGAATAGTCGTTCAGGTTTACTGGTGATCTGTCTCGGGTTGGCGGCCTGTCAGGGCAGCAACCCTTACATCGCGAGGTCCAATCCCTTGCCACCGGCACCGCCCCAGGCCGCCGGCACTTTCGACCGCAGCGCCTACCCGGCGGCGCCGCGGGATTACGGTCGCTACCGCAGCTGGGCCTGGCTCAACGGGCGCCTGCCTGCGGGCACGGCCTGGGCCGATTCGGAGCAGGTGGCCGAAGTCGTCAGCAATGCCCTAGACCAGCGCGGCTTGCGCCCACTGCACGACAACCGCCCGGCGGACCTGTTGGTCAGCGCCGACCTGCGGCTGGAAACCCGCTTGCGTCAGGTGCAGGACGGCTCTGGTTACGGTGGCGGCTATGGCGGCGGGTATTACGGCGGTGGTTACAACCGCTACGGCACGGGTTACGGCATGTACAACAGCGTGCCGGTCGTCCGTACTTATCAGGTACAGGTTGTGGTGGTGCGGGTCGATCTGTTCGACGCAAGCACCGGTCAACCGGTGTGGAGTGCCAGTGCCGAAACCAGCAGTCAGGGCAACCAGAGCGAACGTGCCGATGCCCTGCGCGAAGCTGTCGAAAAGGCCATGTCGGCGTATCCTCCTAGTTAGCTTCCTGTTCAGGAAGCCTCCCGCAGGTGCATGTCTTCAATCGGAGAAAAATCATGTTCCGCCGTCTCGTTTTACTGGCCATCGCCGCGCTGCTCACTGCCTGCGCCGCCAACGAGGTCAATCATGACTTCGATGCCAGTCGCGACTTTGCCGCCTATCGCAGTTGGAGCTGGAAAGAGCCCGCCGTGCAATACCGTCCCGACGACCCAAGGATCAAGAGTGACCTGACCGAGCAACGCATCCGCCAGGCCGTTGCCGATCAACTGGATCAGCGTGGCTTGCGTCCGGCCGCCGCCGGCGCTAAGGCAGACCTTAAGGTGCAGACCTACCTGATCGTTGAAGATCGCCAGCAACAAGTGACCACCTCCTATGGTGGCGGTTATGGTGGCCCATGGAACGGTTATTGGGGCGGGCCGATGTACAACGAAACCCGCAACGTCAGCTACAAGGTGGCGACCATCCAGATCGACCTGCTCGATGGCAAGGACGGCAAACTGGTGTGGCGTGGCAGCGACGAGCAAACCCTCAGCCGCACACCGAAGCCAGAGGACCGCAGCAGTACGATACGCCAGACGGTAGGGCGCATATTGGCTAACTATCCACCGCGCTAAATGGCTTAACCCTCTAACACTACAGCCCCTGTAGGAGCTAGGCTTGCCCGCGAAGAAGACACCGCGGTTTTTCAGTCATTACGCGTTATCGTTCTTCGCGGGCAAGCCTCGCTCCTACAGGATCTTCGTCGTCACACAAGCCCACAATAAGTTGGTGGGATGGCTAGTTGCCAGCAATCTGCCAAACCCTTGTCTACACTGCTGTTCATCAATGGAGGTAGCCCTCGGCGGTGTGCCGGCAAAGGAGTGCGCCATGTCTCCCTGCTTGCAGTTTCGTAGCCCGGCCCGGCAACGGGGAGCGATCGGTTTGATGGCGGTGCTGACCCTCGGCATGGCCCTGGTGTTCCTGCTGATCGTGGTCGACAGTGGCCGCTTGTATCTGGAGAAACGCAGCTTGCAGCGGATAGCCGACATGGCCGCACTGGAGGCTGCCACGCGCAACGGTGATTGCGCCGTGGGTGCCAGCGCTACCGCCTATGCCACCGCCAGCGTAAACCGCAACGGCTTCACCCTTCCTGACCCCACGCGCAGCCTGGCGGTAGCCTGTGGCACCTTGAGCCTGGACGCCAACAGTCTTCGGGTTTTTGTGGCTAACCCAAGCAGCAGCGAAGCCATTCGGGTGATCGTCAGTCATTCAGTGCCGCAGAGTTTCGCCGGTGGCGTTGGCGCCCTGTTCGGCGGTGCGCCGGCCGGGGCCACCCTCAACCTGACGGCGACCGCCGTTGCGGCGCTGCCGCCACCGCTGGCATCGCTGACCCTGCGCACCACAGCGCTGAGCATCGATAGCAGCAAGTCGGCCACCCTCAATGCGCTGTTCGGCGGTTTGCTCGGCGGCAGTCTGAACCTGTCCGTGGCAGGGTGGGATGGGTTGGTGAACACCAACATCAGGCTGCTGGGTTACCTTGATCGACTGAAGGTCGACCTCGGCCTCAACGCCGCCGGGTATAACCAGGTATTGGGCGCTTCGGTGGCCGTCAGCCAATTGATCCAGACCGCCGTCAATGTGCTGGACCCCGGCGGCACCCTCGGCGCGACGGCGACCATTGTCGGTCTACAAGCCCTCAAGGTGGCCGCTGGCTCCACGACTGTGGTGTTGGGCAATCTGCTGCACGTCGAGAACGGCAGCGACGTCTCAACGTTCGCGACGACTGTGAGTGTGTTCAACCTGATCGAAGGCGTCGTGCAACTGGCCAACAAGAAAAACGGTGTGGTGGCGACAGTGCCGATCAATCTGGCAGGGCTGGCGCAAATCACCGCTCGGGTGCAGGTGTTGGAGCCGCCGCAACTCTCCGCGATCGGCAATCCGAAAAACGCCGCGCTGGATCCGCTGGGGCCCAATCGGATCTACGTGAGAACCGCACAGCTTCGCACGTTGTTGTCGATCGACTTGCCGGCGCTGGACGCCATCGCGACGCTGGTCAATGCCGCGGCGGATCTGGCAGGACCGCTGACCAACACCCTCAACGCCTTGCTCAATCTCGACCTGGTGGCGGTGCTCAACTCACTGACCTGTGCCATCGGCGTGCCCTGTCAGACGCCCGACGTCATCGTGCTACCGGGGCCGATACGGCTCGACGTGGCGCTGGACGTCGCCAGTGCCGATAGTTACGTCACGGCTTACAGCTGCATCAGCAACACCAACAAAACCCTGACCACCAACACCAGCGCATCGCTGGTGAACCTGAAAATCGGCCGGATCGATGCCGCCAGTATGTTCGGCAGCAACACCGTACCACCGACGGTCACGGTGCAGCCGTTGAAGCTGATCGATATCGGGATCAAAACCTGCCGCAGGTTTTTGTTCGTGCCCATAACCTGCGATCCGCGTGTGCCAGGCGTCGGTGGTGGCATCGATGTCGTTGCCGACACCAGTGTTGCGGCGAACACCAACATGCCCCATGTCTACTCCGCACCACCGGCCAACAGCCTGCCGGACATCAACCAGCCGCCGTTTTACTACTCATTTTCCACCAGCAGCATTGTCAGCAACTTGCTCAACACCCCGGTCAACCTTCACGTCGATATGTATGGCCCGTCAGGCAGTCTCGTCGGCGGTCTGGGGGCGATCCTGAGCAGCGTGACCAGTTTGCTGGTCAGCGCAATCAACGGCGTGCTCAACCCGTTGCTCGACAGTCTGATCAACACTGTGCTGATAAGCCTTGGGGGCGACTTGAACAAGGTCGACGTCGGCGCCAACCTCAGTTGTCACTCAGGGCGCGCGTCGCTGGTGATCTGATCGCCCGTGACAATCGGCAACTCAATGCAGAAACGCGCGCCCTCGGCCGCGTTTCTTACGCTCAACCGTCCGCCCATGTTCTCGACGATGCCGTAACTCACCGACAACCCGAGCCCAGTACCGACGCCCACCGGTTTGGTGGTGAAGAATGGCTCGAAAATCCGCTCCAGCAACCGTGGGTCGATGCCGCCGCCGTTGTCCTCGACCCACAGCCGCACTGAATGCTCGTCACGTTCGGCGTACAGCGAAATCCACGGTTTAAACGCCGGGTCGGCCTCGCGTTTGCTCAGCAACGCATCCCGTGCATTGACCATCAGGTTGATCAGCACCTGTTCCAGCTGATCGACGTAACCGCGCACCTGCACATCAAAACCGCTCTCGCTGACCCGCAGCTCGATGCCTTTGCCGCGCAGGCCTTCAGACAGCAGCGCCAGCGTGCCCTCGATGGCTTGAACCGGATTGAACGGCTGCTGCTCGACCTCCGAACGCCGGCCGAACACCCGCATGTGATCCACCACCTTCGCGGCGCGCTGGACTTGTGCGTCGATGCGATTGAGCTTGTCAGTCAGGTAATCGATTTGCGCATCGCCATTTCTCAGACGCTTGAGCACATTGACGATGGCCATGCGCATCACGTTCAGCGGCTGATTGATTTCATGGGCAAGCCCGGTGGCCATTTCGCCGAGGGTGGCCATTTTCGCGCTCTGGGTAAGCTGCTGCTGGGCGCGCCTGACCTCAGTGTTGTCGCGGCCCACGGCCTGAATTTCCAGCAAACGACCCTGGTCGTCGAACACGCCGCGATCCGACCAGACCCACCAGGCATGTTCCCGTCCCGGCAGTTGCAGGTTGATCTCCGCAGTGCTGACCGGGAACTCCGGGCTCAGTCTACTGAGGCGCTGGAGGAACGCTTCGCGCTGCTCCGACGACATCCAGCTGCCCAGGTTCACCCCCGGCAGCTGCTCGGGTTGGCATTCCAGATAGGTCGCCAGAGGCCGGTTGCCGAACGTCAGCGTCAGGTCGGGGCGGTAGCGGCAGATCATCGCCGGGGAGTCTTCCACCAGGATCCGGTAGCGCTCTTCACTCTGTTTGACTTTCTCGGTGGCCAGGGTCGCCTCGGTGACATCCAGCCACAGGCCCACGGCTTCCACCGGCAACCCGAGGTCATCGCGCAGCAGTTTGGCTTCGTCGAGCAGCCAGTGGTAATCGCCGTGACTGTCGCGCAGTCGATAACGGGCGCTCACCGAACCCTCGCGCAGCAGTTGCCGGGTACGCTCGAAATAGCCGTCGCGGTCTTCAGGATGGACCCGCTCCACCAGCGAGCCTGCGGCGCAATCGGCGAGCGACCAACCGAGCAGCGGCAACAGGCTGTCACTGAAAAACGTCGGTTGCAGCGCCCCTTCGACATAGCGCTGCACGTAGATCACCGCCGGTGAACTGGCGATCAGGTTGTCCAGCCGGGCATGGGCGGCAGCGGCATTCTGCTGTTGGTTTTTGATGTCGCTGATGTCGAGCATGAAACCCACCAGCCGGCGGTTTTTACCGATGCCCAACGCCTGGCCTTGCAGTCGGTACCAGATCGGCGTTTGTGTCGTGTCGGGGCGATGCAGCCGTACGCACAACAGCAACGGCGCGCCTTCGTCTTGCAAGGATTGCAGGCGAATCGTCAGCTCTTCACGGTCGGCGGGATGAATCTGTTCGAGCCAGTCGTGCAGCGGAAAACGAGTGCTCGCAAGGTTCAGCGTATTGGCGAGCGACGGCGCCAATTGCACTTCGGCATGGTCGCTGAAGACCTCCCACCAACCGGTACCGAGCAAGGCTTGTAGAGATTCCAGCCGCTCCAGTTGCAGGTGGTGCTGATGCTCGCGCAAGCGCTCAAGCAGCGGCCCGGCCAGGGCGGCGGTGAGTTGCAACCAGTCGCGCTCGCTCAAGTCGGGGGCACGTTCTTGCACCGGGTAGAAACCACAGAGCAACCACGCGACCACGCCCTGGGCATTGCGATAGGGCACCGCGAACCCTTCGGCATTACCGAAGATGCTTTGCAGGCGTGGGTGCTCGCTGGGTGTCAGCTGTTGGGGGACTGAGCCATTCAAACTGTCGAGGCCGGTGCCCAGGCGTTGATGGGTTTCCCACAACCTTGGTGCATCGAAGGCCGTGTACTGCTGGTGAATCAACCAACCCTCGGCCTGTTCATCGAGCAAGGCCATGGCCATGCACGGAATCTGAAAACGCTGGGCCAGACCTTGCAGTTGTTCGGCCAATACCTCGGGCAGGCGCGTCAGGCTGCACAGGCGCAACTGCTCGCTGACCTGCGCCGCGAGTAACTGGCACTGTTCACGACTGCGCGCTTGTCGACGTTCGAGCAACAGATCGCCGATGTCGATCAACTGCAACAACCATTCTTCGCCCAACGGCTGCACCCAGCCGCGCAAGTGCAGCGGTTGCCCGGCGAGACTAAAAAAGTCCAGGTCCAGGCTCTGTCCCTGCCACTCGGCCGGCGTGCCTTCGACCGACAGGGCGCTATGGGGCATGAGGTAATCGAGCAGGTGCGGTGACTGCGCGTCGGGTATCTGTTGCGCCAGCAGATGCCGCAACGGACCGCTCAGCTGAATCACTCGACCTTCATCATTCAGATGCAGCTGCAAGCCGACACGCTGCACGCTCGCAGGCTCTGGCGTGTTCGGGGTCTGTGGCGGGTGACGATTGAGCAGACGCCCGAAGAGTTTGTCCCCGGAGCTCAAAACTGCAGGCTCGATTGGGCCGTGAGGATCGGCGGCAGATTGGGCACCGAACCGATTCCCGGCAGCACCAGGAACGGCAGCACTTGATTCAGTTTACTGGTGGGGTAGTTGATGCTGACCGTCAGCACGCCGCCGGTGTAGGTGGCGCTGGCGTCGGTGGCCACGTTGAAATTCAGCGCGGCGGGAATCCAGGCCAGCTGCCGGGTCAGTTCGGTGGTCGCGATGTTTCTGACCGCCGTGTCGTAATTGGCGGTGCTCGGGTCCAGCGCCACACTGCGACGCACCGCTTCGGCCGTGGACTTATTGAACGATTGCATCAGCAACAGCGGCAGGCTGTAACTGACCAACCCATAAAACACGGCGAAAAAAATCACGAACACCAAGGCAAACTCAATCGCCACGGCACCTTTTTGCTTGCGGGGGAGGCCTGTTTTCATGAGTGCGTCTACCCTGACAATTACTGCGTAGTGTCAGCATAGAATCATTCAGCCAAAACGGACGTTTTTTACCGGATGCAGAGCCTTGTCCTACTCATCTGGCTGACGCTTTGCGCAGCACAGGATGCCCGAGAACGCCACATCGCCAATGGCCTGACCGTGGGCGCAGGTGTGCTGGCGCTTATCTATCTGTTGTGGACAGGGACTACGTGGCTGGGGGCCGAGGCGGTGCAGGGCGGCTGGGCTTTGTTGTTGGCATTGGCCTTCACCTTGCCCGGTTATGCAGTGCGACGCATGGGGGCAGGCGACGTGAAGCTGATGGCGACGCTGGGTCTTGCGACGGACGGTACGCACTTGCTCGGCGGTTTCATCGGCGCCGGGGTGGCCAGTGTGCTCTGGCTGCTGCTGGCGCCAAGACTCTGGCTGCATATGGGGCAGAGGCTTAGAGCGCGTCTTCGTTACCTGGAGCCTGGCGCGTCAAAAAAGCAGCCCTTTGCGCCGTTCGTGCTGGTGGGTGTGCTGCTCACACTGGCCTGGATGCATTAATCGCAGGCGTCCCCTGTTCTATGTACATAGTTGGAAAGTGCGTCTACTTTCAAAATTGTTGTTGTACAGCCTGTGGTGTCGGTGCAGGAGCAGCCAAGCCAGACTTGGCATGGAGTGGCACGTGAACAAGCTTACCTCGGCAGTAAAAGTTCTTGTGGTTGATGATGAGCCGTTGATTGTCGAAGAGCTTTGCGAGTTCATCGAGCTCAATGGTTATCGCTGTGTGCCTTGTGTCTCCGGCCATCAGGCGATCGAGCGTTTCAGCGAAGACGTGAATATCGGCTTGGTGCTGTGTGATTTGCAGATGCCTGACATGGATGGCATCCAGCTTGTCCAGGCGCTGCAGCGGTTGTCCGGCAAGCATCGGGCGTTCGAGGCGATCATGCTCACCGGGCATGCGAACAAGCAGGATGTGATCAAGGCTTTGCGTATCGGGTTCGCCGATTACTATCAGAAGCCGATTGATCTGGCTGAGTTGCTCGAAGGTTTACAGCGTCAGGAAGTGGCCTTGCAGGAGCGGCAGAGAAATCTGCAGTTGGGGCATTTGAGTCAGAAGCTGCAGTACCTTTGTGAATCGATCGATGAGCTTTATCAGGATCTGGACAAGGTTCGTCGGGGGGCGTCCCCGGAACCTGTGTCAGGTTCAGTTGACGGTGTGGTCGGTGACCCGGAGCGGGTGGTGGGGATGCCGGCGGTGTTCAATCAGTTGTCGCCGCGTCAGTTGGAGGTGGCGCAGTTGGTGGGCAAGGGGCAGACCAATTATCAGATTGCCTGTGAGTTGGGGATTACCGAGAACACGGTGAAGCTTTATGTGTCGCAGGTGTTGCGGTTGACGCATATGCATAATCGTACGCAGGTGGCGTTGGCGTTGTCGCCCGGGAATGCCGGGGGGCGGCGGGTTTCTGCGCATTGATCTTGGCGGCCTTTGGGCCGACCATGTTCTTGTTGACCGGGTACATATCCATTTCTGCGGTAACGGCTGCTTAGGGTTCCGCTCTTACAGCGGGTCACTTTTGGCAAACGCCCCAAAAGTAACCAAAAGGTCTCGCCCCGAACGTCCGGCCCCTCGCTAAGGCTCGGGGTTCCTTCGCTCCGGTATCCATCTGGGGGCATCGCCCTACGGTTGGCTTCGCTTCAACCTACATGCGATGTGTTCGACTGCGTCGAACGGCGCTGCGCGCCAATCCCCAGATGAACACCTCCACTCAGCCTCCCGAAGGGGCGGGTGAATCAAGATCAAAAGCGGCAGGCGAGCTAACGCTCGGCCTGTAGTTTGGCGGGTGTATGCCGCTCCCCTGTGAGCTGCCGAAGGCTGCGATCTTTTGATCCTGGCGGCCTGACAGCCGACCAATCTCTCCCAGACATACACCGACCCACTTGTAGGAGCGAGCGGTGCGGCGATCCGACTTGCCCGCGAAGACGGCCTTACAGGCAACGATGTTTATTGGTCGGTAAAAACGTCAGAACCTTCCCACATGTTTTTCAGGTTGCCCGTCGGAAGCGGCGTCTCTAGCCTTTGTCCGTCGCTGACAATTCAGCGACCGGGCGTCGCGGCTCGATTCTTGAGGCATAATCGCTCCACCGAACAACAACACTTTTTGGTGTCTGTCGTTTCGTGTCATGGCGACTGTGCGCGGGATACCTTCGGGTATGCCGAGCAAGCCTCAGGGGTCGGTCCGCGAACCCGCGTACAGCTGCCACCCCAAATTGCGTCGCGGCAATTTGGAAGTGGCTCCATTTCATCCCGGAGGTGTAATCATGTTCAAAGCCACACCAAATCCCCCTGAAACTGACGACGTTTCGCCCTACGAATCCCTCGATTCGAAAAAACTCAACGAAGCCGCCGAACGCGCGCTCGACCACTACCTCAAGCCACCACCCAAACAACCCGAAGGCCGCAAGCCAAGGAGGATGTTTCTGGTCGCCCCGGACATGGACAACGAAAGCCTGCTCGCCCATGTCTGCGAATCACTAGCCTCAGCCAGCGTCATGACCAGCGATATCGCCGCCTATGTCGACGCCCCGCAGCGGCATACGCTCCTGGCGATTCAGCAGGTCATCATGCTGGCCGAGCTGGCGGTGAATCGGGTGCTGGATAACGTCGACGTACCAAAAGCCGCGCCACACAGCTGACCCCTTGCAGGAGCGGGCCCCTCACCACAGGCTCGCTCCTGCAGGATCAGCGGTCTTTCAAGAACCAAACGCCCGCGCCAGCGCGGTGAAGCTCGGTCCGGCCAGCACGATCAGCAATGCCGGGAAGAGGAACAGCATCATCACCACGGACATTTTCGCGGACATTTTGGAGATGTATTCCTGTAAGCGAGTCAGGCGTCGGTCATCGAGCAGCAGCTTGAGCGCCAGCAGTGATTTCATCGCGCCGCCGCCTTGGTGAATCAGTTGTTGAAGGATCACGCAGGTGTCGGTGAATTCGTCCACCGCGAGCAATTGGGTGGCCTTGTTCAGTTCTTCGCCCAGTTCCAGACCGGAATCGACCCGCGCCAGTATCAGGCGCAATTCGTGGGTCAGGGTCGGTAGCAGTTGTTTGCCTTCAACGCTCAACACTCGCAGTGACTGTTCCACCGCCATGCCGGATTCGAACAGGATGCGCAGCAGTGGAATGAAGGTTGATACCTCGATCGCCAGTTGTTTTTGCCGCTGCTGCGCGGCGGCGGCCAGCAAGCGTTTGGGCAGCAGGTAGCCGAGGGCGGTGGCGAGGGTCGGGGTAATCCAGTGGTTGTTCACTTGCGGGAAGAACAGGCCCTGGATCAACAGGCACAGGGCCAACGCCAGCACCGGTGTGCCGATCTGGCAGGCGGCGAACAGCGAGCGTTGTCGGGCGCTGCGCCAGCCGAGGCGGTTGAGCAGGGTCTGGGTTTCGTTGTCCAGTTGGATCGAACGCTGACCGATGCGGCTGTCGCCCAGCAGTTGTAGCCAGTGACTGACGCGATGGTCGCTCAGCGGTTTGCCGTCCAGCCGTTGGGCTACCTGGCGTGCACGCCGGTGCTGGTCCAGCAGGCCACTGAGCAGCAACAGCGTGGCCGCCAGAAACAGCAGTGCGCTCAGCAGCAGGGCGATTTTCATACGCTTCGCAACATGCGCCACAGCGCCAGGCAGCCCACGACCTGCAAGCCGAACGCGGTCGCCAGCATCATTTGTCCCGAGCCGCTGTTCCACATGGCCAACAGGTATTTCGGATTGGACACCAAAAAGTAACCGGCAAGCCCCACAGGCATCAGCCCCAGCACCACGGCCGTGACGCGGGTTTCGCCGGTCATGGCGCGCAGTTGGCGCGCCGCCTGGTCTCGTTCGCGGATCATTTTGATCAGGTTTTCAAACAGCTCACTGGCATTGCCGCCGTAGCGGTGATTGACCTTCAGGCCCAGGGCGAACAGGCGAAACTCGTCTTTCTCATACAGCTCGGCGAGGTCCGAGATGGCGTCCGGCAGGCTGACACCCAAGTGCACGTTGCGTTGAACCCGAGCCATGGCGTCTTTCAGTGGCGCTTCGGCGGCGTTGATGGCGCCCAGCACTGCATCGGCCAGGGTGCGTCCGGACTTCAGGCTGCGCACGGTGTGGTCGAGCAGCGTCGGCAGTTGTTCGATCATGCGCTTGAGTCGGCGCTGATATCGCCAGCTGATGTACAGCCGCAGAGCCAGGGGCGGCACCAGTAGCAACATCAACAAACCGATCCAGCCCGCGAGGGCAAACCCCAGCAGGGCGCCCAAGGCCCAGAGCAGCAGCCACGACCCGATGCGCTCGGTGGGGCGCCCGAGGCCGGCGCGTAGAAAGGTCCGTTCCAGGCCAGACCAGGATGATTTCGCCACGGTCAGTTGCGGTTGCCCTTGGGTCAGGCGGCCGAGGGTTCGGTCGATGCCGGCCTGGCGCAGACTGTTGTAGAACAAACGGATCGACACCCCCAACAGCGTCAGGCAAAGCAGGATGAGCAGCGCCGGTTTGAGCATGCCGTGACCCTCAATACGCCAAGGGAGAGAGTGCCGACTCGCGACGCAGTTTGTCGCCGGCGGGGTTGGCCGCCTCGCGCAGAAAACCGCGGCCGGTGTGTCGGTCGAAGCGGAACAGGGTGTTGGTCACGTAGACGTCGTCACGAATACCGACGACCTCCACCACTTCGCTGACGCAGCGGCGGCCATCGGGCAGGCGCGTGAGTTGGATCACTACGTCCAGCGCCGCGCAAATCATTTGCCGCAGGGTGCGTTCGGCGATGAGCCGCCCGGTCAGGCCCACCAGCGTCTCCAGGCGCAACAGTGCATCCTGGGCGTTGTTGGCGTGCACGGTGCTCATGGAGCCGTCGTGCCCGGTGTTCATGGCGGTGAGCACGTCGACCACTTCGACGCCGCGAATCTCGCCGAGGATGATCCGGTCCGGGCGCATCCGCAGCGCGTTGCGAATCAGGTCGCTGGCCTTCACTTCGCCGTGGCCTTCGGCATTCGGCGGTCGGGTTTCCAGGCGTACCACGTGAGGATGGCCGAGTTGCAGTTCGGCGACGTCTTCGATGGTGACCAGCCGTTCGTGAGGGGCGATCAATTGGCTGAGAATGTTCAGCAGTGTGGTCTTGCCGGTGCCGGTACCGCCGCTGACCAGGATGTTGCAACGCTTGCCCACAGCCTCCTGAATGAACTCGAAGATCGCCTGGTCGATGGTTTGCATCGCCATCAGGTCGGTGCTTTTGAGCATGTCCTTGCGGAACTTCCGAATCGACAGGCATGGGCCGTCGAGGGCAATCGGTGGAATGATCGCGTTGACCCGACTGCCATCGGGCAGGCGTGCATCGACCATCGGCGAAGACTCATCGAGCCGTCGGCCCAGGGGCGCGAGAATCCGTTGCATGACCCGCTCGACGTGGTGGTCGTCGATGAACCGCAGGTCACTGAGGTGCAACACTCCCTCACGTTCGACGAACACCCGGTGCGGGCCGTTGACCAATATTTCGGTCACCGCCGAGTCGCGCAGCAGCACTTCCAGCGGACCGAAACCGGTGAGTTCGTCGACGATTTCTTCCGCCAGCCGTTCCATCTCGTAGCGGGAAATCGCCAGGTGCAGACGGGCGATGTATTCGGCGACTTTGTCGGTGACGAACTGCGACAGCATGGGCCGCGACCCTTCCAGCAGGTTTTTTCCGGACTCTTCGATGGCGTCGATGATGTAGCGGTGCAGCACCAGTTTCAGGCCTTCGTGGTCGGTATTGCCGGTCGGCCCGTGCGAAGGCGCGCCGAAGAGTTTTTCCCCGCTCATTGCACGCCCCTCAACCGGTTGAACCAGCCGGCCTTGGGCTTGTCCGGGCTTTCGGAGCGTTTGGCCAGCTGCTCGCCGAGGGCGCGCAGGCTTTGGGTCAGGCCCTCGCGCGGGGCCAGCTCGAACAGGCTCAGCCCTTGATTCTTGGCGTTGAGTCGCACTTCCGGGCTGTAGGCAAACACCGCGATCACCTCCATGCCGAAAGTTTTGCCCAAGGTGTCGGAGTCCGGCGGGACGCTGCGCAGGTAGCGGTCCACCAGCAACCTGGCGTGGTCGAGCTTCAGGCCTTTTTCGCGCCAGCGGCTGAGCACCTCAAGGTTGCGTCGGCAGTCGAGCACGTTTTGATCGGTGTACCACAGCAACTTGTCGCAATGGCTGACGAAGGTGCGCAATGCTTCACTGTCCGACTGGCCGGTGAGGTTCACCACGATGTGCTGGAAATGTTGGCGCAAGGCACTGAGCAGCATGTACAGCTCGGCGGCGCTGGTCTGTTCGAGCGGTTCATCGTTGCTGGCGTAGGCGAGGATTCGCAGCCCGGCGTCGCAGGTAGTGAAGGCGCTGTCGATCAGCGTTGCGTCGAGGCGCCTGAGGTGACGCAATGCATCGCCGAAATGAAACGAACTCTCCAACCCCAGCAAGGCCAGGCTGTCGCCACGGGGCAGCCCCAGATCCAGCAACAGCGTTTGCTGGCCGCTCTTTTGCACCACGTGCGCCAGGTGGTTGGCGAGCAACGCGCCGTCGCCATTGCCCTGCGCGCCGTAAAGTACGGTCAGGCCACCTTGTGGAATCTGTTGGGTGTTCGGCGCCACGGTCGGCAGGCGTTTACTCAGGCGTCGCACCAGGCCGGCGACTTCGCTGGACCGCGAGCCGTAAGAGACAAAATCCCGTGCTCCGGCGCGCATGGCATTGAGCACCAGTTGGTTGTCCATGCCATCGCCCAGGGCCACGATCGCCAGCATCGGTTTGGCTTCCAGGGCTCCCTCGATCAACGCGCTCTGGGCCACCACATGCTCATGGTCCAGGCCCACGAACACCAGGCTGGCGAAGGTCACGTCCACCAGTGTCAGGAGCTCGTCGAGGTTGCCGCCCCCGGCGCTGATCACTCGACCCAAAGGGGCGAGCGCCCCTTGCAGCCACTCGAAGTCGGTGTTGTTGCGTGTGATCGCGAGGAAGGTCTGGCTCAGGTTCTGGCTTTGGCTCATTGCGATAATCCGCCGTGTTTATCGACGTGGCCGTTTTCGAGGAAGTGCGGCGTGAAACTTCTGCGCATGGAGAGTCCTCGCTCGATTCAGGGCGTTTGTTGGGTGACGGCATTGCCGCGAATGACTTCCACGCTCGGCTTGCGAGGTGCTGCGCCTCTGGGGGCGGGGGATTGTGGAGTGCCGGCCAGGGCCAGTTGACTGAACTGCACCAGCTCGCGGTTGGCGTTGGCCAGGCTCGCCGATGAGTCACCACGGCCGGCCCAGTATTGGCTCAGGCGTTGTTCTTCGGCGCTGCGCACAGCCAGACGCAAAACCCCGACCTGCGCCGCGAGCATCAGGCGGCTCAAGAGGGATTCAGGGACGGCGAGCAACACGGTGCGGGCGCTGGTGCGCAGTTGTTCCTGCTTGAGTTTCTCTTCATGGCTGAGTGCCGGGTTGGCAGGCTTGCCATCATTCGTCAGCCCCAACTGCTCGCCGACCCCGAGTACGCGCAACGCCGGGACCACGACCTGGGCCGACTGCTGGAGGTTGTTGGTGTCCATGCGCAGAAACAGCAGCACATCGACATAATCGCCGGGGCTCAATTGGCCGCCGACATTGATCACATCATCCGCCGCCACGGCGAGGGCGCGTTCATCGGCGCGGATCATCCGCGCCAGCGTACCGCCGGCTTCGAAACTCTGATCATTGAGCCAACTGCCGGCGGTGAGCGCGCGCCAGGGTGTACGGCCAATGGCTTGTTCGAGACGGGTCAGGCAGCCCACCGGGGCGGTACGCAGTTTTTCCAGGGTCACGTCGGCGGCGGTGATCTGCTCGAACGGTGCGATATCACGCAGCAGCACCACCACCGGTTGGCGGGTCGGGTCGTCCACCGAGGCCAGTATCGAGGGCGTTGATGTGCCGATTTGTGCGACAGGCTCGGGGGCCGGTTGGCGACTCAGCGCCAGCCCCCAGTAACCGGCAATGATGGCGCCTGCCAGAAACAGCCCGGCCAGGCCCAGGGTGACGCGGCTGTTCATGAAGGCTCTCCCCCTTTCCTGCGGCGTAACGCCCCCAAGCCTTCTAACGAGATGACTTCGTAATCAGGCAGTTATGAACGTGGGACTGTTTCGCTATTTGACGGTAGCGCAGGTAAAGCAAAATGCCATCACTGAGCGGTAAATATCTGACAAAAGTAACGGGCTGATGCCCAAAGTACTGTTTTGTGACGTTAATCAACCGGTTACTGCTTAAGTATTAATGCGTTCTTACAGTTGTTGGGCATGGGTTTGCCGACAATGCTGATGCTGGCATATGGGAATCATGTTGCGGCAGTGCAACAACCGCTGTCATTCAGGAGACGCGTCATGTCCTTCTCTAAAACGGTTCAGAAGATCAAATCCCACATCGCTTTTTACAAAGACCTTGCCAAAGACACCGAAGGTGCTTCGGGCATCGAGTACGCAATCATTGCAGGCATGGTGGCCGTGGTGCTGGCAACGTTTGTGGCACCTATCTCCACGGCGGTCACCACAATGTTCAACACGATTTCAGCTGCGCTTTGATTTGAAGACTGGCACAGGCAGTCATTTGCCAATCCTGCAAAGGGCTTCTAACGTCATGGCTTAGTCCATTGCAGGTGTTGCCCCATGAACGCTCCAACCCTCCCTCGGCAACAGCTTCTTCTGGTCGATGATGAGGAGGATGCGTTACTGGAACTGGCGGAGTTGCTGGAGGGCGAGGGTTTTACGTGTTTTACGGCAACGTCGGTCAAGCTCGCCCTGCATCATTTGACTCGTCATCCTGATATTGCGCTGGTGATTACTGATTTGCGGATGCCGGAGGAAAGCGGCATATCGTTGATCAAGCGTCTGCGTGAGCACACGGCTCGTCAGCATTTGCCGGTGATTGTGACGTCGGGGCATGCGGATATGGAGGATGTGAGTGACATGTTGCGGTTGCAGGTGCTGGATCTGTTTCGCAAGCCGATCTATCACGTGCGTTTGTTGGATACGTTGAATAATTTGTTTCCGCAGCCTCGGGGTTTGCTGAGTTCCTGAGCGTACTGTGGCGAGGGGGAAAGCCCCCCTCACCACAATCCATCAGGCAACCGGCCGCCACTGCCCCGCCATATGCTCGATCTCCCCGGCCCCCATCAACTGGAAGTCCCCACTGGACCCCGCCGCGCTGGACATCAGCGTCACCTCGCTGGGTAAACGCACCGGTTTTCTGAACTGCACCGCAATCTCGACGTTGGCCGTCGGCAAATGATCACTCAGGGCTGCCAGGGTGCGCGCCTTGTTCCACAGACCATGGGCGATGGCGCTGGGAAAGCCGAAGAGTCTGGCGCTGATCGCGCTCAGGTGAATCGGGTTGTAGTCTCCAGACACTTTGGCGTACCGGCGACCAATGTCCGCCGGTGCTTTCCAGTGGGCCACTTCGGTCAGCGACAAGGTCGTTGCAAACGCTTGCTCGACAGGCTCGCCTGCCAGTTTGACCCCGCGACAGAGCATCTGGCTTTCGGCTTCCCACAGCAGCCCCAATTGGTCGTCGAGCGTCGTCACTAACTCGAAGGTCGCGCCCTTGGCATGGGGTTGCAGGTTCTGCACCTTCACGCTGACCCGCACGCGGCTCACGCCACCCATGGGGCGCAAGATGCGGATGCGATTGCTCAAGTGAATCAGCCCCAGCAGCGGGAAGGGAAACGCCTTGGCGGTGAGTAGTTGCATCTGCAAGGCAAACGCCAGGATGTGCGGATACGTCGGTGGCAGCAGCCCGTTGTCGGCGAAACCACACACTTTGCGATAAGCCTCCAGGCGTTTCGGATCGACGTTGACCCAACAGTGATAACCCAGCTCAGGCAGTGTGGTGCCGGTGATTTTGCGTCGCGTCGCCGCTCTCAAATACAGCGTCTGCAGGCCCGGTTCGCTATTGAGTGTGTGCCAGTCGGTGGTCATGGTCAGGCTCCCAACACGCTTTGCCCGCACACGCGCAGTGCTTGCCCGGTAAACGCTCCGGTGCCCGGTTGTGCCATCCAGGCCACGGCTTCGGCGACGTCTTGCGGCAGGCCGCCCTGGCCCAACGAACTCAAGCGCCGCCCGGCTTCGCGTACGCCGAAGGGCAGGTGCGCGGTCATCTGGGTTTCGATAAACCCTGGCGCCACCGCGTTGATGCTGATGCCGCGCCCTGCCAGCAGTGGCGCCCAGGCCTGGGCCAGGCCAATCAGCCCGGCCTTGCTCGCGGCGTAATTGGTTTGCCCGCGATTGCCGGCGATGCCGCTGATGGACGCCAACAGGATCACTCGGCCGTCGTCGCGCAGCGTGCCGCTGTCGAGCAGCGCCTTGGTCAGCACTTGTGGTGCGTTGAGGTTGACTGCCAGCACCGCGTCCCAGAACTCCGGCGTCATGTTGGCCAGGGTTTTGTCCCGGGTGATGCCCGCGTTGTGCACCACGATATCGACGCCGTCCGGCAAGTGTTCGATCAGTTGCGTGGCGGCGTTTTCGGCGCAGATGTCCAGGGTGATGCTGCGCCCGCCGAGGCGCGCGGCCAAGGCGTCGAGGTCGGTTTTGGCCGGCGCCACGTCGAGCAGGATCACCTCGGCGCCGTCCCGGGCCAGGGTTTCGGCGATCGAGGCGCCGATGCCCCGGGCTGCCCCGGTTATCAGTGCCTTGCGCCCTGACAAGGGGCGTGTCCAGTCCATCACCTGCGTCGCACACGCCTTCAAACGTATGACTTGTCCGGAAATGAACGCACTTTTGGGCGAGAGGAAAAACCGCAACGGGCCTTCGAGTTGATCTTCGGCCCCTTCGCCGACATAGATCAGCTGCAAGGTGCCGCCGTTGCGCAGTTCCTTGGCCAGCGAACGGCTGAACCCTTCCAGCGCCCGTTGGGTGCTGGCGGCGAACGGGTCGCTCAAGGTCTCTGGCGCGCGACCAAGAATCACCAGGTGCGCATGGTGATCGAGGTTTTTCATCAGTGGCTGGAAGAACTCGCGCAGCTGTTTCAGCTGATCGACCTGCACCAGGTCACTGGCGTCGAACACCACGGCTTTGAGTTTCTGGCCGTGGCCGGGAATCCACGCGGTGGCCAGGGTCGGATCGGTGCCGTAGCTGTAAATCGTGTCGGTCAAGCGGTTGGCGAGGGTGCTGATTTTTTCCGTCAGCGGGCCACCGCCAATCAACAGCGCCCCCTCGACAGGCCGCAATCGGCCTGCTTGCCAGCGTTCCAGCCGTACCGGCGACGGTAGACCCAGGGCAGCGACCACACGATGGCCGATGGACGAATTGGCGAAGTCGATATAGCGGTCAGACATGAATCACGCTCCAGAAGCCGGGGTTAAAAGTGTGGACCAGGAATGGCAATTAGTCGTTCGATCCACGAGATAAGGCCTACGCTTGAACATTGCAGGTTGATTTGAGCTTGGGTTTAGCAGGTCTTTCAGGAATTGCAGCCCGCTCCCACAGGGATGTGTGTTCACCATTGACTATCAGAAGGAGCTTTTTTCATGACTCAGCTGCGTCGCGTCGCGATTATCGGTGGTAACCGTATTCCTTTTGCCCGTTCCAACGGGCCGTACGCCACTGCCAGTAACCAGGCGATGTTCACCGCAGCGCTGGAAGGCCTGATCGAGCGCTATAACCTGCACGGTGTGCGCATGGGCGAAGTGGCCGCCGGGGCCTTGCTCAAGTATTTGCGCGACTACGGCCTGACCCGTGAATGCGTATTGGGCTCGCGGTTGTCGCCGACGACGCCGGCCTACGACATCCAGCAGGCCTGCGGTACGGGGCTGGAGGCGACGTTGTTGGTGGCGAACAAAATCGCCCTGGGGCAGATTGAATGTGGCATTGCCGGTGGTGTCGACACGGCCTCGGACGTGCCGATCGGCGTCAACGAAGACTTGCGCAAGATTCTCTTGCAAGCCAACCGTGCCAAAAGCACCGCTGACAAACTGAAAACCTTTCTGCAATTGCGTCCCCGACACCTGATCCCGGACTTTCCAAGTATCGGCGAGCCGCGCACCGGCCGGTCGATGGGCGAACACTGTGAATTGATGGCCCAGACCTGGGGCATCCCGCGTGACGAGCAGGATCGGCTGACCCTCGAAAGCCATCAGAAACTGGCGGCGTCCTACGCCGAAGGCTGGCACAACGATCTGATGACGCCGTTCCTCGGCCTGACCCGGGACAACAACCTGCGCCCGGAGCTGACCCTGGAAAAACTCGCCTCACTGAAACCGGCCTTCGAGAAAAGTGCCAAGGGCACCCTGACCGCGGGCAACTCCACGCCACTCACCGATGGTGCGTCGGTGGTGCTGTTGGGCAGCGAGGAATGGGCGAAGGAGCGCGGTTTGCCGGTGCTTGCCTATTGGCGCGATGGCGAGGCGGCGGCGGTGGATTTCGTCAACGGTGCCGAAGGGCTGCTGATGGCGCCGGTGTATGCGGTGCCGCGATTGCTGGCGCGCAACGGCCTGACCTTGCAGGACTTCGATTACTACGAAATCCACGAAGCGTTTGCCGCGCAGGTGCTGTGTACGTTGAAGGCCTGGGAAGATCCGGAGTACTGCAAAACCCGTCTCGGCCTCGACGCGGCGCTGGGTTCCATCGACCGCAGTCGCCTCAACGTCAAAGGCAGTTCACTGGCCGTCGGGCATCCGTTTGCCGCTACCGGTGCACGCATTGTCGCCAACCTGGCGAAGCTGCTGGACGCGGCGGGCAAGGGCCGAGGGTTGATTTCGATCTGCGCCGCCGGCGGTCAGGGCGTGACGGCGATTATCGAGCGCTGATTATTGAGGGCTGAGCACTGCCGCGTTTTGCTGCGCGGCCAGTTGCCGGTTGCGGTTGGCGTAACCCTCGGCCATCACCGAGCACACGATCAGCTGCAACGGGTGGTAGATCATGATTGGCAGCAGGATCAACCCAAGGCCGGGGTTGGCACCAAAGATCAACGCCGCCATCGGTGCTCCGGCCGCCAGGGATTTTTTGCTGGCACAGAACACCGCGGCGATCTCGTCGGCGGGGCTGAACTTCAGCGCGTGGGCGGTGCGGGTGGTCATCCACAGGATGATCGCCAGCAGAATCGCGCTGCCAATCAACGCCGTGAGAATCACGCTGTTGCCCTGTTGCTGCCACATCCCCGAGACCATCGAGTTGCAGAACGCCGAGTACACCAGCAGCAGGATCACCAGCTTGTCGGCGATGTTGGTGTAGCGCTTGTGCCGAGCGAAAAACCTGCCCAGCCATGGCCGCAGCAATTGCCCGAGTACCAGCGGCAACAACAGCATCGCGCACAGGTCGAGCAGGGTTGAACCCAGGTCGATGCCGCCAGCGCCGCTGCCGACCACGAAACTCACCAGCAACGGTGTCAGGAAAATCCCCAAGACGCTGGACAGGCTCGCGTTGAGAATCGCCGCCGGTACGTTGCCGCCCGCGCTGCCGGTCAGGGCCACGGATGAGGAAATGGTCGAGGGCAGGGCGCAGAGGTAGAGGAAACCGAGCATCAGCAACGATGGGATGTGTGAGCCCAGCAGTGTGTCGCTCAGCAGCCAGATCAACGGAAACACCGCAAAGGTGAAGACTTGAACCATCACGTGCAGCTTCCAGTTTTTCAGCCCGTGGCGGATCTGCTCGCTGGAGAGGTTGACCCCGTGCAGGAAGAACACCAGGAACACGCCGATGTTGATTACATACTCAGCGTGCATCCCGCCGCCGGTAGCGCCGAAGGTCGGGAAGAAATACGCCAGCAGCGTGGCGATCAGCATGCCGCACAAGAACCAGTCGGTGACCACGCGTTTAAGGTGTTTGAAGGCATGCATAACCGGCACCGAATCCATTTGTAAGAATTGATGACTTAGCCTAACGTCGGCCCTGTCAGCCGTCTTGCGACATAAGGCCAATCAATGCCGACTAACGGACAACTTACCCTCGAGCGGACCATCCCGGCGCTGACGGTGTTGCCGCGTCCGTTGTATGCGCGGGCGGAAAGCCTGAACGCCGGTTCGTGGACGCCGCCTCATCGTCATGATTGGGTGCAGTTTTCCTACGCCATCAGCGGTGTTCTCGGCGTGCACACCGCCGAGGGCAGTTTCTTTGCGCCGCCGCAGTGGGGCATCTGGATTCCGGCGGATCTCGAGCATCAGGTCGTGACCTCGATGCGTGCTGAAATGCGCAGCCTGTATGTGCGCCGCGAGGACTGCCAATGGGCGGACGGGCGTTGCCGGGTGCTGGAAGTCACGCCCTTGGCCCGGGAGCTGATCAAGCGCTTTTGCCAGTTGCCGGTGGAGTATCCACAGGGCGACAGTCAGGAGGCGCGATTGGTGGGCGTGCTGCTCGATCAGTTGGCGAGTCTGCCGGAGGTGGGGTTTTCCTTGCCGCTGCCCCGGCATGAGCGACTGCTGGGTTTGTGCAACGAACTGATCGAAAGTCCCGAGTGCTCGGTGACCTTGCAGGAATGGGCCGAGCGTTTGGGCATGTCGGAGAAAACCCTGATGCGGCTGTTTCAGCGCGAGACCGGGTTGAGCTTCCGCAGTTGGCGGCAGCGCATGCGGCTGCTGTCGTCGTTGAGTTTGCTGGAGGAGGGGGACAGCGTGACCAATGCCGCGCTGTCTTGCGGGTATGACTCGACGTCGGCGTTTATTGCGGCGTTCAAGGGGTTGTTCGGGTTTACCCCCGGGGAGTTGTTCAAACAGTAATTGTGGCGAGGGAGCTTGCTCCCGCTGGAGCGCGAAGCGGTCCCGATTCAGCCAACGCGGTGCATTAGATATTCCGCGTTTGCCGGTTTACGACTGCTTCGCAGCCGAGCGGGACGGTGCGGCGATCCGACAAGCTCCCTCGCCACAGGTATCGGTTTCGACCAGTTGGATCAGTGACTTCAGGTTCTGAAGCGGCGAACCAACCCGTCCAGCTCATTCGACAAGCCTGCCAGGCTCTGAGAATCCAGCCGCGCCGAGTTTGCCAATTCCGCCACCAACTGCGCATCGCCATGAATCTGGCTGATATGCCGATTGATGTCCTCGGCCACCTGATGCTGTTCCTCAGCCGCCGTAGCGATTTGAGTATTCATGTCGCGAATCACATCCACCGACTCACGGATCTGCCCAAAGCTGCTGCGCGCTTCACCGATGCGGGTCACCGATTGCTGAGACACCTCCAGGCTCGCATGCATCTGCTGTGTTACCTGACTGGTGCGCTTGGCCAGGTTGCCCAGCAGGCCGTCGATTTCCGCCGTGGAATCGGCAGTTCGTTTGGCCAGGGCGCGAACTTCATCCGCCACCACCGCAAAGCCACGACCCTGTTCACCGGCCCGGGCTGCTTCGATGGCCGCGTTCAGGGCCAACAAGTTGGTCTGTTCGGCGATGGAACGGATGGTCCCGAGGATCGACTGAATGTCGTTGCTGTCGCGCTCAAGCTGTTGCATCGATTGCGCCGACTGTTCGATTTCCTGGCTCAAGCGATCGACACTGCTCACCGCGGCATCGATCTGCTGCTGGCCTTCACGGGCCTGGCGCTGACCGCTGTCGGCCGACTCGGCGGCCTGGCTGCAAGAGCGCGCGACTTCGTTGGCGGTGGCGACCATTTCGTGGAACGCCGTGGACACCATGTCCACCGCTTCACGCTGACGCCCGGCGGCTTGGGCCATGTCGCTGGACACCTGGGTCGAGCTCTGGGAGGTGGCGAGGATCTTGGTCGCGGCGCCGCCGATGCTTTGAATCAGGTTGCGGATCGCCGCCAGAAACTGGTTGAACCAGTTGGCCAGTTGCGCGGTTTCATCGCTGCCACGGATGTGCAGGTTCTTGGTCAGGTCGCCTTCGCCCTGGGCGATGCCTTCCAGACCGCTGGCCACGCTGCGGATCGGCCGTACGATCAAGCTGGCGAAACTGGCGCCGACGATGGCGAAGAACACCGCCAGTACTGCTGCGATGATCGCGATCAGCCAGGTCAGTTGAGTGGCCGAGCTCATCACGTCGGTCTGCTTGATCAGGCCGATAAAGGTCCAGCCCAGTTGCTCCGACGGCCAGACGTTGGCCATGTAGCGCTCGCCATTGAGCTCAACCTCTACCAGCCCTTTGCCGGCCTTGCCGAGTTGCGCGTAACCGTCGCCGAGGCTGCTCAGGGCTTTGAAGTTGTGTTCCGGCTGCTTGGGATCGACCAGTATGGTGCCGGTGTTTTCCACCAGCATCAGGTAGCCGGTTTCGCCGAGTTTGATCTGTTTGACGATTTCAGTGAGCTGCTTGAGCGTCACGTCGATGCTGACCACGCCGCCATTGCTGCCCAGTTTGTTATCGATGGTGCGCACGGTGCTGACGTAGGTCGCGTCATCCTGAGCCCAGTAATAGGCCTCGGTGCGAAGCGGTTTGCCCGGCTTGGCCTGGGCCGCCTTGTACCACGGGCGCTGGCGCGGGTCGTAATTGCTCAGCTTCGCATCGTCCGGCCAGGACACGTAACCGCCCGCCGCCGTCCCGAGAATCGCGTAGGCGTAGGCCGGGTGGCTGTTGCCAAGGTCCTGGAGGAGGGCGAAGACCTTCTTGTCCATTTCGCCTTGGGGAATGCTCTCGGCGTTGGCGCTCATGTAGGTTTTGAGGCTGTCGTCGGAGTTCTTGATCAGCGGTTGGGTCGCCAGGTAGTCAACGTTCTGGCTGATGCCATCAAAGAACAGCTGCATGGCATTGCTGACCTGACGAATCTCGCGGCCACTGCCGTCGACAAAATTGTCCTTGGCGTCACTGCGCAAGTTCAGCACGACGAGGGTGGCGACCAGCACCACGGGCAAGCAGGCGATGATTGCAAACGCCCAGGTCAACTTCTGTTTGATGTTCATCCGCGCTCCAGTTTTTCTTGTAGGCCCACGCAGTACTGATGACTCGCGGATTATTGGCAGCCGAAAACGTTTGATACGCCCCGATCCTTGAGCGCGCCTTCTTGATTGTTGTTGAGGCGATTGTCAGACAATTCCTTTTCTCTCTAATGACTTCGGCTGAAGCGCGGGGAAATTGAGGTCTTTTGAGAAAAATCCTGCGAACGCCAGGGATCGAGGTTAGATTCTGTCGCAAATACCTTGGCACTCCGTCGTCAACAAGTGGTTCTCGCTCAGCTATGATCCGGGGCGGTCGATGAGTTTTGCCTGATTAATCCGGCACATTGTGTGCTTCTTGATGTTCATGGGAACGTTCATAGGTCGGCAACCCCTCCCCCGAATGAGAGGATTGCCGTATAACGAATGACTTTCGCGTGTTTGGTAATAAAGGACCCACAATAAAAGCTGATGAAGACTCCAAAACGCATTGAACCCCTGATCGAGGACGGTCTGGTCGACGAGGTGCTGCGCCCACTCATGAGTGGTAAAGAAGCAGCTGTTTATGTGGTGCGCTGCGGCAACGAGCTGCGTTGTGCCAAGGTCTACAAGGAGGCGAACAAACGCAGTTTTCGTCAGGCGGCCGAGTATCAGGAAGGTCGCAAGGTGCGCAACAGCCGGCAGGCTCGCGCAATGGCCAAGGGCTCCAAGTTTGGCCGCAAGGAAACCGAAGACGCCTGGCAGAACGCCGAAGTGGCGGCGCTGTTCCGCCTGGCCAGTGCCGGGGTGCGGGTGCCCAAGCCGTATGACTTCCTCGAAGGCGTGCTGCTGATGGAGCTGGTGGCCGACGAGTACGGCGATGCCGCGCCGCGTCTGAACGATGTGGTGCTGGAGCCGGATCAGGCACGCGAATATCACGCCTATCTGATTTCGCAAATCGTGCTGATGTTGTGTACCGGTCTGGTGCACGGTGACCTGTCCGAGTTCAACGTGCTGCTGACGCCGACCGGCCCGGTCATCATCGACCTCCCGCAAGCAGTGGATGCGGCGGGTAACAACCACGCGTTCAGCATGCTTGAGCGGGATGTGGGCAACATGGCGTCGTACTTCGGTCGCTTCGCACCGGAGTTGAAACGCACCAAGTACGCCAAGGAAATGTGGGCATTGTACGAAGCCGGTACCTTGCACCCGGCCAGCGTGTTGACCGGCGAGTTCGACGAGCCGGAAGAACTGGCGGACGTCGGCGGGATCATGCGCGAGATCGAGGCGGCCCGTCTCGATGAAGAGCGTCGCCAAGCGATTCGGGCGGCGGACGATGCGCCACCGAGCAAAGCCGAAGAACCGCCTCCGCCGTGGATGCAGTGATCGGTTGACCCAAAACCCGGCTTTGGCCGGGTTTTTTACACCAGCAATACCCCGCACACTCAAGGACTGAATGTGAACTCCATCCGCAATGCTCAGTTGATCATCGCCGCCCGGCTGATTTCGGACTTCGGCGCTTTCCTCAACATGGTCGCCCTGGCTACCTACGTCTACCTGCTCAGCAATAGCGCCATGAGCGTCGGCATCTTCCTCGCCAGCCGTGTCGCCGGGGGTATCCTGGCCAGCCTGATCGGTACCCGGTTCTATCGCCGCTGGGCCGGGCGCCTGCCGCTGATTGCCTTCGATCTGCTGCGTGCCGGTTTGCTGGGTCTGCTGCTGGTGCTGCCGGTCAGCCAACAAGCGTTGCTATTGCCGCTGATCGCGTTCGGCCTGGGGTTTGGTAATTCGATGTTCGCCATCGGCCTCAACAGCCAATTGCCGCACCTGATCGAAGAGGCGCAATTACTCAAGACCAACGCCTGGATAACCTCAGCGTCGTCTGCGGCGATGGTCAGCGGGAGTCTGGTGGCCGGGTTGTTGGTGGCGGGGTTTGGCTTTGAAACAGTATTTGCATTGAACGTGGTCACGTACCTGCTGGCAGCGCTGCTGATTGTGCCATTGCGGTTTTGCGGACCGGTCCCCAGTTGTGATGAACCTCTTCACAAACAGGGCGAATGGCAGGCCCTGCGCCAGGGGTTGCGCACGGCGCCGGTACTGGCGGCGATGCTGGCCGTTGCCATGGCCGACACCCTGGGCAGCGCCGCGCACAACGTCGGTCTTCCAATCATTTCAAAACTGCTCACACCCGAGTCGGCCAGCACCACCCTGGGCCTGATGCTGGCGGTGTGGGCCTGCGGCAAGTTCATCGGTGCGCGAATCGCCAGTCGCCTGAAAGGCACGGACAACGCGCACCTTGAGCGGCGATTTTTCTTTGGCGTGTTGCTGATGTCCTGCGGTTTCATCCTGACGTTTCAGCAGCAGACCCTGTACGGTTTGCTGCTGTTTTCGTTGCCCGCCGGGATAGGCGACGGGTTCTCGGAGGTTGGCCTGATGTCGCGCCTGCAACGTGAACCGGACAGCCTGCGCCTGCCGATTTTCAGTTTTCTGACGCTGCTGCAAATGACCGGGTTCGGCGTCGGCATGTTGATCGCCGCGCCGTTCTATTCCTGGTGGACACCCGGCGCGGTGGTGTTGTTGTTCCACGGCATTCCCCTCACCCTGTTGCTGGTGGTGAAGGGGTTGGCGCTCAAGAATGAGCGGGTTCGACGCAGCAACCCGAGGCCAGCTCCTTGAGAATCGGGCAGTCCGGGCGGTGGTCGCCGTGGCAGTGTTCTACGAGGTCTTGCAGGGTGTCGCGCAACTGACCAAGTTCGCGAATTTTCTGGTTCAGCTCATCGATGTGCTGACGGGCCAAGGCCTTCACATCGGCACTGGCGCGCTGGCGATCCTGCCAGAGGGTCAGTAGTTTGCCGACTTCTTCCAGTGAAAAACCCAAGTCCCGAGAGCGCTTGATGAACGCCAGGGTGTGCAGGTCGTCGTCGCCATAGACCCGGTAGCCACTGTCGGTGCGATGGGCCGCCTTGAGCAGGCCGATGGATTCGTAATAGCGAATCATCTTCGCGCTCAGACCGCTCTGGCGGGCCGCTTGGCCAATGTTCATCGGTTGTCCTCCAGGTCTTTGGGCTTCCAGGTTTTCAACAGTAACGCATTGCTGACCACGCTGACGCTCGACAGCGCCATGGCCGCGCCGGCCAGCACCGGGTTGAGGAAGCCGAATGCCGCCAGTGGCAGGCCGATCAGGTTATAGACGAAGGCCCAGAACAGGTTCTGGCGAATTTTCGCGTAGGTCTTGCGGCTGATCTCCAGCGCCGCCGGCACCAGCCGTGGGTCACCGCGCATCAGAGTGATACCGGCAGCGTGCATGGCGACATCGGTGCCGCCGCCCATGGCAATGCCGATGTCAGCAGCAGCCAGGGCCGGGGCGTCGTTGATGCCGTCGCCGACCATCGCCACCACGCCGGTTTTTTTCAGCGCGGCGACGGTGGCGGCTTTGTCCGCCGGCAGTACTTCGGCGTGAACATCCTTGATGCCCAGCGCTTGGGCGACGACTTTGGCGCTGCCGCGGTTATCGCCGGTCAGCAGGTGGCTGCTGATATTGCGGGCGCTTAGGCGTTGCACCGCTTGCAGGGCGCCGGGCTTGAGCGTGTCACCGAAGGCGAACAGGCCCAGCACCCGAGGTTCGGGGCTTTGCTCGATCAACCAGGACAGCGTCCGGCCTTCGGTTTCCCAAGCGCTTGCGGAGTCAGCCAGTGGTCCGGCATTCAAGCCACTTTCTTCCAGCAAACGCCGATTGCCCAGGGCCAATCGCCGACCATCGAGGCTGCCGGCAATGCCGCGCCCGGTCAGCGATTGACTGTCGCTGACATCGGCCACGGTCAAGCCGCGTTCGGCGCAGGCATCCAGCACCGCCTTGGCCAGCGGGTGCTCACTGCCCCGTTGCAGGGCGCCGGCCATTTGCAGCAAGGCGGCTTCGTCACCCTCGATGGCACTCAAATGTGCGATGCGCGGCGTGCCCGAGGTCAGTGTGCCGGTCTTGTCGAACACCACGGCGCTGACTTCGTGGGCGCGCTCCAGGGCTTCGGCGTCCTTGATCAGAATTCCGTGGTGCGCCGCCACACCGGTGCCTGCCATGATTGCGGTCGGTGTGGCCAACCCAAGCGCACAAGGACAGGCGATCACCAACACCGCGACGGCGTTGATCAATGCAGTTTCCAGCGGCGCGCCATACAGCCACCAACCAACCAGGGTCGCCAGTGCAATCAGCAGCACCACGGGCACGAACACCTGGCTGACTTTATCCACCAGTTTCTGGATCGGCGCTTTCGCCGCCTGCGCGTCTTCGACCAGGCGGATGATCCGCGCCAGCACGGTTTCTGCGCCGAGCGCCATGGTCCGCACCAGCAGCCGACCTTCACCGTTGATCGCACCGCCGGTGACCTTGTCGCCCGGAGCTTTGGGCACCGGCAGGCTTTCGCCGCTGATCAATGCTTCATCGGCGTGGCTCTGGCCTTCCACCACTTCGCCATCCACCGGGAAGCGCTCGCCGGGTTTGACCAGAACCAGATCGTTGAGGCGCAAAGCGCTGATCGCAACCTCCTGCTCGCGGCCGTCGATCACTTGAATGGCTCGCTCCGGACGCAAGGCTTCGAGGGCGCGGATGGCGCTGGCGGTCTGGCGCTTGGCGCGGCTTTCCAGGTATTTACCCAGCAACACCAAGGCAATCACCACCGCCGAGGCTTCGAAATACAGGTGTGGCATGCGACCGGCAGCGGTGGCCCACTCGTAAACGCTCAAGCCGTAGCCGGCGCTGGTGCCCAGAGCCACCAGCAAATCCATGTTGCCGGCACCGGCGCGCACGGCTTTCCACGCAGCGACATAGAAGCGGGCGCCGAAGACGAATTGCACCGGCGTTGCCAGCGCGAACTGCACCCACGCCGGGAGCATCCAGTGCACACCGAAAGGTTGCAGCAGCATCGGCAGCACCAGCGGCAAGGCGAGGGCGATGGCCGCCAGCAAGGCCCAGCGTTCGCGCTGCAGGCGTTGTTGCTGATTATCGGTTTGCGGGTGTTCGACTTCCCAGACGCGGGCGGAATAACCGGCCTTGGTCACGGCGCCGATCAAGGTCTGCGGATCGACCTGGCCGAGCAGCTCAAGGTGCGCCCGTTCGTTGGCCAGGTTGACGCTGACACTTTTCACCCCCGGCACCTTGGTCAGCGCCCGTTCGACGCGGCCGACGCAAGACGCACAGGTCATGCCGTCGATACTCAATTCAAGGGTCTGCTGCGGCACGCTGTAACCAGCCCGCTGCACGGCGTCCATCAAGGCCGGCAGGCTGTCACTGGGCGCTTGCACCCGGGCCTGTTCGGTGGCCAGGTTGACGCTGACGGCCGTGGCGCCGATGACTTTGCTCAAGGCACGCTCGACACGCCCGGCGCAACTGGCGCAGGTCATGCCGGCAATCGGCAGATCGAAAGTGGTGGATTCGGACATCGGTCACGCTCCCTGTAGAAATTGCCTACAGGATCAACCTTGCCATGCTGGCAAGGTCAAGTGCCATGTCTCAGATCAAAAGATCGCAGCCGACTCAGTATTCCAAAGCTGCAGGCTTGAGGTACATCCCTTCCTGCGTCATCGCAATCCGGAACTTCAACACATCCCCAGCCTTGAGCTTGATGTCCTGCGACCCCGGCGCGAGCATGCCCGGGTTGCAGCCCGGCGCCTGACCCGGCAGCAGTTTGAGGCGCAGGGACACATTGCCCGGCGGCAGGTTGAACGAGGTGCTCTGTTCCTGGAACAGCCGCCCGGCCAACTGATCCTGGATGTACACGCCGATCTCGCAGGAAGTCGACACTTCCAGACGCTCGCGGGAAATGATCAGCACGCCGTAGTCCTCCCCGGCGGCTTGAACCGAAGGTGTCGCGGCAAAGAGGCTGAGGAAGCCAAACAGGCTGAGAGCTGACCAGCGCATGGCTGAATCTCCTGATGTCGAGTCATAGATGGACGCAGCTTGGCCGAGCGCGACGCCGATTGCCAGCCCGGCAGCTTGATTCAGAACTTGACCTTGCCATGGTGGCAAGCTCGAGACTGCGCGCAACCCTCATGTAAGGGCTTCATTAAAGGAGACGTCCCATGCAAGTGTTCAACGTTGAAGGCATGTCCTGCGGTCACTGCGTCAAGGCTATCACTGAGGCGCTGCAAGCCAAGGATCCGGCAGCCAGCGTACGCATCGATCTGGCGGCAAAAGAAGTCGGCGTAGAAAGTGTGCTGACAGCCGATCAGGTAATCGCCGCCATCACTGAAGAGGGTTACGGGGTAAAACAGGCCTGAGCTATTTTTAATAGTTAGCGACCTATCGGAATGTTCAAGGCGTCCACGCCCGGCTAGACTGTCAGCCTGCCGATCCATGGCTAACCTGTCTGCCTAACCTGGACGCCTGATGAACCTGCGCACAATCCTGATTCTCGGCGCCTTGAGCGCTTTCGGCCCGCTGGCGATCGATTTCTACCTGCCGGCCTTCCCGGCGATGGCGCTCGCTTTCGGTACCGACGAAAAACACGTTCAACTGACCCTGGCGGCCTATTTCCTGGGGCTGTCCATCGGCCAACTGGCGTACGGCCCGGTGGCGGATCGCTTTGGGCGACGGCTTCCCTTGCTGACCGGTGTCGGTTTATTCACTGTGGCCTCATTGGCCTGTGCTTACGCGCCGAGTCTTGAGTGGCTGATCGGTGCCCGCTTTGTCCAGGCGCTGGGTGGTTGCGCGGGCATGGTGATCGCCCGGGCAGTGGTCAGCGATAAATGCGATGCGGTGGGGTCGGCGAAGGTCTTTTCGCAGTTGATGCTGGTGATGGGCCTGGCGCCGATTCTTGCGCCGATGCTGGGCGGGTTGTTGGTCAACACGACGGGTTGGCAGTCGATCTTTCTCGTGCTGACCGGTTTCAGTGCGCTGGCCGGGTTGGCGGTGGCTCTCGGGCTACCGGAAAGTCTACCGGCCCATGTGCCGCGCCAACCGTTGTCGGGCGCGCTACGCCAGTACGGTCGGTTGCTGGCGGACCCGATATTCCTCGGTCATGCCCTGACCGGTGGTGTCGCCATCGCCGGGATGTTTGCCTACATCGCGGGCTCGCCGTTCGTCTTCATCAAACTCTATGGTGTGCCGGCCGAGCATTTCGGCTGGCTGTTCGGGATCAACGCGGCGGGGTTCATCCTGGTGGCCCAGGTCAATGCCCGGTTGCTGGCGAGACGCGGTCCGGCCTTCTTGCTGGCGCGCACTGTCTGGCTTTACCTGGCGGGCGGCCTGGCTCTGTTGGCGGTCAGCTCGCTGCACCCTGCGCACTTGTGGCCGTTGCTGATTCCACTTTTTGTCTGCATCGCCAGCCTGGGTTGTATCGTGCCCAATGCCTCGGCCTGCGCGATGAGCGGCCAGGGCGCACGGGCGGGCAGTGCCTCGGCGATGCTCGGTTGCCTGCAATTCAGCGTCGCCGCCGGGGCCGCGGCGCTGGTGGGTGTTTTGCACGATGGCAGTGCCATGCCGATGGCCATGGTCATCAGCCTGTGCGCAATTGTGGTGGTGAGCGTGGCGATGCTCACCCGGCGTTTGCAGAATGCCCGGGCGTTGGAACAAGCCCAGGCCTGAGGACGGACTCAGCCAGCAGTGCGCTGCTGACGGCCGGGAATCTGATGGGGCGCGAGCAAGCGCGCTTCAAGGGTTTTAGTGAAGGCCAGGGCTTCGGCTTCACTACGGAACGTCACAGCGTGTTGATCCAGGCGAACCTGCCAGCGGGATGTTGCCAATTCTTTTATCAGGATCTTCATTGCTGAGTTCCTCTTGTGAAAGACGTCTCGCAAAAGACATCACGTAAAAGATTGTTCGCAGAGTTTTCGATTGTAGACCTGAATACGATCGCAATTGTGACAACGATCAACTCTCTGACTGACGGCAAAAGATCGCTGGCGCAGCGATCTTTTGATCTTCGGGTCAGAACCCTTCAAGCACAATCTTGCCCTTGGACTTGCCGCTTTCCAGCCGTTCATGGGCGCGACGCAGGTTGGCGGCGTTGATGGTTCCGAAGTGCTCACCGACCGTGGTTTTCAGTGTGCCGGCATCGATCAGCCCGGCGACGCGGTTGAGCAGTTTGTGTTGCTCGATCATGTCGGCGGTTTCGAACAGCGAGCGGGTGTACATGAACTCCCAGTGCAGAGACAGGCTCTTGCGTTTGAGCTTGGTTACGTCCAGCGCCTTCGGATCATCGATCAGCGCCAGTTTGCCTTGCGGCGCCAATGCCTCCACCAATTGATCCAGGTGTTGGTCAGTCTGGGTCAGGCTGGCAACGTGGGTCACATGCTCGAACCCTGCACGTTTGAGTGCTTCACTCAGCGGCTGACTGTGATCGATCACCTGATCGGCGCCCATGTCACGCACCCAACTCTGGGTTTGGGCACGGGACGCGGTGCCGATGACTTTCAACCCGGTGAGCTGGCTGGCCAATTGCGTGAGGATTGAACCAACGCCCCCGGCGGCACCGACGATCAGCAGGCTCTGACCCTCATCGGTTTTGCCTTCGCGTATTTGCAGGCGTTCGAACAACAGTTCCCACGCGGTGATGGCGGTCAGCGGCAGGGCGGCGGCTTCGGCGAAACCAAGGGTCTTGGGCATATGGCCGACGATGCGCTCATCCACCACATGAAGCTCGCTGTTGCCGCCGGCACGGACGATGGAGCCGGCGTAGAACACCTTGTCGCCGGCCTTGAACAAGGTCACTTCGCTGCCAACAGCCTTGACCACTCCCGCCACGTCCCAGCCCAGCACTTTGGCCGCGCCACCTTCAGGCTGTACGTTCTGGCGAATCTTGGTGTCCACCGGGTTGACCGAAATGGCTTTGACCTCCACCAACAGGTCGCGCGGGCCGGCGACCGGTTCTGGCAGTTCGATATCTTGCAGGGATTTTTCGTCGCTGATCGGCAGGGAGGCGAAGTAGGCAATGGCTTTCATAGTGGGATCCTGGGAGAGAGATGATTTCGATGGCACAGATGATTGGTTATTTCTCTGCAAGATAAAACCCGCTAAAAGAGCAGTCTCTTTCAACATTTTTTTGATAATTGGGGCTGAAGATGTTGCGTTTCGATGACTTGCAGTTGTTCGTTCGGGCGGCGGACCTGGGCAGTCTGTCGGCGGCGGCACGGGGGATGGATATGTCGGCGGCGGTGGCCAGCGCGGCGTTGAAGCGCATCGAACAACAACTTGGCGCACGCTTGCTCACCCGCTCTACCCGTAGCCTGCGCCTGACGGCCGAAGGCGAGGGCTTTCTGGAGTACGCCCGGGCCGCCTTGAGCAATCTCGATGAGGGCCGCCGTTTGCTGGCCAGTGGGCAGGATCAGGTCAGTGGGATTTTGCAGCTGTCGGCGCCTTCGGATTTCGGGCGCAACCTGCTGCTGCCATGGCTCGACGAGTTTCAGCGCGAGCATCCGAAACTCACCGTACGGTTGCTGCTGGGCGACCGCATCGCCGACCTGTTCCGCCAACCGGTGGACATCGCCTTGCGTTACGGCGAGCCGGAAGACTCGAGCCTGGTGGCCTTACCCATCGCACCGCAGAACCGCCGCGTGCTGTGTGCTGCGCCGAGTTATCTGGCCCGACATGGCGAACCACGGCAGCTGGAGCAATTGGCGCAGCACAATTGCCTGCTGTTTATGCTCGGTAGCCGGGTCCACGATCACTGGAGTTTTCACGACGGAAAACGTGAGGTGAGCCTGACCGTCAGCGGCGATCGCTTCAGTGACGATGCCGATGTGGTGCGGCTGTGGGCCGTGGCGGGAGCGGGGATTGCGTATAAGTCCTGGCTCGATGTCGCCACCGATGTGCTCGCCGGTCGCTTGAAAGTGCTGATGCCTGAATTGCTCTGTGAGCGCGCACCGCTGAATTTACTGTGCGCCCATCGCGCACAATTGAGTAAGCCGGTGAACCTTTTGCGGGAAATGCTTGCCAGCCGATGCGCTCGGATAAGCATTCAATTTCCGACGATATCGGGTGTCGATCATTAGTCGCAGGCAAATAGCGAAATTTCTGTCAGGAACTATCACCACCAATGGATTCCCGAGGGCAGGAACCGGCGGTTAACCCGCTTATACTAGCGCCCGCCTCATGTACGCGCCGTCGATCTCGCAATGGCGAGTCCACGTTCGAGTCGGTCAGACCCTACGGTCATCACCGGACCTTCGCTGCACCCGCGAAGCAATGGCCTGGGTGAGCGGGTGGCTTTGCCCGGCTTATGGCGGTTTTCGCGTCTTGGCCGAGGACACATTACTGGTCAAGATGTCTCTGAGCAGTAGACGAAACGATTCAACAGGGAGTGAATACATGGAACATGCACCTTGCATCAGCCAGATTGCCACGTTGCTGGCTGACCCAAAGCGCAGCGCAATGATGTGGGCCTTGATGGACGGCACGGCACGGCACACTGAGGAGCTGGCGTTGCTGGCGGGCCTGTCGCCGTCTTCGGCCAGTGCGCATCTGGGGCGCTTGTCCACCGGCGGTCTGTTGAAAGTCGAAACCCGTGGGCGCAAACGGTTTTTCCGGCTTGCCGCGCCCGAAGTCGGCGCCGCGATAGAAGCCCTGGCCAGTGCTACCCTGGCCAGCGCGCCTCGGGATATTCCAGAGGTGTTCAAACGCACGAGCCCTATCGCCAAACCTCAGGCGGCGCCTTCGTCACTGCTACGGGCCAGGCTTTGTGACGACCATCTGGGAGGCACCCTGGCCGCGGATCTTTACCAGCGACTGCTGGATGCCGGCTGGATCGAGCAGCTCGATCAGCGGGTCATGATCACTCACAAGGGTTCCACGCAATTGGCAGCACGCGGTGTGTTCATCCAGGCGCTGGCCCACCGCAACGGCAGAGTCGCCTGCGCGTGCCCGGACTGGAGCGAAAGACGCCCGCACATGGGTGGTTCCTTGGGGGCGGCCTTGTTGCAACTGTTCATGCAGTCCGGCTGGTTGAGCCTGCCCAGCGATTCGCGAGCCTTGCAAATCACGGCCACGGGGCAACGTGAAATCCATCATTTCGCCAAGGAAACCGAGCTGGAAATGGCGCTTTAGAGCCATTGGGGGGCGATGTTCGGGATTCTGGGCTTCAGGCGTCGTTCAGAGCTGTGGGCAGGTCGTATCCAGCAATAACCCCCAGTCACTATCGCGCACACTCGATCCGGGGACTTTCGGATTGGGGGACGGTGGCATGGAAACACGAAGCTTCAGCGCGGCAGAACGACTGGAACGGCTGCCCATCAGTGGTTATCACCGCATCATTTTCATCATCATTGCCTTGGCGTTTTTCTTCGACTCCATGGACCTGGCGATGATGACCTTCCTGCTCGGCTCGATCAAAACCGAGTTCGGCCTGAGCACGGCGCAGGCCGGGTTGCTGGCCAGTTCGAGTTTCTTCGGCATGGTGGTGGGTGCCTCGCTGTCCGGCATGCTGGCCGACCGCTTCGGGCGCAAACCGGTGTTTCAGTGGAGCATTGTGTTGTGGGGCATCGCCAGCTACCTGTGTTCCACGGCGCAGAATGTCGAAATGCTGACGCTGTTCCGAATCCTCTTGGGGATCGGCATGGGCATGGAGTTTCCAATTGCGCAGTCGATGCTGTCGGAGCTGATTCCGGCCAAGCGTCGTGGGCGTTACATCGCATTGATGGACGGCTTTTGGCCGCTCGGTTTCGTCGCGGCCGGGGTGCTGTCGTACTTCCTGTTGCCGGTGATTGGCTGGCGCGACATCTTTCTGGTGTTGGCGGTGCCGGCGGTGTTCGTCCTGGCGATTCGTTTTTTCATACCCGAGTCACCGCGATGGCTGGAACAGGCCGGGCATCATGATGCAGCGGACACGGTTTTACACCGCATTGAAGAACGGGTTCGGGCTTCATTGGGTCGTTCGGATCTGCCTGAGCCGATTCGCCTGCCACGGGTGGCGAGTCAACCGGGCAACTTCTTCTCCGCGCTGCGGGAAATCTGGTCGGTGCAATATCGCCGGCGCACGATGATGATCTGGAGCGTGTGGTTCTTCGCCTTGCTGGGTTTCTATGGCTTGACGTCCTGGCTCAGTGCGCTGCTGCAACAGTCGGGTTTCGCCGTGACCCAGTCGGTGTATTACACGGTGCTGATTTCCCTCGGCGGGATTCCCGGGTTCCTCATGGCTGCCTGGCTGGTGGAGCGTTGGGGGCGCAAACCGGTGTGCGTCGTGACCTTGCTCGGCGGCGGGGTGATGGCGTTTCTTTATGGTCAGAGCGCGGTGTTCGGCGGCAACGTCAGCCTGTTGATCACATCGGGGCTGCTGATGCAGTTCTTCCTGTTCGGCATGTGGGCGGTGCTCTACACCTACACCCCGGAGTTGTACCCGACGTCGGCACGGGCCACGGGCTCGGGGTTCGCTTCGGCCATCGGCCGCGTGGGTTCGCTGCTCGGGCCAATGGTGACCGGGCTGGTGTTCCCGATGACGGGGCAGGGCGGGGTGTTTGCGTTGGGGGCGATGTGCTTTGCGATTGCAGCGGCAGTGGTGTGGATCTTCGGGATGGAAACCCGGGGCAAGACATTGGAAGAATTGAGCGAGCCGGTGATCATCAATTAATCACCGAACCTGTAGGAGCGGGCTGGCCCGCTCCTACAGGTTTATCGGGTGACCTTTAAGGTTTCACCAACCGCGCATCCAGGCTGTTCTGCGCCAGACGCTTGGCCTGATCCTGGGTCATGCCCAGATCGGTGTACAGCGCGTGGAAGTTCTCGGTGACATAGCCACCGAAGTACGCCGGGTCATCGGAGTTCACCGTGACCTTCACGCCGCGTTCGAGCATGTCGAGGATGTTGTGCTGGGACATGTGATCGAACACGCAAAGCTTGGTGTTCGACAACGGGCACACCGTCAGCGGGATCTGCTCATCGATGATCCGCTGCATCAAGCGCTCGTCTTCGATGGCGCGCACGCCGTGGTCGATGCGTTGGATTTTCAGCAGGTCGAGGGCTTCCCAGATGTACTCGGGCGGGCCTTCTTCACCGGCGTGGGCCACGGTCAGGAAGCCTTCGTGGCGGGCACGGTCAAATACGCGCTGGAACTTGCTCGGCGGGTGGCCCATTTCAGAGCTGTCAAGGCCCACGGCCACGAATGCATCACGGAACGGCAGCGCCTGGTCGAGGGTTTTCTGCGCTTCGTCTTCGCTCAAGTGGCGCAGGAAGCTGAGGATCAAACCGCTGGTGATCCCCAGTTGCTGCTCGCCATCTTTCAATGCGGCGGCGATGCCGTTGAGCACCACTTCGAACGGGATGCCACGGTCGGTGTGGGTTTGCGGGTCGAAGAACGGTTCGGTGTGAATCACGTTCTGTTCCTTGCAGCGCAACAGGTAGGCCCAGGTCAGGTCGTAGAAATCCTGGGAGGTGCGCAGCACATCGGCGCCCTGGTAATACAGGTCGAGAAACTCTTGCAGGTTGTTGAAGGCGTAGGCCTTGCGCAGGGTGTCGACGTCGTTCCACGGCAGGGCGATCTTGTTGCGTTCGGCCAGGGCGAACAGCAGCTCAGGCTCCAGCGAACCTTCCAGGTGCAAGTGCAATTCTGCCTTGGGCAGAGCGTTCAGCCAGTCGTACATTTTTGAAATCTCATCAAGTGCAATGGGGGCATTCTACAGATGCCCGCCGAAACAATGAGTAAAACCTGACCAGCCGGTTCATTACACGGCTTCCTGTTCCCGTCGATAAGCGTAGGTGTCGGCAAAGCGCGAGAGCAAGAATTCGGCGCAAGTGGTGGCCGGATACTTCGCCGGATGCTGTTCGTCCTGGCAACCGGGCAGGCATTCGATGGGGGTGTCGGGGTGTGGCTCGGCAAAGAACGGCATCGAGTACCGATTCACTCCCCGCGGGCTGATCACCCGATGTGGCGTCGACAGGTAACGGTCGTTGCTCCAGCGCGCCATCATGTCGCCGAGGTTGACCACGAACGTGCCTTCGATCGGCGGTGCATCGATCCATTCGCCTTTTACGTTGCGCACTTGCAAACCGCCAGCGGCGTCCTGGTAGAGCAGGGTGATGCAACCGTAATCGGTGTGAGCGCCGGCACCTTGCTGATCGATGGAGCTGGCAGTGTGGCGCGGCGGGTAATGGATCATCCGCAGCACGCTGACCGGCTCTTTGAAACGGCTATCGAAGAAGTCACGCTCGATACCCAATGCCAGGGTCATGGCTCGCAGCAGGGTTTGCGCGAGTGCTTGCATGTCGACGTAGTGTTGCTCCATCAGCGCTTCCCAACCGGGCATCGACGGATGACGGTTGGGTCCGCGCAAGGGTTTTTCCGCCAGCACATCGGGATGATCGGCCGGCAGATGCAGGCCCATGTCGAAGGTTTCTTTCAGGTCGCTGGGTTTGCTCGGGTCGAGTTGTTCGGTGGCGATGGCGCCATAGCCGCGGTGGTGGCGGGTCCGGGTGATGTCGATCTTGAGTTTTTCGGCGGCGGGCAGGGCGAAGAAGCGTTGGGCATGGTCGAGCACAGCCTCGATGCGCGACGAAGCGATCGGGTGGCCCTTGATATAGAAAAAGCCCCATTCGCGGCAGGCGCGGTCGATGCCTGTGGCGACCGATTGCCAGGCTTGAGCGTCATCGCTGTAGAGCGGGGCGATGTCGATGATCGGGAGTTGGTTCATGAAGTGTTCCAGGCGAGGTTTTATGCTGGGGCCAAAAGATCGCAGCCTCGCTTCGCTCGACAGCTCCTACAGGGGAATGCGAAATCCTGTAGGAGCTGCCGAAGGCTGCGATCTTGGCGGTCCCACTGACGGAAATTTACTTCGGCATCTCGGCCTTCATGCCTTCCACGTAGTAGTTCATCGACGCCAGTTGTGCATTGGTCGCGCTCACGCCCGCCGGGATTTTCTCCACGCCGGCCTGATCCTTGATCGGCCCGGTGAACGGATGCAACGCGCCGCTCTTGATGTCGGCAATGATCTGCTCGGCTTCGGTTTTCACTGCGGCCGGCACCAGGTCGCTGATTGGCAGCTCAACCGTGCCTTCCTGCAAACCGCCCCAGTAATCCTGGGATTTCCATGCATGGTCGAGCACACTTTGGGTCGCCTGAATGTAGTGCGGGCCCCAGTCGTTGACGATAGACGTCAACACCGCTTTCGGCCCGAAGTGCGCCATGTCCGATGCATAGCCGACGGCATACACGCCACGCCGTTCTGCTGCCTGGATCGGCGCCGGGCTGTCGGTGTGCTGGAACACCACGTCCACGCCCTGATCGATCAGCGCATTGGCGGCGTCGGCTTCCTTGCCCGGATCGAACCAGGAATTGACCCACACCACTTTGATCTCGGTGCCCGGGTTGTACTTGTTCAGGGCCAGCTGGATGGCGTTGATGTCGCGGATCACTTCTGGAATCGGGAAGGAAGCGACGTAGCCGATTTTCTTGGTCTTGGTCATCTTCGCCGCAAGGAAACCGCCGACGTAGCGGCCCTCGTAAGTGCGTGCCAGGTAAGTGCCGAGGTTCTTGTCCTGCTTGTAGCCTGTGGCGTGTTCGAAGGTCACCTTGGGAAATTGCTTGGCAACTTTCAGGGTCGGGTTCATATAGCCGAAAGACGTGGTGAAGATCAGGTCGTACTGGTCCTTGGCCATGTTGCGGATCACCCGCTCGGCATCGGCGCCTTCGGCGACGTTCTCCACGTAGTTGGTGGTGATCTGGTCACCGAACTTCTCCGCCAGTGCCTTGCGTCCCTGTTCATGCTGATACGTCCAGCCGTGATCACCGATCGGGCCGATATAGACGAAGCCGACTTTCAGCGGGGCGGCAGCACTGGCGGTCAGGCTGGCGCTCAGACCGATGGCTGCGGCGACAGCGCAAAGCAGCTGCTTCAACGGACGTTTGTGCATGAACTGGAACTCCATTTTGTTGTGAGGTGTACCGGGTCAATGCAAATTGCTGACCAACAGGACAACAAAATAAAAAGATCGCAGCCTTCGATACCTCACGCCTCTGTAGGCGCTGCCGAAGACTGCGATCTTTTGATGTTCAATACATCACCGGAGCCAACCCGGTGCAGAGGCTCCAACTCATGCCATCCGCTGGTGCGGACAGCTCACACAAAGCTGTGGGAGCGGGGGAGTGTGTCAGGTGCCGGCGATCAACTGCCGAGCCGCCTGGCTGTGATCGGCGATCAACCCTTTCAGATCCAGCCCCACGACTTGCCCATCGATCACCCGCCATTTGCCGCCGATCATCACCCGGTCCGCCCGGTCCGCGCCACACAGCAGCAGCGCCGACACCGGATCATGGCTGCCGGAGAAGCGCAGTTCATCCAGTTTGAACAGCGCCAGATCCGCTTGCTTGCCCACCGCCAGTTCGCCGATGTCGCTGCGCCCAAGCAACTGCGCCGAACCCTTGGTGGCCCAGCCCAATACGCGTTCCGGGGTGATCTTCTCTGCGCCATAACGCAGACGCTGGATGTACAGCGCCTGTCGGGTTTCGAGCATCATGTTCGAGGCATCGTTGGACGCCGAACCGTCCACGCCCAGGCCCAGCAACGCGCCAGCGTCGATCAACTCGATGGTTGGGCAAATCCCTGAAGCCAGGCGCATGTTCGAACTCGGGCAATGGCAAATACCGGTGCCGGCCGCGCCGAGGCGGGCGATTTCGTCGGGGTTGAAATGAATGCCGTGGGCCAGCCAGGTGCGTGGGCCGAGCCAGCCGACGCTGTCCAGATAATCCACGGTACGCAGGCCGAAGCGTTGCAGACAGAAGTCTTCTTCATCGAGGGTTTCGGCCAGGTGAGTGTGCAGGCGCACGTCGAGGGTGTTCGCCAGTTCGGCGCTGGCAGACATGATTTGCGGGGTTACTGAAAATGGCGAGCAGGGCGCCAAAGCGATCTGGATTTGCGCGCCGTCACCCCGTTCGTGGTACTCGGCAATCAAGCGTTGGCTGTCGGCGAGAATCACTTCTCCTTCCTGAACAGTTTGCTGCGGCGGCAGCCCCCCGTCTTTTTCACCAAGGCTCATTGAACCGCGAGTGAGCATGGCGCGCATGCCCAGTTCGCGGACACTCTCGACCTGCACATCGATCGCATTTTCCAGGCCTTCCGGAAACAGGTAATGGTGATCGGCCGCAGTGGTGCAGCCAGACAGCAGCAACTCGGCCAAGGCGACTTTGGTGGCGAGGGCGAGTTTTTCCGGCGTGAGCCGGGCCCAGACCGGATAGAGGGTTTTCAACCACGGGAACAACGGCTGATTGACCACCGGCGCCCAGGCGCGGGTCAGGGTTTGATAGAAGTGGTGATGGGTGTTGATCAGCCCCGGCAAGATCACATGTTCGCGGGCATCAAAGACTTGTCCACAGGGTGCTGACGGTTGCTGGCCGACGCCGAGCACTTCGACGATCAAACCGTCTTGCAGCACCAGACCGCCACGGGCATCGAGCGCGTTGGCCGTGAAAATGGCGAGGGGATTTTTTAACCAGGTACGGGTCGCAGGCATAGTGGCCGGCTCCTCTGAAAGTGGGGTTCAGGGTTGCCAGCTCAGTGTTGCCCTGTCTGCTGATCCAGGGTCGCCGCGGGGGGCGAGGTGCGGAGTTTCGAACAAAACCGTGTTCCGGGCAAGCCTCACGCGACCAGACGATGCAAAAGCCTGTGGGAGCCGGGCAAGCCAGTTCCCACAGGGGGGAGTGTTACCAGGGAATGGTTTCACCCCGGTAGTTCACAAAATGATGCCCGCCCTTGCCGGCATACGCATTCACCTGGTCGATCAACCCGCGGGTGCTGGTTTCCACATCGATGTCGGCACCTTCGCCACCCATGTCGGTCTTCACCCAGCCCGGGTGCAGCGACAGCACGGTGAGTTTCTGTTCGCCCAATTGCGTGACGAAGCTGTTGGTCATCGAGTTCAGCGCCGCTTTGCTGGCCTTGTACAGCGCCAGCTCCGGCGCGTCGGGCATGGTCACGCTGCCCAGCACCGAACTCATGAACGCCAGCACGCCACTGCCTTCACGAATCTGCGCGACGAAACGCTGGGCCAGGTTGATCGGCGCCACGGCGTTGGTGAAGAACAGTTGACCGACCTCGGCCAGGGTCGCGCCACCCGGCGTCTGGACCTCCGGCCCCTTGACCCCGGCATTCACGAACAACAGGTCAAACACCTCGCCCTTGAGCTGTTGGCTGAGGGCGATGACCGCTTGCTGGTCGTCCATGTCGAGTTTTTCGATCCGTACCTTGCCCAACGCCTGCAAGGCTTCGGCACCCTGTGGGTTGCGCACGGTGGCGGTGACTTGCCAGCCGTCGGCCAGCAGGGTTTTCACCAGACCGAGGCCCAGTCCCCGGGAGGCGCCGATGATGAGTGCGGTTTTTGCCGTGGACATGAATGGCTTCCTTGATGTCTCGAGAGGGCTTGACCCTGGAGCATACTCCAGGCTTTAGCCTTGTTGCTCCCTGAATGTATGGAGCAATGCCAATGTGGACTTCAACGCAATATCGTCAACTGGTGCGTGGCAGCGGGTGGTACGACCTGATCGTCACGGCGGCATTTGCCACGCCGTGGAGTTTTGCGGCGTTGCATGGCGTGCTGTTAAACCTGAGTCAGACTTTCAATCTGCCCGGCGAGCTACCGCCGTTCGAGCCGGTGCACATGTTGATGGCGAATCTGTTGGGCTCGATTGTGTGCGTATGGGCCGTGCTGCGGATTCGCGATCCGCAGCAGATGTTTGGGCGATATGACGCGGTGGGGAGGTTTCTGTTTTCGGCCTGGCAGGCTTATGCGCTGGCCCGTGGGGCGAGTTCGCTATTGGTGATTTTCCTGTTCTTTGAACTGATGTGGGGTGTGGCCCAAGCGTTGCCTGTTCGTACGCCTTCGCGGGCCACCACTTAATGCCCCGCCCGCCACGGCTGCCCCAACGACACCGGCGCATACAATCGTGTGCGCACGGCATCCCGGGACAGCAGCACCAACACCACAATGGTCGCGACATACGGCAGCATCGCCAGCAGACTCGACGCAATCGCCAGCCCCAAGCCCTGCGCCACCAAATGCAGGATGCTGGCGAGACCGAACAGATAAGCTCCAAGCAGCAACCGCCACACTCGCCAACTGGCAAACACCACCAGCGCCAGGGCAATCCAGCCGCGACCGGCGCTCATGTTCTCCGCCCACATCGGCGTATAGGCCAGGGACAAATATGCCCCAGCCAATCCCGCCATCGCCCCGCCAAACAGCACCGCCAGCGTACGCACGCGCAACACCGGCAAGCCCATTGCACTGGCGGCGTCCGGGCTTTCGCCGACCGCCTGAATAATCAACCCGACGCGACTTTTCACAATCACCCAGGCCACCAGCGCAAACAGGGCAAACGACAGATACACCAGCAGGTCCTGGGCAAACAGCATCCGCCCGATCAGCGGAATTTCACTCAGATAAGGAATCGCCAGCGGCTCGAAACCCGCCAGCGGTTTGCCGACCCACGCAGCGCCAACGAAGGTTGACAGGCCCACGCCGAAGATCGTCAATGCCAACCCTGTCGCCACCTGGTTGGCGTTGAACACCAGCGCCACCAGGGCGAACAGCGACGACAACAGCATCCCGGCGAACATCGCCAGCAACACGCCGAGCCAGAGGTTGCCGCTGTTCAGGGCGACGATAAAACCGATCACCGCCCCAAACAGCATCATGCCTTCCTGCCCAAGATTGAGGACGCCGCTCTTCTCGCAGATCAACTCGCCCAACGCCACCAGCAGCAGCGGTGTGCCACAGCGAACCATGGCATAGAAAATATTGCTCAGCAGATCGATATCCATCACAAGGCTCCTGCTTGTACGGCGGTGGTCGAGGTGCGCCGTACCCAGCGCAGGTTCAAACGTGGTCGGTAGAGAATCAGCACGTCACTGGCCAGCAGGAAAAACAACATCATCCCCTGGAACAATTGAGTGATGGCTTGCGGCAGGTTCATGCTCATCTGCGCGCTTTCGCCACCGATGTACAGCAGCGCCATCAACAGGCTGGAAAACAGAATGCCGATGGGATTCAGCCGCCCGAGAAACGCCACGGTGATCGCCGCATAGCCATAACCCGGCGAAACCTGCGGCACCAGTTGGCCGATGGGCCCGGTGACTTCGCAAACCCCGGCCAGCCCCGCCAGGCCACCGCTGATCAACAGCGCCAGCCAGATCAGCCGCTTCTCGCGAAAGCCGACAAATCCCGCCGCGCGCTTGTCCAGCCCGAGCACTTTGATCTGGAAACCGACAAAGCTCTTCTGCAACAACACCCACACCGCAACCAGCGCGAGCAAGGCGAAATACACGCCCGCATGGACCCGACCGTCCTCCATCAACAACGGCAAACGACTGGCATCGCCAAACATCGCCGACTCCGGAAAGTTGAACCCGGCGGGGTCCTTCAGCGGCCCGTGAACGCAGAACAGCAGCAGGTTCAACGCGATGTAATTGAGCATGATGCTGGTGAGGATTTCATTGGCGTTGAAGCGTGTACGCAGCCATGCCGTCAGCCCGGCCCACGCGGCACCGGCCAGGGTGCCGGTGAGCAGGATCAACACCAGCGCCCAACGGCTTTGCAGGTCGATGATGTTCACCGCCAATGCACTGCCGGCCAAGGCGCCGAGCAGCAACTGACCTTCGGCGCCGATGTTCCAGATCCGTGCCTGATACGCCACTGCCAGGCCCAATGCACAGAGCAGAATCGGCAATGCTTTGACCAACAACTCAGAGACCCCGTACAGGTCGCTGATCGGTGCAATCAGCAAGGTGTGCAAGGTCAGCAACGGGTCGTGGCCCAGCGCGATAAACAACAATGAGCCACAGCCCAGGGTCAACACAGCCGCCAGCAACGGCGAGCACCACAACATCAGGCGCGATTGCTGGCCACGGGGTTCGAGAGAAAGCAGCATGTGAAACTCCGTTAAAACGTTACGGGTGCAGGTGATTGGGGTGCATCGAACTGGCCGGCCATCCAGCCGCCGACATCGATCAGGCGGGTGTCGACGGTGGCTTGCAGTGCCGACAGCCGGCCGCCGCACAGGGCGCCGAGGCGATCGCTGATCTGGAACAGTTCGTCGAGGTCTTCGGAGATCACCAGGATCGCCGCCCCAGCGTCGCGCAAGGCGATCAGCGCCCGGTGAATGGTCGCGGCGGCGCCGACGTCCACGCCCCAGGTCGGGTGCGCGGCCACCAACAACCTGGGTTGCTGAAGGATTTCCCGGCCGAGGATGAATTTCTGCAAGTTGCCACCAGACAGGCTGCGAGCCGCTGCCTGGGCATCGGGTGTCTTGACCCCGAAGCGGCGGATGATGTCTTCGGCCAGTGCCTCGACTTTGCTGCGCTGGATCAATCCATTGCTGACCAGCCCTTGTTGAAATGCGGTGAGCAGGGCGTTATCCGCCAGGCTCAGTTCCGGTACCGCGCCATGGCCCAGACGCTCGGCGGGGACGAAGGCCAGGCCGAGTTTGCGTCGTGCATCCGGCCGCAGGTGCGCCACCGGTTGCCCGGCGAAACAGATCGTAGCGCCGTCATTCCTCGGTAGCTGTTCTTCACCGCTGAGCAAGGCCAGCAACTCATCCTGGCCATTGCCGGCCACCCCGGCGATACCGACGATTTCACCGCTGCGCACCTCGAGATCAATGTCCTTGAGCGAGCAGCCGAACGGGTCCGGGTTGTGCCAGGACAATCCAGTCACGTTCAGAAACGCGTCAGCCCCCCTGACCTTCGGATAGTCAGTAATCAGCTCAGCGGCTTCACCGACCATCAACTGCGCCAGTTGCCGGTCCGAACACTCGGCCGGCACGCAATGCCCGGCCACTCGTCCGCCGCGCAACACCGTGGCGCTGTGGCACAGCGCGCGCACTTCGCCGAGCTTGTGGCTGATGAACAGAATGCTGCAGCCCTCGGCGGCCAGTCGGCGCAACGTGATGAACAATTCGTCGGCCTCTTGCGGGGTCAGTACCGACGTCGGTTCATCGAGAATCAGCAGGCGGATGTCCTGCATCAGGCAGCGAATGATTTCCACCCGCTGACGCTCGCCGATGGACAAGCTGTGGACCAGTCGCTCCGGTTCCAGCGCCATGCCATAGCGTTGGGACACCTCGCGGATTTTCGGTTCAAGCTGCTTCGGCGTACCGGCCGCAGCGCCCATCGCCAAGGCGATGTTCTGCGCCACGCTCAGGGTTTCGAACAGCGAGAAATGCTGGAACACCATGCCGATCCCGAGGCTGCGGGCCTGGGCCGGATTGCGCATGGTCACGCGCTGGCCCTGCCAGATCATCTCCCCTGAGTCGGCGTGTGTGACGCCGTAGATGATCTTCATCAGGGTACTTTTGCCCGCACCGTTTTCGCCGAGCAGGGCGTGGATTTCACCGGGCGCAATGCTCAAGTCGATGGCATCGTTGGCCAGGCAACCGGGGTAACGTTTGCTGATTCTGCGCAATTGCAGGCGGGGTGTTTGATCGGGGGGAGGCGCAGGGTTGGACATGACAGGCTCGGGTCGCAAAAGGATATGCCTGTGGATAAAGCAATTTCCTGGCCATTGAGTCAGGAAATCGACAAAAGCCTGCTGGCACAGGCGTTGCGGACGCTGCCTCGACCTATTCCAATTCCTGGAGAGGCACCACTTGAGGGCAAGCCTTTTGATCAGGCTCCGGTTTTGCGCGTGATCAATTGGTCAAAAAACGAGCAATAAGCTGCAGGCATTGTCAGGCATGGGGCTGCGCCAGCCATGAACGGGTTATCCACAGCTTGTTCCACAGTATCTGTGCGCAAGCCGACCGTGTGGGCATAAGCACCGAGGGGCTTTCTTCTAATGGCGATAAACCACTCTAACTGATTGTTTTTACGTGGAATAAACGTCGCGGATGGCGAGTTGGACGAAAAATGAGCAAAGCCCGCAAAGCCGCATGACAGAAGGGTTACAGCAGAATGTGCTCAGGTTATCCACAGCCGGGTGCACAGCAGATGTGGGCAAGTGTCGAGAGCAAAGAAAATCGGGGTGCCCCAAAAGATCGCAGCGGCCACAGGCGCGTAGAGCTGCCGAAGGTTGCGATCTTTTGATCTTAACGCTGCAACAAAATACGCCCGCGACTTAAGTCCGCCAGCTGCGTTTGCAGCGTACTTATCTGCCCGTCGCCAATCGCCAATTGCAGTTCCACACCATTGGCCGTGAAGGTTTCCTCCACCACCAAACCACCCAGCTCCGCGACCCGAAGCTTCACCAACGCCAACTCGCCAAATGCACAGGCACAACTGACCGGCACCCGACTGATCAACTCGACTTTCGGTGCCCCTTGCAGGCATTTGTTGGCACTGCCGCCGTACGCTCGGGCGAGGCCGCCGGTGCCCAACTGGATGCCGCCATACCAGCGGATCACTACGACCGCGACCTGATCGCAATCCTGCGCTTCAATCGCCGCAAGGATCGGCCGGCCAGCGGTGCCACCGGGTTCGCCATCGTCAGTGCTGCGGTATTGATCGCCGAGCTTCCAGGCCCAGCAATTGTGCGAGGCGTTCAAATCACTGTGTTGCTCGATGAACGCCTGGGCATCGGCTGCGCTGGTGATTGGCGCGGCGAGGGCGATGAAGCGGCTTTTGCGAATCTCTTCGCGGTATTCGCAAAAACCGCTGAGGGTAAAAGGCATGGGTGTCTTAAATAGCCGGCGTCAGGCCGCAGCCTTTGAGAATGATGCGAATCAGGTTGCTGCCGGCGTCTTCCATGTCTTGCTTGGTCAACTTGGTGCGCCCGGTGACACGGCAGATCTGCGTGGCAAAGTCGGCGTAATGCTGGGTGCTGCCCCACAGCAGGAAAATCAGGTGCACCGGGTCGATCGGGTCCATTTTGCCGGCGTCGATCCACGCCTGGAACACCGCGGCCCGACCTTGAAACCAGGTGCGGTAGTCCTGGTTGAAATGCTCGGTCAGGCAATCACCGCCGCTGATGACCTCCATGGCGAAGACCCGCGAAGCTTGTGGCTGGCGCCGGGAGAATTCCATTTTTGCGCGAATGTATCGCGTCAATGCTTCTGCCGGATCGTCCTCGACGGTCAGGGTATTGAAGGTGCTGTCCCACAATTCAAGGATGTTACTCAGCACCGCCACGTACAAACCGAGTTTGTTGGTGAAGTAGTAATGCAGATTCGCTTTGGGCAACCCGGCTTTCTGCGCAATGGTGTTCATGCTGGTGCCTTTGAACCCGTGACGGGCGAACTCGTCTTCGGCGGCTTTGATGATGGTCTCTTCGTTCTTCTGACGAATGCGGCCGGCGGGTTTGCCGCCGTGGGCTGGGACTTCAAAGGTCATAGGCACTTCCGAACAGGTAGATGGGTGCAACCAGATGCGTTGATAGCGCACCCACGGGCCTCAGACAAGTCCTATGGCGATAAAACCTTGGGCACCGCTCCCACAAGCTTTCAGCGAGTCGCCGCCAGACTTTCCAAAAAACTCTCCAGAACCAGATGCGGGCGACGGCCCTTGCGTGTAACCGATGCCAGGCTCAGGTCATAAAAACGTGCCTTGGGTTTCAGTGCACGCAAATGGCCTTGCTGCACCCAGAGGCTGGCGTAGTGATCCGGCAGGTAACCAATGTAGCGCCCGGTCAGGATCAGAAAGGCCATGCCCTCGCGATCCGACGCACTGGCGGTGCAATTGAGCGCCTGGTAATGGGCCTGAATCTCGGCGGGCAAACGGAAGGTCGGGGCGATGGCGTCCTGGCTGTTGAGGCGCTCATCATCCAGTTGTTTGTCGTCGACATAGAACAGCGGATGGCCGACCGCGCAATACAGCAGCGAGCGTTCGCTGTAGAGCGGCTGATACTCCAGCCCCGACAACGCGCTGGCTTGCGGCACCACGCCGACATGCAAGCGACCGTCGAGCACGCCTTGTTCGACTTCATTGGGCGCAATCATGCGGATCTGGATCTGCACGTCGGGGCCGCGTTCCTTCAATTGGGCCAGGGCGTGGGTGATGCGCATGTGGGGCAGGGTGACCAGGTTGTCGGTCAGGCCGATGGTTAATTCGCCGCGCAAGTGTTGGTGCAGGCCGTTGACCTCGGTGCGGAAACTTTCCAGCGCACTTAATAGCTGCAACGCAGATTGGTAGACCTCACGGCCTTCTTCGGTCAGGGAAAACCCCGCGCGACCTCGCTGGCACAGGCGCAGCCCCAGGCGTTGCTCCAGATCGCTCATTTGCTGGCTGATGGCCGAGCGACCGATACCCAGCACCGATTCCGCCGCGGAGAAGCCGCCACACTCCACCACGCTGCGAAAAATCCGCAGCAGGCGGATATCAAAGTCACTGACTTGCGCCAGCGGATCGGGGCGACGGGTACTCATAGTTTAGTCCGGGCCTGACTGAAGGTTAGAAAAGTTGGATTTCACCGACTTTATCCCCGTGGCAATTTAGCTGCAAGAACGCTTTTGATCTCCACGCCGCTTATTTTGCCCTGCGAGGTTTTGCCCATGAACGTGCCTGAAAACGCCCCGACTTCCCTGGCCAGCCAGCTCAAGCTTGACGCTCACTGGATGCCCTACACCGCGAACCGCAATTTCCAGCGCGACCCGCGCCTGATCGTGGCGGCCGAGGGCAGTTGGCTGACAGACGACAAGGGCCGCAAGGTCTACGATTCGCTCTCGGGTCTGTGGACCTGCGGCGCCGGGCACACCCGCAAGGAAATCCAGGAGGCGGTGGCCAAGCAATTGGGCACTCTCGATTACTCGCCGGGCTTCCAGTACGGTCACCCGCTGTCGTTCCAGTTGGCCGAGAAAATCACCGACCTGACCCCGGGCAATCTGAATCACGTGTTCTTCACCGATTCGGGTTCCGAATGTGCAGATACCGCAGTGAAAATGGTGCGTGCCTACTGGCGCCTGAAAGGCCAGGCGACCAAGACCAAGATGATCGGCCGCGCTCGTGGTTATCACGGCGTGAACATCGCCGGCACCAGCCTCGGCGGCGTGAACGGCAACCGCAAACTGTTCGGTCAGGCGATGATGGATGTCGATCATCTGCCGCACACCTTGTTGGCGAGCAATGCTTTCACTCGTGGCATGCCGGGGCAGGGTGGTATCGCGCTGGCGGATGAATTGCTCAAGTTGATCGAACTGCACGATGCCTCGAACATCGCAGCGGTATTCGTCGAGCCATTGGCCGGCTCCGCTGGCGTGCTGGTTCCGCCGCAGGGTTACCTCAAACGTCTGCGCGAGATCTGCGATCAGCACAACATCCTGCTGGTGTTCGACGAAGTGATCACCGGTTTCGGTCGTACCGGTTCGATGTTCGGTGCCGACAGCTTTGGTGTCACTCCGGACCTGATGTGTATTGCCAAGCAAGTCACCAACGGCGCGATCCCGATGGGCGCGGTGATTGCCAGCTCCGAGATCTACCAGACCTTCATGAACCAGGCGACGCCTGAGTACGCGGTGGAATTCCCGCACGGCTACACCTATTCCGCGCACCCGGTGGCTTGCGCCGCAGGCCTGGCGGCACTCGACCTGCTGCAAAAGGAAAACCTGGTGCAGAGCGTGGCCGAAGTCGCACCGCATTTCGAAAACGCACTGCACGGTGTGAAGGGCAGCAAGAACGTCATCGACATTCGCAACTACGGGTTGGCCGGTGCGATCCAGATTGCACCTCGCGACGGCGATGCCATCGTGCGTCCGTTCGAAGCTGGCATGGCGCTGTGGAAAGCCGGGTTCTACGTGCGCTTCGGCGGCGACACCCTGCAGTTCGGCCCAACCTTCAACAGCAAGCCGCAGGACCTTGATCGTCTGTTCGATGCAGTCGGCGAAGTGCTGAACAAGATCGACTGATTCCCTCTTCTATATAAAGGCGTCCTTTCAAAGGACGCCTGTGGACAATTTCAGGAGCCCCGCATGAGCCTCATCCCGCATTTGATCAATGGCGAACTGGTGACCGAAGACGGTCGCACGGCCGATGTGTTCAACCCGTCCACCGGCCAGGTTATCCACAAGCTGCCGTTGGCCAGCCGCGAAACCATTCAGAAAGCCATCGACTCGGCCAAGGCTGCGTTCCCGGCCTGGCGCAATACGCCAGCGGCCAAGCGCGCTCAGGTGATGTTCCGTTTCAAGCAACTGCTGGAACAGAACGAATCCCGCATCGCACAACTGATCAGCGAAGAACACGGCAAGACCCTGGAAGATGCTGCCGGTGAATTGAAGCGCGGGATCGAGAACGTCGAGTTCGCGTGCGCGGCACCAGAAATCCTCAAGGGTGAGTACAGCCGTAATGTCGGGCCGAACATCGATGCCTGGTCGGATTTCCAGCCATTGGGCGTAGTGGCCGGCATTACCCCGTTCAACTTCCCGGCCATGGTGCCGCTGTGGATGTATCCGTTGGCGATCGTCTGTGGCAACTGCTTTATCCTCAAGCCGTCCGAGCGCGATCCAAGCTCCACGCTGCTGATCGCTCAATTGTTACTGGAAGCCGGCCTGCCGAAAGGCGTGCTGAGTGTGGTGCATGGCGACAAGGCCGCAGTGGACGCACTGATTGAAGCGCCGGAAGTCAAAGCGTTGAGCTTCGTCGGTTCGACGCCGATTGCCGAATACATCTACGCCGAAGGCACCAAGCGCGGCAAACGCGTCCAGGCGCTGGGCGGGGCGAAGAACCATGCGGTATTGATGCCGGATGCGGATCTGGATAACGCGGTCAGCGCGTTGATGGGCGCCGCTTACGGTTCGTGCGGTGAGCGCTGCATGGCGATTTCGGTGGCCGTGTGTGTCGGTGACCAGGTGGCGGATGCGTTGGTGGCCAAACTGACACCGCAGATCAAGGCACTGAAAATCGGCGCTGGTACAACTTGTGGCCTGGACATGGGGCCTCTGGTCACCGGTCAGGCGCGGGACAAGGTCAGCGGTTATGTTGAAGACGGCGTAGGCGCCGGTGCGAAGCTGGTGGTGGACGGTCGTGGTCTGAGCGTGGCCGGTCATGAGGACGGCTTCTTCCTCGGTGGTTGCCTGTTCGATAACGTCACGCCAGAGATGCGCATCTATAAAGAAGAGATCTTCGGGCCGGTGCTGTGCGTCGTCCGGGTCAACAGCCTGGAAGAGGCGATGCAACTGATCAATGATCACGAGTATGGCAATGGCACCTGCATCTTTACCCGTGATGGGGAAGCGGCGCGGTTGTTCTGCGATGAGATCGAAGTGGGTATGGTCGGCGTCAACGTACCGTTGCCGGTGCCAGTGGCGTATCACAGCTTTGGCGGCTGGAAGCGTTCGCTGTTCGGCGATCTGCATGCTTATGGCCCGGATGGCGTGCGGTTCTATACCCGTCGCAAGGCTATTACCCAGCGCTGGCCGCAACGGGCAAGCCATGAAGCTTCGCAATTCGCATTCCCTAGCTTGTAAGTAGAAGGGCAGAAGGCCGACCTCTTGAGGTCGGCCTTTGTGTTTTCGGGCTGTTTTGACCGATATGACAGAAATGTGAAATTAGAGGTTGACGGCAGATCCTGGACGTCTATAATTCGCCCCACTTCCGGCGCAGTCGAAACGGAAAACTCCTTGGTAAACAACGAGTTACGCAGTTTTCGACAGCGGTTACGCTTCAGTTCATCGAAGCCAGAAGGAGTTGATAGGGCAGGGGATTGTCGCCTTATTGACGATTCGATCTTCTCGGTCGAAAGCGGAGAAAAAGAGGTGTTGACAGCAGCGACTAACGCTGTAGAATTCGCCTCCCGCTAACGAGAGATCGGAAGCGCAAGTGGTTGAAGTTGCAAAGGAAACTTTGAAAACTTCTGAAAATAACCGCTTGACAGCAACAGAGGCTGCTGTAGAATGCGCGCCTCGGTTGAGACGAAAGATCTTAACCAACCGCTCTTTAACAACTGAATCAAGCAATTCGTGTGGGTGCTTGTGGAGTCAGACTGATAGTCAACAAGATTATCAGCATCACAAGTTACTCCGCGAGAAATCAAAGATGTAACCAACGATTGCTGAGCCAAGTTTAGGGTTTCTTAAAAACCCAAAGATGTTTGAACTGAAGAGTTTGATCATGGCTCAGATTGAACGCTGGCGGCAGGCCTAACACATGCAAGTCGAGCGGCAGCACGGGTACTTGTACCTGGTGGCGAGCGGCGGACGGGTGAGTAATGCCTAGGAATCTGCCTGGTAGTGGGGGATAACGTTCGGAAACGAACGCTAATACCGCATACGTCCTACGGGAGAAAGCAGGGGACCTTCGGGCCTTGCGCTATCAGATGAGCCTAGGTCGGATTAGCTAGTTGGTGAGGTAATGGCTCACCAAGGCGACGATCCGTAACTGGTCTGAGAGGATGATCAGTCACACTGGAACTGAGACACGGTCCAGACTCCTACGGGAGGCAGCAGTGGGGAATATTGGACAATGGGCGAAAGCCTGATCCAGCCATGCCGCGTGTGTGAAGAAGGTCTTCGGATTGTAAAGCACTTTAAGTTGGGAGGAAGGGCAGTTACCTAATACGTAATTGTTTTGACGTTACCGACAGAATAAGCACCGGCTAACTCTGTGCCAGCAGCCGCGGTAATACAGAGGGTGCAAGCGTTAATCGGAATTACTGGGCGTAAAGCGCGCGTAGGTGGTTCGTTAAGTTGGATGTGAAATCCCCGGGCTCAACCTGGGAACTGCATTCAAAACTGTCGAGCTAGAGTATGGTAGAGGGTGGTGGAATTTCCTGTGTAGCGGTGAAATGCGTAGATATAGGAAGGAACACCAGTGGCGAAGGCGACCACCTGGACTGATACTGACACTGAGGTGCGAAAGCGTGGGGAGCAAACAGGATTAGATACCCTGGTAGTCCACGCCGTAAACGATGTCAACTAGCCGTTGGGAGCCTTGAGCTCTTAGTGGCGCAGCTAACGCATTAAGTTGACCGCCTGGGGAGTACGGCCGCAAGGTTAAAACTCAAATGAATTGACGGGGGCCCGCACAAGCGGTGGAGCATGTGGTTTAATTCGAAGCAACGCGAAGAACCTTACCAGGCCTTGACATCCAATGAACTTTCCAGAGATGGATTGGTGCCTTCGGGAACATTGAGACAGGTGCTGCATGGCTGTCGTCAGCTCGTGTCGTGAGATGTTGGGTTAAGTCCCGTAACGAGCGCAACCCTTGTCCTTAGTTACCAGCACGTAATGGTGGGCACTCTAAGGAGACTGCCGGTGACAAACCGGAGGAAGGTGGGGATGACGTCAAGTCATCATGGCCCTTACGGCCTGGGCTACACACGTGCTACAATGGTCGGTACAGAGGGTTGCCAAGCCGCGAGGTGGAGCTAATCCCATAAAACCGATCGTAGTCCGGATCGCAGTCTGCAACTCGACTGCGTGAAGTCGGAATCGCTAGTAATCGCGAATCAGAATGTCGCGGTGAATACGTTCCCGGGCCTTGTACACACCGCCCGTCACACCATGGGAGTGGGTTGCACCAGAAGTAGCTAGTCTAACCTTCGGGGGGACGGTTACCACGGTGTGATTCATGACTGGGGTGAAGTCGTAACAAGGTAGCCGTAGGGGAACCTGCGGCTGGATCACCTCCTTAATCGACGACATCAGCTGCTCCATAAGTTCCCACACGAATTGCTTGATTCATTGAAGAAGACGATACGAAGCAGCCCGAAATTGGGTCTGTAGCTCAGTTGGTTAGAGCGCACCCCTGATAAGGGTGAGGTCGGCAGTTCGAATCTGCCCAGACCCACCAATTTTGTGTGGGAATACCTGTAGAAATACGGGGCCATAGCTCAGCTGGGAGAGCGCCTGCCTTGCACGCAGGAGGTCAACGGTTCGATCCCGTTTGGCTCCACCACTACTGCTTCTGTTGTTGAAAGCTTAGAAATGAGCATTCCATTGTGATGATGGTGAATGTTGATTTCTAGTCTTTGGCTAGATCGTTCTTTAAAAATTTGGGTATGTGATAGAAAGATAGACTGAACGTTACTTTCACTGGTAACGGATCAGGCTAAGGTAAAATTTGTGAGTTGCTCTTAATTGAGCATGCGAATTTTCGGCGAATGTCGTCTTCACAGTATAACCAGATTGCTTGGGGTTATATGGTCAAGTGAAGAAGCGCATACGGTGGATGCCTTGGCAGTCAGAGGCGATGAAAGACGTGGTAGCCTGCGAAAAGCTTCGGGGAGTCGGCAAACAGACTTTGATCCGGAGATGTCTGAATGGGGGAACCCAGCCATCATAAGATGGTTATCTTGTACTGAATACATAGGTGCAAGAGGCGAACCAGGGGAACTGAAACATCTAAGTACCCTGAGGAAAAGAAATCAACCGAGATTCCCTTAGTAGTGGCGAGCGAACGGGGACTAGCCCTTAAGTGGCTTTGAGATTAGCGGAACGCTCTGGAAAGTGCGGCCATAGTGGGTGATAGCCCTGTACGCGAAAATCTCTTAGTCATGAAATCGAGTAGGACGGAGCACGAGAAACTTTGTCTGAATATGGGGGGACCATCCTCCAAGGCTAAATACTACTGACTGACCGATAGTGAACTAGTACCGTGAGGGAAAGGCGAAAAGAACCCCGGAGAGGGGAGTGAAATAGATCCTGAAACCGTATGCGTACAAGCAGTGGGAGCCCACTTTGTTGGGTGACTGCGTACCTTTTGTATAATGGGTCAGCGACTTATTTTCAGTGGCGAGCTTAACCGAATAGGGGAGGCGTAGCGAAAGCGAGTCTTAATAGGGCGTCTAGTCGCTGGGAATAGACCCGAAACCGGGCGATCTATCCATGGGCAGGTTGAAGGTTAGGTAACACTGACTGGAGGACCGAACCGACTACCGTTGAAAAGTTAGCGGATGACCTGTGGATCGGAGTGAAAGGCTAATCAAGCTCGGAGATAGCTGGTTCTCCTCGAAAGCTATTTAGGTAGCGCCTCATGTATCACTGTAGGGGGTAGAGCACTGTTTCGGCTAGGGGGTCATCCCGACTTACCAAACCGATGCAAACTCCGAATACCTACAAGTGCCGAGCATGGGAGACACACGGCGGGTGCTAACGTCCGTCGTGAAAAGGGAAACAACCCAGACCGTCAGCTAAGGTCCCAAAGTTATGGTTAAGTGGGAAACGATGTGGGAAGGCTTAGACAGCTAGGAGGTTGGCTTAGAAGCAGCCACCCTTTAAAGAAAGCGTAATAGCTCACTAGTCGAGTCGGCCTGCGCGGAAGATGTAACGGGGCTCAAACCATACACCGAAGCTACGGGTATCACTTAGGTGATGCGGTAGAGGAGCGTTCTGTAAGCCTGTGAAGGTGAGTTGAGAAGCTTGCTGGAGGTATCAGAAGTGCGAATGCTGACATGAGTAACGACAATGGGTGTGAAAAACACCCACGCCGAAAGACCAAGGTTTCCTGCGCAACGTTAATCGACGCAGGGTTAGTCGGTCCCTAAGGCGAGGCTGAAAAGCGTAGTCGATGGAAAACAGGTTAATATTCCTGTACTTCTGGTTATTGCGATGGAGGGACGGAGAAGGCTAGGCCAGCTTGGCGTTGGTTGTCCAAGTTTAAGGTGGTAGGCTGGAATCTTAGGTAAATCCGGGATTCTAAGGCCGAGAGCTGATGACGAGTGTTCTTTTAGAACACGAAGTGGTTGATGCCATGCTTCCAAGAAAAGCTTCTAAGCTTCAGGTAACCAGGAACCGTACCCCAAACCGACACAGGTGGTTGGGTAGAGAATACCAAGGCGCTTGAGAGAACTCGGGTGAAGGAACTAGGCAAAATGGCACCGTAACTTCGGGAGAAGGTGCGCCGGTGAGGGTGAAGCATTTACTGCGTAAGCCCACGCCGGTCGAAGATACCAGGCCGCTGCGACTGTTTATTAAAAACACAGCACTCTGCAAACACGAAAGTGGACGTATAGGGTGTGACGCCTGCCCGGTGCCGGAAGGTTAATTGATGGGGTTAGCTAACGCGAAGCTCTTGATCGAAGCCCCGGTAAACGGCGGCCGTAACTATAACGGTCCTAAGGTAGCGAAATTCCTTGTCGGGTAAGTTCCGACCTGCACGAATGGCGTAACGATGGCGGCGCTGTCTCCACCCGAGACTCAGTGAAATTGAAATCGCTGTGAAGATGCAGTGTATCCGCGGCTAGACGGAAAGACCCCGTGAACCTTTACTATAGCTTTGCACTGGACTTTGAATTTGCTTGTGTAGGATAGGTGGGAGGCTTTGAAGCGTGGACGCCAGTTCGCGTGGAGCCATCCTTGAAATACCACCCTGGCAACTTTGAGGTTCTAACTCAGGTCCGTTATCCGGATCGAGGACAGTGTATGGTGGGTAGTTTGACTGGGGCGGTCTCCTCCTAAAGAGTAACGGAGGAGTACGAAGGTGCGCTCAGACCGGTCGGAAATCGGTCGTAGAGTATAAAGGCAAAAGCGCGCTTGACTGCGAGACAGACACGTCGAGCAGGTACGAAAGTAGGTCTTAGTGATCCGGTGGTTCTGTATGGAAGGGCCATCGCTCAACGGATAAAAGGTACTCCGGGGATAACAGGCTGATACCGCCCAAGAGTTCATATCGACGGCGGTGTTTGGCACCTCGATGTCGGCTCATCACATCCTGGGGCTGAAGCCGGTCCCAAGGGTATGGCTGTTCGCCATTTAAAGTGGTACGCGAGCTGGGTTTAGAACGTCGTGAGACAGTTCGGTCCCTATCTGCCGTGGACGTTTGAGATTTGAGAGGGGCTGCTCCTAGTACGAGAGGACCGGAGTGGACGAACCTCTGGTGTTCCGGTTGTCACGCCAGTGGCATTGCCGGGTAGCTATGTTCGGAATAGATAACCGCTGAAAGCATCTAAGCGGGAAACTAGCCTCAAGATGAGATCTCACTGGGACCTTGAGTCCCCTGAAGGGCCGTCGAAGACTACGACGTTGATAGGTTGGGTGTGTAAGCGCTGTGAGGCGTTGAGCTAACCAATACTAATTGCCCGTGAGGCTTGACCATATAACACCCAAGCAATTTGCTGATCCGAAAGGACACCAGATTGCGGTGTGTGAAGACGAAATGAACCGAAAGTTCGCAAGCATTCACAAAAGCCGCACAAACTATCGCATACCCAATTTGCTGAAGCGTCGAAAGACGGTTCGGTACCCGAATTTCTTGACGACCATAGAGCATTGGAACCACCTGATCCCATCCCGAACTCAGAAGTGAAACGATGCATCGCCGATGGTAGTGTGGGGTTTCCCCATGTGAGAGTAGGTCATCGTCAAGATTAAATTCCGAAACCCCTATCTGCGTATGCAGGTAGGGGTTTTGTTTTGTCCGCAGGAAAGTTCGTACAGCAACATCGGAACGGTCCCGGCTGTCACGGTCTGCCGACAGTGCTAAGGTTCGGCCCTAGCTTTTGTATTTTCCCAAGGAAGCCTTTATGCCGGACGCTACGTCCCTCAGTGCTGGTTTTATGGTGGTTCACGGCAACCGCCTGGACGAACTGCGCAGCCTGGTGGTCAGTTGGATGCGGCGCTACCCGCTGGCTCCCTTGGAAAATGAAATTGCCCTGGTGCAGAGCAACGGCATCGCCCAATGGCTGAAGCTGGCACTGGCCGAAGACCCAGAAGATGACGACATGGGCGGCTGCGGAATCGCTGCCGCCATCGATGTGCAGTTGCCAGGCAGCTTCATGTGGCAGCTCTATCGCATGGTGCTGGGACGTGACGAAATCCCGGCCAAGTCCCTGCTCGATAAAGCCCCGCTGACCTGGCGCCTGATGCGTCTGCTGCCACAGTTGATCAACCAACCGCACTTCGAACCCCTGCAGCGCTTCCTTACGAATGACACCGACTTACGCAAACGCTATCAATTGGCGGAGCGGCTGGCCGATCTATTCGACCAATATCAGGTGTACAGGGCGGACTGGCTCGAAGACTGGGCAGAAGGCCGTCACCAATTACGAAATGGCAGAGGCGAAGCCAAAGCCCTGACTCCGGCCAACTGCTGGCAAGCAGAGCTGTGGCGTGCGCTGTTGCTGGATGTCGGTGCACAAGGCATGGCGCAAAGCCGCGCGGGTGTCCATCAACGCTTTATCGAGCGTATCAATAGTCTCGACAGCGCGCCCAGTGGATTGCCTTCCAGGGTGATTGTTTTCGGGATTTCTTCACTGCCAGCTCAAGCCTTGGAAGCACTTGCCGGGCTGGCTCGATTCAGTCAGGTCTTGCTGTGCGTACACAACCCATGTCGCCACCATTGGGCGGACATCGTCGCCGATAAAGACCTGTTGCGGCATCAATACAAACGCCAGGCTCGCAAGCGTGGCATGCCGGTTGTGCTTGATCCGCAAACGCTCCATCAACATGCCCACCCGCTATTGGCGGCGTGGGGCAAGCAGGGGCGGGACTACATCAATCTGCTCGACAGTTACGACGATCCCAACAGCTATCGCTCGGCATTTCGCGATGGGCGCATCGACCTTTTCAGCGATAACCAGCCTCAGAGCATGCTCAATCAGTTGCAGGACGACATCCTGGAATTGCGCCCCCTGAACGAAACTCGCGAGAGTTGGCCTGCAGTCGATCTGACAAAGGACGAATCGATCCGTTTTCACATCGCCCATAGCGCTCAACGCGAAGTGGAGATTCTCCACGATCAGCTGCTCGCACGATTCAGTGCTGATCCAGACTTAAGGCCTCGCGACGTGATCGTGATGGTTCCAGACATCGACAGTTACGCCCCCCACATCCGCGCTGTCTTTGGTCAGCTTGATCGGCACGACCCACGCTTCATTCCCTTCACGCTCGCGGATCAAGGCCAGCGCGGCAGGGACCCGCTACTGATCGCTGTCGAGCATCTGCTCAAGCTGCCCGACAGTCGTTTCCCCGTCAGCGAAATTCTCGATCTGCTGGACGTTCCGGCATTACGCGCTCGCTTTGGCGTAGAGGAACGTGACCTGCCGACCTTGCACCGCTGGATCGAAGGCGCAGGTATCCGTTGGGGGATGAATGCCGAGCAGCGTGCGGGTCTGGGCCTGCCGGAAGAACTGGAGCAAAACAGTTGGCGTTTCGGCTTGCGACGGATGTTGCTTGGTTATGCCGTGGGCAGCGCCAGTGCCTGCGAGGGTATTGAACCCTACGACGAGATCGGTGGCCTGGATGCTGCGCTCATAGGTCCTTTGGTCGCACTGCTGGATGCACTGGAGATTGCCCACCAGGAGCTTACCCAACCTGCGTCGCCCAAACTCTGGGGCATCCGCTTGCAAGCACTGGTGCAGTTGTTCTTCCAGGCCAGTAACGAACATGACGACTATTTATTGGCTCAACTCGAAGAGTTGCGCGAGACCTGGCTTGAGACCTGCGAGTCAGTAGGCTTGCAGGACGAGTTACCACTGACCGTAGTCCGTGAAGCCTGGCTGGCTGGCCTCGACCAAGGTCGCTTGTCTCAGCGCTTTCTCGCCGGTGCCGTCAACTTCTGTACCTTGATGCCCATGCGAGCAATCCCGTTCAAACTGGTCTGCCTTTTGGGCATGAATGACGGCGATTACCCTCGCGCGCAGCCGCCACTGGACTTCGACCTGATGGGCAGCGACTACCGGCCCGGCGATCGTTCCCGGCGTGAAGATGACCGTTATCTGTTGCTGGAAGCCTTGTTGTCGGCGCGGGACCAACTCTATATCAGCTGGGTCGGCCGCAGTATTCGGGACAACAGTGAGCGCCCGGCTTCGGTATTGATAGGACAACTACGTGATCATCTCGCCAGCGGTTGGCGATTGCACGATGACAAGGCTGATCTGCTTGAGTCCATGACTCAGGAACATCCGCTGCAACCCTTCAGTGCACGCTACTTCCATGAAGGCGATGATTTGTTCAGCTACGCCAGCGAGTGGCAGGTACTTCATCAGTCCAGCGGTTTGACGCCTGCCATCGAGGTTCTTGAGCCCTATATTCAGGACGAGCCGCTGAGCCTGGGTCAGTTGCAGGATTTTCTGCGCAATCCGGTACGGCATTTCTTCAGTCAGCGACTCAAAGTGTTCTTCGAGGCTGCCGAAGCGCCTTTGGCGGATGAAGAGCCATTTGTACTCGACGCGCTGCAACGCTATAGCCTCAGCGACAGCTTGCTCGAAGCAGCGCTCGGGCAATTGGACCAAATCGATCAGGTACTGGAAGCACAGGCGAAACGTCTGCAGAACAGCGGGCTCTTGCCCATGGCTGGTTTTGGCGAATGTTTGCAGCGAGAGTTGATCGAGCCACTGCCGGATCTGTTGCAGCGCTATCAGCAGCTCCTGGCGTTATGGCCGACCCCGCTCACCAGCGCGTTGCCCGTGAGTCTGGAACTGCATGGGCTGCGCCTGGAGGGCTGGCTCAGTGGCCTGCATCAACGCGCGGACGGTGGCTTGCTGTCGGTCACCACGATTCCCAATAGCATCGGCTCACTCAAGACCCGCAAATGGCATCGTCTGACACGACCATGGATCAATCACCTGGTTGCCTGTGCCAGCGGGATGTCGATGACCACCGCGTTGGTGGCCAGCGACGACAGTCTGTTACTGGCTCCGTTGGCGAAGGATGCAGCACTTGATGCCTTGGGTAATCTGTTGCTGGCCTGGCAAACGGGCATGCGCCAGCCGTTGCCGATTGCCGTAAAAACAGCCTTCGCCTGGCTGGCTCAAACCGATCCGGTCAAGGCTGACGCCGCTGCCCGCAAGGCCTATGAAGGCGATGGCCAGACCACTGATGGTGAGCGCCGCGAAAGCCCGGCACTCGCTCGGCAATACGCCGACTACGATGTTTTGATTGCCGACGAGACCTTCCCCGATTGGTGCGACGCTTTGTATCGGCCGCTGCTTGAGGCTCCCTGGCGTTCATTGACCAGCGAGGAGGCGCGCTCATGACCACGAAAACACCGCTGGCCCTGGCATTCCCCCTGCGTGGAAGCCAACTGATCGAAGCCAGTGCCGGGACGGGCAAGACCTTCACCATTTCTGCGCTGTACTTGCGTCTGGTCCTTGGTCATGGCGACGAGTCGAGTGGTTTTGGCCATGAATTACTGCCGCCGCAAATCCTCGTGGTGACCTTCACCGATGCCGCGACCAAAGAACTGCGCGAACGTATTCGTACGCGACTGGCTGAAGCTGCGCGTTTTTTCCGCGATGAGACACCGGCACCGGATGGCCTGATTGCGGAGTTGCGCGAGCAATACCTCCCTGAGCAGTGGCCCGGCTGTGCAAATCGCCTGGACATCGCCGCCCAGTGGATGGATGAAGCGGCGGTATCGACCATCCACAGTTGGTGCCAGCGCATGCTGCGCGAACATGCATTCGACAGTGGCAGCCTGTTCACCCAGACCCTGGAAACCGATCACAGTGATTTGCTTGGCGAAGTCCTGCGCGACTACTGGCGACTGTTCTGCTATCCGATGCAAGGCGATGCGCTGAATTGGGTTCGCGGCAACTGGGGTGGCCCGGCAGCGTTGTTGCGAGTGCGTGGCTTGTTCGCCAGCGAGCGTGACAGCGTTGAAGGTAAAGAACCTGCCGAGTTGATCGCCGAGTGCCTGGAGGAACGACGGGCCGCGTTGCTCGAGCTCAAGATGCCCTGGCGCCAATGGGCCGATGAGCTGCTTGCCATCTGTCATCAGGGCGTCGCGAGCAAAAGCGTCGATGGTCGCAAGATGCAGGCGCGCTACTTCGAACCCTGGTTCGAAAAGCTCCGGGCCTGGGCCGAAGACGAATCTCTGGAGCAACTGGACATTGGCACCGGCTTCACTCGCCTGACTCCCGATGGCATGGCTGAAGCCTGGAAAGGTGAAGCTCCCCGTCATCCCGGTCTCGATGCGATGCCCGGCCTCAAGGCCAGTCTCGATGGCTTGCCGACCCCCGATGCCGCCGTGCTGCAACATGCCGCCCACTGGGTCGGTGCTCGGTTCGAGGAAGAAAAGCGTCGTCGCGCGGAAATGGGTTTCGATGACATGCTGCTGCGTCTCGATGCGGCGTTGCAGTCCGATGGCGGTGAGCGTCTGGCGACCTTGATCCGCGAGCAGTTCCCGGTTGCGCTGATCGACGAGTTTCAGGACACCGACCCGGTGCAGTACCGAATCTTCGAGAGCATTTATCGCATCGAAGACAACAACCCTGAATCCGGCCTGTTCCTGATCGGCGACCCGAAGCAGGCGATTTATGCCTTTCGCGGTGCCGATATCTATACCTATCTGCGCGCCCGGCAAGCCACCACTGGCCGCCTGCATACCCTGGGCACAAATTTCCGTTCCAGTCATGGCATGGTCAACGCGGTGAACCATGTGTTCCAGCGCGCAGAATCTCGCGAGCAGGGGCGCGGCGCGTTCCTGTTCCGGGAGAAGAGTGGCGAGAACCCGGTACCGTTTCTGCCCGTGGAGTCCCAAGGGCGCAAAGAAGTCCTGCACATTGAGGGGCAGGTTGTGCCTGCCCTGAACATCTGGCATTTGTCCTCTGACCAGCCACTGTCTGGCGTGGTGTATCGACAACAATTGGCCGCCGCCTGCGCCAGTGAGATCGCTGCGTTGCTCAATGGCGGTCAGCAGGGGCGTGCGGGCTTCATACAGGATGGTAAGGGTCTCAGAGGCCTGCTGCCGGCGGATATCGCGATTCTGGTGCGCGACGGCAAAGAGGCCCAGGCCGTGCGCGGCGAACTTTCCGCTCGCGGTGTGCGCAGTGTTTACCTGTCAGACAAGGACTCGGTATTCGCCGCGCAGGAGGCCCATGATCTGCTGACGTGGCTCAAGGCCTGTGCCGAGCCGGATGTCGAACGTCCCCTGCGTGCCGCGCTGGCCTGCATCACGCTGAACCTTTCACTGGCTGAACTGGAGCGACTGAATCAGGACGAACTGGCCTGGGAAGCACGGGTCATGCAGTTCCGCGGTTATCGCGAGCTCTGGCGCAAGCAGGGCGTGCTGCCCATGTTGCGGCGATTGCTACATGATTTTCAGCTGCCCCAGGCGTTGATCGCGCGCAGCGATGGTGAACGGATATTGACCAACCTGCTGCATTTGTCCGAGTTGCTGCAGCAGGCCGCCGCCGAACTCGATGGCGAGCAAGCACTGATCCGTCATTTGTCCGAGCATCTGGCGTTGTCTGGTCAGGCTGGCGAAGAACAGATCCTGCGCCTGGAAAGCGACGAGCAACTGGTCAAGGTCGTGACCATCCACAAGTCCAAAGGGCTTGAATATCCGTTGGTGTTTCTGCCGTTCATCTGCTCGGCAAAACCGGTGGATGGCAGTCGTCTGCCGCTGCACTACCACGATGCCGCGGGTAAGGCGCAGGTGAGCTTGAAGCCGACGGCCGAGTTGATCGCCCTCGCTGATGATGAGCGTTTGGCCGAAGATCTTCGACTGCTCTATGTGGCCCTGACCCGGGCACAACATGCGTGCTGGCTGGGTGTGACTGATCTCAAGCGCGGCAATAACAACGGCTCGGTCCTGCACCTTTCGGCATTGGGTTATCTGCTGGGCGGTGGTGCGCCATTGGCTGAGTCGGCAGGGCTGCGTCGTTGGCTGGAAGACCTGCAGCAAGACTGTGCGGCGCTGAACTACGGTGAAATGCCTGACGCGACCGCCGAGCATTATCATCCGCCACGCAATGAAGCGACCTTGCTTGCCCCGCTGATACCCAGGCGCAAGGCCAGCGAAAACTGGTGGATCGCCTCTTACAGTGCCTTACGCATTGGTGACAGTTTGAGCGTGGGCAGTGACGAGGCACCGGAGAGCGCGCAAGCACAAAAGCTCTTTGATGACGAACGCCTTGATCCCGAAGCGCCACGAGAAGTCGCCGCCGGCGGCGCTGATATCCATCGATTCCCTCGTGGTCCGAACCCCGGCACTTTTCTTCATGGATTGCTCGAATGGGCCGGTGACGAAGGTTTTGCCGCTGCACCGCAAACCGTGGAAGACGCGATCGCCCGTCGCTGCAACCGCCGTGGCTGGGAAGGCTGGATCACCACATTGAGCGGCTGGCTGCAGCACTTGCTCAAATCCCCGTTGCACATCGGTGGCGGGCAGGCGCCGGTGGTGTTCGAGCAACTGTCTCAATACCGGGTCGAGATGGAGTTCTGGTTCGCCAGTCATAAAGTCGATGTGCTCAAGCTCGATGAGCTGGTGCGCCAATACACCCATCACGGCGTGGCCCGGGTGGCTGCCGAACCGGTGCTGCTCAATGGCATGTTCAAAGGCTTCATCGACCTGACGTTCGAGCATGAAGGCCGTTACTACGTCGCTGACTACAAATCCAACTGGCTGGGCGTCGATGACGCGGCCTATACCGAGCAGGCCATGGAGCAGTCGATTCTCGATAACCGTTACGACCTGCAATACGTACTGTACCTGCTCGCCCTGCATCGCCAGCTTAAGGCTCGGCTGGTCGATTACGATTACGACCGACATGTCGGTGGAGCGTTGTATCTGTTTCTTCGCGGTACTCGAGCGGCCAGCCAAGGTGTGTATTTTGCCCGTCCGCCACGGGAGCTGATCGAGCGCCTGGACCGGTTGTTCCAGGGCAAGCCAGAGCCCAAGGCCGAACCTGCCTGGGAACAGGGAGTATTGCTATGAGTCGCACTTTCGCCGATTTGCTGCCTACGCCGTTGGCGGCCGAAAGTCTGGCGGACCTGGCCCCGTTGAGCCGCGCAGATGACTTGTTGCTGCTGCTCACGCGCTGGGTCGAACGCGGCTGGCTGCGGGCGCTGGACAAGGCCTTCGTCGCGTTTCTCCACGAGCTCGCTCCCGACGATGATCCGCTGGTGCTGCTGGCCGCCGCGTTGATCAGTCACCAACTGGGCCACGGTCATGTCTGCCTGGATCTGTTCGAAACACTGAAAGAGCCGGATTTTGCCTTGTCGCTGCCGCCGGAAGGTGATGTGCAAAGCGGGGCGATGTTGCTGCCGTCGCAATTGCTTGAGGCGCTGGATGGTGCCCATTGGTGCAAGGTCCTGGCGTCCAGTCGTCTGGTGGCTCTGGCCGTCGATGGGCGTGAGGCTGCGCAACACCGGCCGTTGGTGCTGTCGGGCAAGCGCCTGTACCTGCGCCGCTACTGGGCTTACGAACGGCGCATCGACCACGCGCTGCGCCAGCGTCTGGCGGCACACGAAGCAACGCCGGATGATTTGCCTCAACGCCTGACCGGGCTGTTCGGTCCAGCCAGGCTTGATGACGTGATCGACTGGCAGAAGCTCGCGTGTGCCCTGGCTACCCGAAGTGCATTCAGCATCGTCACCGGCGGCCCGGGAACCGGCAAGACCACCACGGTTGTGCGCTTGCTTGCGTTGCTCCAGGCACCCGCAGTGGAGGCCGGTAAACCGCTGCGTATTCGTCTCGCGGCACCCACCGGTAAAGCTGCCGCACGATTGACCGAGTCCATCAGCCAGCAGGTTCAAACCCTGAAAGTACCTGAAACGGTGCGCGAGAAGATCCCGTCGGATGTGACCACCGTGCACCGTTTGCTCGGCAGTCGTCCCGGTACCCGGCATTTCCGTCACCACGCCGGTAATCGCTTGCCGCTGGATGTACTGGTGGTGGACGAAGCCTCGATGATCGACCTGGAAATGATGGCCAACCTGCTCGATGCGTTGCCGCCCCATGCCCGCCTGGTGCTGCTCGGTGACAAGGACCAACTGGCGTCGGTAGAGGCCGGTGCCGTACTGGGCGATCTGTGTCGTGATGCCGAAGCCGGTTGGTACAGCCCGCAGACCCGCCAGTGGCTGGAGGCGGTCAGCGGTGAGCGCCTCGATGCCAGCGGTTTGCGGGAAGACACCCAGGGCGCGCATCCACTGGCCCAGCAAGTCGTGATGCTGCGCCACTCACGGCGCTTCGGCGAGGGTAGCGGCATTGGTCAGTTGGCCCGTTGGGTTAACCAACAGCATCCCGAGGACGCGCGCAAGTTATTGGCCGCTGCAAGTCATGACGACGTATTTTCCCTGCCTCTCAAGGGTGAGCAGGACCGGGCGCTGGAGCGCTTGTTGCTCGAGGGCCATGGCGGGGGACCGCAAGGCTATCGGCATTACCTGAGTCTTTTGCGCAGTCAGCGACCACCGCTCGACCGCCCGCTCGACGATCCATGCTGGGCTGATTGGGCTCGCGTGGTGCTACAAGCTTTCGACGCTTTCCAGCTGTTGTGTGCCGTACGCAAAGGGCCTTGGGGCGTGGAAGGTTTGAATCAGCGCGTGACCGACGCACTGCTCAAGGCCCGGCTGATTGACAGCGACCATCAGTGGTACGAAGGTCGGCCCGTGCTGATGACCCGCAACGACTATGGCCTGGGTTTGATGAACGGTGACATTGGCATTGCCCTCAAGCTGCCGGAGCGTGAAGGCCCGGAGGCCGGGCGGCACGTGCTGCGTGTGGCCTTCCCGCGTAATGACGGGCAGGGCGGTGTGCGCTTTGTCCTGCCAAGCCGACTCAACGATGTCGACACGGTGTATGCCATGACCGTGCACAAATCCCAAGGCTCGGAATTTGCCCATACGGCGTTGATTCTGCCGGATGCTTTGAATCCTGTGCTTACCAAGGAACTGATCTATACCGGGATAACCCGGGCCAAAGACTGGTTCACCCTGATTGAGCCTCGAGCCGGCGTATTCGAAGAGGCCGTGAGGCGCAAGGTCAAGCGCTTGAGCGGGTTAATGCTGGAGCTGGAAGAGGGTACCTGGCCGAGCCATTGAGGGGCGGTGGCAGACGCCGGAATCTGTCCGATGTGCCGTGGCGCGTCGCCTCGCTGGTGTTTCGGTGCTGTGCTATCGTTGCGGCATCATTTTGTTGCGATCGTAGAGAATTCCTGCATGAAGTTGGCTGTCTGGGCGACAGGGCGCGTCGTTGGCTGCAAACAAGTGCTGCTTGCCGGCCTCCTCTGTTTGTTGACGGGCGTTGCCTGTGCTGAGTCGGAAACTATCGTGAGCAAAGCCGACCAACGTGCCAGGTCGGTCACTCAGGTAGTACTCGGGATCCTCAGTTATGCCCGATGGCCTGTTGAGCCCCAACAACTGCGCCTGTGCGTGGTCGGCCCCACTGAATACACCGACGACCTGGTCAAAGGCACCACACAAGCCACGGGTCGACCGGTTACTGTACGACGGTTGCTGGCCGATAATCCGGTCATCGCCAGTGAATGCGATGCGGTGTACATCGGCAAGCTGACCGGCGATGAACGCAGTCGGCTATTCGCCTCGTTGACGGGACGCCCGGTGGTGAGCATCAGCGAAGGCGGCGATCAATGCACTGTCGGCAGTCTGTTCTGTCTGCGGGTCGGTGATGAGCAGGTGTCCTTCGAGGTCAACCTCGACTCGGTCGCCCGCAGCGGTGTGCGCATTCACCCCAGTGTGCTGCAACTGTCGCGCCGCAAGCCGGCGGCGCCATGAGTCTATTCAAACCTCGCATACGCCCGACCCTGGGGTCGGTTATCGGCCGTGGACATTTGATCGTCGCCCTGGTGGGTGTGGCCATGGCCAGTGTTTCACTGACCCTGCTGGGTGTTCTGGCTTTGCGGGTCTATGCCGATCACAACCTGCATCTGATTGCCCGTTCGATCAACTACACCGTGGAAGCCGCGGTGGTGTTCAACGACAAGGCCGCCGCCACCGAAGCGCTGGCATTGATCGCCTCCACTGAAGAAGTGGCTGATGCGCAAGTGATGGACGAGCAAGGCGAGTTGCTCGCACGTTGGCAACGACCGGAAACGGGGTGGCTCTCCGATCTTGAAATGCAGATCGCCCGAACGATTCTGGAAAAACCCATCAGCATGCCGATTACTCATCAAGGTCGGGAAATCGGCAGCATCTTGCTCATCGGTCACGGCGGCAGCCTGATGCGCTTTTTGCTCAGCGGTCTGGTGGGAATCGTCTTGTGTACCGCTGTCAGTGCCTGGGTAGCGCTTTATCTGGCGCGTCGGCAATTGCGAGGAATCACTGGCCCGTTGCGCAGCCTGGCTGCCGTGGCTCACGCCGCCCGTAGCGAGCGTGCCTTCGACCGGCGCGTACCGCCCGCCGACATTGCCGAACTCGACAACCTGGGCAACGACTTCAATGCTTTGCTCGACGAGCTCGAGTCCTGGCAGACCCATCTGCAAAGCGAAAACGAAACCCTGGCCCACCAGGCCAGCCATGACAGCCTTACCGGGTTGCCGAATCGGGCGTTTTTCGAAGGCCGCCTGATGCGCGCCTTGCGCAATGCGGGCAAGCTGGATGAGGGAGTGGCCGTACTGTTTCTCGACAGCGACCGGTTCAAGGAGATCAACGACAACTTCGGTCACGCTGCCGGTGATGCGGTGCTGATCGCCGTGGCGACCCGGGTTCGTGCGCAGTTGCGTGAAGAGGATCTGGTTGCGCGTCTGGGCGGCGATGAGTTTGCCGTGCTGTTGACGCCGCTGCACAAGATAGAAGACGCCGAACGGATTGCCGACAAAATCATTGCCAGTATGGACGCGCCAATCCTGTTGCCGGGCGGTACCCAGGTGTTGACTTCACTCAGCATCGGCATCGCCGTGTACCCGGATCATGGGCTTACGCCCGGTGCGCTGCTCGATGCTGCAGATACCGCGATGTATCAGGCCAAACGCCTTTCCCGAGGCGCTCACCACACGGCAGGGTCGGAGCACTCTGTCGTCCATCTTCAAACCAGGAGCTAATTTTTGTGTTCACATTCACTCAGCGTTCTCTGCGATTTTTTACGATTAGCTTATTCATGACCTTGCTGGCATTGACCGGTTGCCAGACGACACCGCAGAAAGGACTGACCCCAGCGCAGATCGCTGTACTCAAGCAACAAGGTTTCGAGATGACGGATGAGGGCTGGGCCTTCGGCCTGTCCGGCAAAGTGCTGTTCGGTAGCGATGTCGAACACCTCAACCCTGCCAGTACCCAGATCGTCGAACGCATTGGCAAGGCGTTGTTGGGCGTGGGAATCGAGCGGGTGAGGATTGACGGCCATACCGATGCCTCGGGCGAGGAATCCTATAACGAACAACTTTCCCTGCGTCGCGCGAAAAGCGTTGAAGCGGTATTGGCCGCTGTCGGCATAAAAGAACAAAACATCCAGCTACGCGGCCTGGGCAGCAGCAAGCCCGTCGCCTCCAACGCCACCGCGGCCGGGCGCACCGAGAACCGCCGGGTGTCGATCGTGGTGAGTGCCGATTAATCGGCGAACACCATCTCCCGACTTTCCCCCATCAACAGCGCCTGATTCTGCTCGGTGACGGTACGGATGTAATCCCACAACAAGGTAATCCGCTTGAGCTTGCGCAGGTCCTCCCGGCAGTACATCCAGAACTGCCGGGTGATGGTGATCTCTTGCGGTAACACCGGCAGCAACCGCGGGTCCTGAGCCGCCAAAAAGCACGGCAGAATCGCCAGTGACCGTCCTTGCTGCGCCGCCACGAACTGCGCGATCACACTGGTGCTGCGCAGATTGGCACTGGCACCGGGCAGCACATTCGCCAGGTACAGCAGCTCCGAGCTGAACGCCAGATCGTCCACATAACTGATGAATTGATGCTTGCTCAAATCTGCCGGGCGGCGGATCGGTGGGTGCTTGTCCAGATAATCCTGGGTCGCGTACAGCTGCAATCGATAGTCACAGAGTTTGCAGCAGACATAAGGGCCGTGTTCCGGCCGCTCCAGCGCAATGACGATGTCTGCCTCGCGCTTGGACAGGCTGATGAAGTGCGGCAGCGGCAGGATGTCCACCGAGATCGCCGGGTAGGCGTCGACGAAATGGCTCAGCTGCGGGGTGATGAAAAAGCTGCCGAACCCTTCGGTACAGCCCATGCGCACATGCCCGGACAACGCGACGCCTGAGCCCGAGACCTGCTCGCAAGCCATGTGCAGAGTGCTTTCGATCGATTCGGCGTAACCCAGCAGGCGCTGGCCTTCAGCGGTCAGGACGAAGCCGTTGGTGCGGGACTTCTCGAACAACAGCGTACCCAACGAGGCCTCCAGCGAACTGATGCGTCGCGACACAGTGGTGTAGTCCACCGCCAGGCGCTTGGCCGCAGTGCTGGCCTTGCGAGTACGGGCAACTTCAAGGAAAAACTTGAGGTCATCCCAGTTCAACGAGCCTAAAGACGTGATGTTTTTTTGCATGATGGACCGGCTTTTATGTGCGTTCTTATTAGAAGTTTGCACATCTATACTCCAAAAACAGTCCGACAACCAAATCGCGACACACGCCTCATCTCAAGGCGACTTTCTCGCCTTGGCTCCCAAGATAGCTCTCTAAATAAGAACAACGTCCCGGAGACCCGACATGAACGCATCGCTAGAAACCACCGTACAAAAGGTCAAGTTATTGATCGATGGCGAGTGGGTCGAATCCCAGACCACCGAATGGCACGACATCGTCAATCCGGCGACCCAGCAAGTGCTGGCCAAAGTCCCTTTCGCGACCGCTGCTGAAGTCGATGCCGCCATCAGCGCCGCTCATCGCGCCTTTCAGACCTGGAAGCTGACGCCAGTCGGCGCGCGGATGCGCATCATGCTCAAGCTTCAGGCGCTGATTCGCGAGCACTCCAAGCGTATTGCCGTAGTGCTCAGCAATGAGCAGGGTAAAACCATCGCCGACGCTGAGGGCGATATCTTCCGTGGCCTGGAAGTGGTCGAGCACGCCTGCTCCATTGGCAGCCTGCAAATGGGCGAGTTCGCCGAGAACGTCGCAGGCGGTGTCGACACCTACACCCTGCGTCAGCCGATCGGCGTCTGCGCCGGCATTACCCCGTTCAACTTCCCGGCGATGATTCCGCTGTGGATGTTCCCGATGGCCATCGCCTGCGGCAACACCTTCGTGCTCAAGCCTTCCGAGCAGGATCCGATGTCGACCATGCTGTTGGTGGAGCTGGCGATTGAAGCCGGCATTCCGCCGGGTGTGCTCAACGTCGTTCATGGTGGCAAGGATGTGGTCGATGCGCTTTGCACCCACAAGGACATCAAGGCTGTTTCGTTCGTCGGTTCGACCGCGGTCGGCACGCATGTCTACGAGCTGGCCGGTAAACACGGCAAGCGCGTGCAATCGATGATGGGGGCCAAGAACCACGCCGTTGTGCTGCCCGATGCCAACCGCGAGCAAGCGCTCAATGCACTGGTCGGCGCCGGTTTCGGTGCGGCCGGGCAACGCTGCATGGCCACCTCGGTGGTGGTGCTGGTGGGCGCGGCCAAACAATGGCTGCCGGATCTCAAGGCGCTGGCGCAGAAACTCAAGGTCAATGCCGGCAGCGAGCCAGGCACCGATGTTGGTCCGGTGATTTCCAAGCGGGCCAAGGCACGGATTCTCGAGCTGATCGAAAGCGGGATCAAGGAAGGCGCCAAGCTGGAACTGGACGGTCGCGACATCACTGTTCCGGGCTACGAACAGGGCAACTTTGTCGGCCCGACCCTGTTCTCTGGCGTAACCCCTGAGATGCAGATCTACACCCAGGAAATTTTCGGCCCGGTGCTGGTAGTGCTGGAAGTCGACACCCTCGATGAGGCCATCGCCCTGGTCAACGCCAACCCGTTCGGCAACGGCACGGGTCTGTTCACCCAGAGCGGTGCGGCGGCGCGTAAATTCCAGTCGGAAATCGACGTTGGCCAGGTCGGCATCAACATCCCGATCCCGGTGCCGGTACCGTTCTTCAGCTTCACCGGTTCCCGTGGTTCGAAGCTCGGCGACCTCGGTCCGTATGGCAAGCAAGTGGTGCAGTTCTACACTCAAACCAAGACCGTCACTGCACGTTGGTTCGATGACGACAGCATCAACCACGGTGTGAACACCACCATCCACTTGCGCTAAGGAGCCGGACATGAAAATCGCTTTTATCGGTCTCGGCAACATGGGCGCGCCGATGGCGCGCAACCTGATCAAGGCCGGCCATTCGCTGAACCTGTTTGACCTCAATCAAACCGTGCTGGCCGAACTGGCTCAACTCGGCGGCACCATCAGCACTTCACCGAAGGCAGCGTCGAAAGACGCGCAACTGGTGATCACCATGTTGCCGGCAGCGGCCCATGTGCGCAGTGTCTGGCTGGGTGAAGACGGCGTGCTGGCGGGAATCGCCAAAGGCGTGCCAGCGGTGGATTGCAGCACTATCGATCCGCAGACGGCGCGTGATGTTGCCGCGGCGGCTGCAAAGCAGGACGTGGCCATGGCCGACGCACCGGTTTCCGGTGGCACTGGCGGTGCAGCGGCCGGGACGCTGACCTTCATGGTCGGCGCCACGCCTGAACTGTTCGCCACTCTGCAACCGGTGCTGGCGCAGATGGGCCGCAACATCGTCCACTGCGGCGAAGTCGGCACCGGGCAAATCGCCAAGATCTGCAACAACCTGCTGCTGGGGATTTCCATGGTTGGTGTCAGCGAAGCCATGGCGCTGGGCAGCGCCCTGGGTATCGACACAAACGTGCTGGCGGGCGTCATCAACAGTTCAACCGGGCGTTGCTGGAGTTCGGAGATGTACAACCCGTGGCCGGGCATCGTCGAAACAGCGCCGGCCTCGCGCGGTTATACCGGCGGTTTCGGTGCTGAACTGATGCTCAAGGATCTGGGGCTGGCCACTGAGGCGGCACGTCAGGCGCACCAACCGGTCGTGCTCGGCGCGGTGGCCCAGCAGTTGTATCAGGCGATGAGCCTGCGTGGGGAAGGGGGCAAGGACTTCTCGGCGATCATCAACAGCTATCGCAAACCCCAATAAGCGTTTGTGGCGAGGGAGCAAGCTCCCTCGCCACAGGATTCATGCATGCCTTTTTACCGAGAGACCACGTCGGGTGGTCTCTCGGTTTTTTGCGTCAGGCAAACACGAAATACTTGCGCACGGTTTCAACCACTTCCCACGTGCCTTTCATCCCCGGTTCGATGACGAAGATGTCACCGGCGCGCAGGTGGATCGGCGCCATGCCTTCCGGGGTGATGATGCAGTAGCCTTCCTGGAAGTGGCAGTATTCCCACTTCACATATTCCACATACCACTTGCCCGGCGTGCAGATCCAGGTGCCCATGATCTTGCTGCCATCTTCGCTGGTGTACGCGTTGAGGTTGACGGTGTGCGGATCGCCTTCGAGCTTTTCCCATTTGCAGGCGTCGAGTACGGGCAACGGGTGAGTGTCGCGAAGAACGGTAATCGGTGCGGTCATGTGGACTCCGGGCCTTGGAATATAGAAAGTGGTACTGAAGAACTGAAGTCGCACCCTATAGCGCCCATGCTCCGCTCAGTTGTCTGTATTCGACATCGAGCTGTCCAGAAACGCGCAAACGCTCAAAGATTTTCCGGCGGGCAAAAACCTGCCCCTCAGGGCAGAGTCAAGGCGCTCAGCAAGGCCTGGGCATAACGGGGCAGTACGGTGAAGTCCCGGGCGCACAGCAACAGTTTGCGGCGAGCCCACGGCTCTTCCAGTGCGACGCTTTTGAACGGCGTTTCAGCCGACCAGCGTTCGACCGCCGCCAAGGGCACGATTGCCAGCCCGGCTCCCCGGGCGACCATGCGCATCACGCCCTCGAAACCATCGGCGCGGATGCGGACCTGCATCCGCAAGCCGCTGTGCAGGGCCTGTTCTTCCAGGTAAATGGCCAAGGCGCTGTTGGCGTTCAGGCCGACGTAGTCGTGGTGCAAAGTGGCGCTGAAATTTAGCGGTCCGGTGTCGGCCAAGGGGTGATCACTCGGCAGGATCAGCACCAGCGGATCGTCGCGGAAATAGCGGGTTTGCAGGCCGTCGGTATCCACGGCGTCGGACACGATCCCCAGGTCTGCTGCGCCCTGGCGCAAGGCGTGGGTGATGCGTGTGCTGGGCAGCTCCTGCAGGTCGATGTCGAGGTTCGGATGGTCGCGCAGAAAGTCCGCCAGCAACTCCGGCAGGTACTCGGTGATCGCAGTGGTATTGCACAGCAACCGCACCTGGCCTTTGACGCCTTTGGCGTATTCGACCAGCTCCTGCTGCATGCGCTCGGCCTGTTGCAACAGGACTCGAGCGTGCTGCGCCAGTGCCTTGCCGGCCGGAGTGGGGCTGACACCGCGGCGACCTCGCTCGAGAAACTCGATGCCCAGTGAAGCTTCCATCGCGCGGATTCGTGCACTCGCCGCCGCCAGCGACAAATGGCTGCGGGCGGCACCGGCGGTGATGTTGCCGGTGTCGAGGATATTCAGGTAGAGGCGCAGGTCGGTGAGGTCGAAGTGCATACAGTGTCCCGGATCATTTGCCTCTTGTAGAGCAAGAGGCAGCCTCAGTATATGGCAGATTTTCAAGGTACCCTTCAGGGCCCACGATAGCCCCATGAATACACTTGCCGCGTTCTATCAACATCTGGGCTTGGCCCTGTCCTTATTGATTGTCGCCACCTTCCTGCTGGCCGGGATGATCAAAGGTGTGATCGGCCTTGGTCTGCCAACCATTGCCATGGGCCTGCTCGGCCTGGCTATGGCACCGTCGCAGGCTGCGGCGTTGTTGATCATTCCCGCGACGCTGACCAACGTCTGGCAACTGGCCTTCGGCGGTCATTTGCGCGGGTTGCTCAACCGGTTATGGCCGATGCTGCTGGCGATTTTCATCGGCACTGGCGCTGGCACAGTGTGGATCGGCATGGCCGGTGGACATTGGGTGGTACGGGGGCTGGGGGCGGCGCTGTTGATCTACGCCTTGAGCGGGTTGTGCCTGCCGACCTTGCGCGTCGGCGGTCGCACCGAGCGTTGGCTCGGTCCGCTCTGCGGTGTGCTGACGGGCGTCCTCACCTCGGCCACCGGTGTCTTCGTGATTCCGGCGGTGCCTTATCTGCAAGCACTGGGCTTGAACAAGGATGAACTGGTGCAGGCGCTGGGCCTGTCGTTCACTGTCTCGACTCTCGCGTTGGCCGCCGGCCTGTTATGGCGCGGCGCCCTCGGCGGTGGCGAGTTGAGCGCGTCGCTGCTGGCGCTGATCCCGGCGGTGCTCGGCATGTTGCTGGGGCAATGGCTGCGCCAGCGGATCAGCGCCGTGTTGTTCAAGCGCGTGTTCTTCATCGGCCTCGGCGTGCTCGGCGGCCACTTGCTGATCAGCGGCTAGCGGACGATGTGCTGAGCATCTCGATCGGGCGGATATCGAAATCCTGCTCCAGATATTCCATGCGCATGTCGAGGAACTGCTTCATATGGGGCAGGTTCGAGTGCACGTCCAGATGGGCCTGGGATTGCCAGATCTCGTAGAAGATAAACAGCGTCGGGTCCTGCTTGTCGCGCAGCATGTGGTACTCGATGCAACCGGGTTCGGCGCGACTCGGTTCGACATAGGCACGGAAGAACGCTTCGAAGGCCTCGGCTTTTTCCGGGCGGGTCTTGGCGTGAAGGATGAAGCCTTGCAGTTCGCTCATCAGAATCTCCTAAACAGTCAGAATCGGCGCAAGTTTATGGCAACAATCGCTTGTTGATTCGTGCGTATAGGTCAAATGAATTTTGCGGATGGAGCGCTTATTCCGCGCGAGGCTGATCGTTAGGCTGCCGCCATCGATTCCAACCTTGCGAGATTTCTCATGAAAAAAGTCCTGTTGCTCAATGGCGGCAAAAAATTTGCCCACTCCGATGGTCGCTACAACACGACGCTGCATGAAGCAGCGTTGAGCGTGCTGGATCGCGGTGGTGTGGATGTGAAAACCACGTTCATCGACGAGGGCTACGACGTCGCCGAGGAAGTCGCCAAGTTCCTCTGGGCCGATGTGATCATTTATCAGATGCCCGGCTGGTGGATGGGCGCGCCCTGGACGGTCAAGAAGTACGTCGATGAAGTCTTCACTGCAGGCCACGGCAGCCTCTACGCCAGCGACGGCCGCACCCGCTCCGACGCGTCGCAGAAGTACGGCAGCGGCGGCTTGTTGCACGGTAAAAAGTACATGCTTTCGGTGACCTGGAACGCCCCGCAGCAAGCCTTCGACGACTCGACCGACTTCTTCGAAGCCAAGGGCGTGGACGCGGTGTACCTGCCGTTCCACAAGGCCAATACCTTCCTCGGCATGACCGGTCTGCCGACCTTTTTGTGCGTCGATGTGATGAAGCGCCCGAATATCGAAGCGGATGTGGCGCGTTATGAGCAGCACTTGACCGAGGTGTTTGGCCTTAAGGCATGACGCTCGGCTACTATCGATATCTGAAGCAGTGCAGGATTATCGATAAGGGACACACGTGAAAGCCAGATCCGATGAGTTGCAGATTTTCGTCTGCGTGATTGAGTGCGGGTCGATTTCGGCTGCGGCTGAGCAAGTCGGGCAAACGCCGTCGGCGGTCAGCCGCACGCTGTCGCGGCTGGAGGCCAAGCTCGATACCACGCTGATCAATCGCACCACGCGGCGCATGGACCTGACCGAAGAGGGCAAATATTTCTTCGAGCACGCCAAGCTGATTCTCGATCAGATGGACGAGCTCGAAGAGCGCCTGTCCTCACGCCAGCAAACCCCGTCCGGGCGACTGCGGATCAACGCCGCGTCGCCGTTCATGCTGCACGCCATCGTGCCGTACATCGATGAGTTCCGCCGTCTCTACCCGGACATCCAGCTCGAACTCAACAGCAACGATTTGATCATCGACCTGCTCGAACAAAGCACCGACATCGCCATCCGCATCGGCACGCTGGCCGACTCGACCCTGCACGCGCGCTCCCTGGGTTGCAGCCCGCTGCACATCGTCGCAAGCACAGCGTACCTGGAACAACACGGCGTACCGAGCGCTGTCGAGGATTTGAGCGAGCACACGCTGCTGGGCTTTACCCATAACGAAGGTCTCAACCAATGGCCACTGCGCTATGTCCATGGTGACCGCTGGCCGATTCAAGCGTCGATCAGTGCGTCGAGTGGCGAGACGATCAGGCACCTGGCGCTGGCCGGTCAAGGCATTGCCTGCCTGTCGCACTTCATGACCATCGACGACATCCGCGCCGGTCGCTTGCAGGTGTTGCTGGCGGAGTTCAACAGCGGATATCGCCAACCCATCAACGCGGTGTACTACCGCAACTCGCAACTGGCCCTACGGATCCAGTGCTTTCTGGACTTCATCCAGGGCAAATTGGCGGCTTATGCGATTGCCGATTTCAGGGGCTGATTCGCAGGTCGCGTGATCGTTCATTGCGAGCAGGCCACCCATTCACTGGCCCGCCCGCCGTCAATTCCGTAACATCCGCGTCCCTCTTTTCCCGCCTGTATTTTTAGGTAAGCCATGAAACCCAAACGTCTGCGCGCCGATGTCCTGGCCGGACTCACCACCTCTTTCGCCCTGCTCCCCGAATGTATCGCTTTCGCGCTGGTGGCCCACCTCAATCCATTGATGGGGCTTTACGGCGCTTTCATCATCTGCACCCTGACTGCGCTCTTCGGCGGACGGCCGGGGATGGTGTCTGGTGCCGCTGGCTCGATGGCGGTGGTGATCGTCGCGCTGGTGGTGCAGCACGGTGTCCAGTACTTGCTGGCGACGGTGTTGCTGGGCGGGCTGATCATGTTGGCGTTTGGTCTGTTGAGGCTGGGCAAGCTGGTGCGCATGGTGCCGCATCCGGTGATGCTCGGCTTCGTCAACGGCCTGGCGATTGTCATTGCGCTGGCCCAGTTGGAGCACTTCAAGAGCGGTGAGGCCTGGTTGAGTGGGGCGCCGCTGTACATGATGATCGGGCTGGTGGCGCTGACGATGGCCATCGTTTACCTGATACCGCGCCTGACGCGTGCCGTGCCGCCGGCGCTGGTGGCGATTCTGGGCGTTGGGCTGGCGGTTTACCTGCTCGGCCTGCCGACCCGCACCCTGGGCGACATGGCGCACATTGCCGGTGGCTTGCCGGGTTTTGCGCTGCCAGACATCCCCTGGAGCCCGGAAACCCTGCGCATCATCGTCCCTTACGCGATATTGATGGCGGTGGTCGGCTTGCTGGAAACCCTGCTGACCCTGAACCTCACCGACGAGATCACCGAGAGCCGCGGTTATCCGGATCGCGAGTGCGTGGCCTTGGGCGCTGCCAACATGGTTTCTGGTGTGTTCGGCGGCATGGGTGGCTGCGCGATGATCGGGCAAACCGTGATCAACCTCAGCTCCGGCGGTCGCGGTCGGCTGTCCGGTGCGGTGGCCGGGGGGATGATCCTGCTGTTTGTGCTGTTCCTTTCGCCGCTGATCGAGCGCATTCCGCTGGCCGCATTGGTTGGGGTGATGTTTGTGGTGTCGCAGCAGACGTTCGCCTGGGCTTCATTGCGGGTACTGAACAAGGTGCCGCTGAACGATGTCTTGGTGATCATCGCGGTCACGGTGATTACCGTGTTCACCGATCTGGCCATCGCTGTGTTGTGCGGGATCATCATTGCGGCGCTCAACTTTGCCTGGCAACACGCTCGCGAGCTGTATGCCGACAGTCACGTTGAAGCCGACGGCAGCAAGCTCTACCTCCTGCACGGCACGTTGTTCTTCGCCTCGACGACGCCTTTTCTCAACCAGTTCGATCCCGCCAATGATCCGTCTGTGGTCACTGTCGACTGTCGCCACTTGAGCTTCGTTGATTACTCGGCCATCGCCGCGTTGAAGACATTGCGCGAGCGCTACACCAAGGCTGGCAAGCAGCTACGCGTGCTGCACTTGTCCGATCGCTGCAAGAAACTGCTCAAACGCGCCAGCGAGCATCACGACTGACATCGATGGGGGTCGTTCCTGTGCTCTGTGTCACGAGTGGTGGCGAATTATGGACAGTGTGATGGCTACTTAGTAGCATCCGCTGCATACGGATCTTTCTCCTGCGCGTCGATCGACGTGGGTCTATCAAGGAATCGAAATGCACAACTTTACCCATGGCGATAAAACCGTTTCTTTCACTGTCTTGAGCGGTGAAGTGGTGAGCAGCGAAAAAATCAGCGAGACCCGTGTGACATCCACGGGCGGCGTTCAGGTGAACGGTAACGACGGTGATGTGACGCCTGTGCGCATCAGTTCTGTTTCAATTATCAATCATGAGATCTGGGTCAAAACCCCGGACGGTATCGAGCACGATGTAAAGCTGCGCGGCATGGACATTCCTTTGCGCACAGGTCAGGAAATCTCTTTGATCAGTGCCTTGAAAAAGGATGGTTCGCCTCTGCACACCATTTTGCAGAACCACACAGCGTCCAAGCGCTGGGTGCTGCGTGACGCGAGTGCACTGAATACCGAACTGGAGCTGTCGCCCTTTAACTGGAAGACAGTGCTGATCGTGCTTGGATTGTGCATCGCCGGTCTTGCTACGGCCGGGCTAGGCTTCCTGGCGGCGGCGGGCTATTTTTTCTACGCGTGGTATCGGGGCGCCCAGCGCAAGAAACTGCTGATTAGAGATTTGAACGCCTACATCGAGACCCTGGACAATCGAGTCGCCAGTCGCGAACAGGCGCCAAGCCCTGTTCAAGTCGAAAGCTCGGACCAGGCTGAAATCTCTTTCCAGGCCGAAAGTCCTGCACCGACGCAATCCCCTGCCGAGACTGAAAGCCCTGCGCTGAACAGTGATAGCGTACGCAGGGCGCTATCGCGCAATCTCTGATGACTTGATCTCGATACAGCAGAGTCAAGCCTGCCTCGATAGTGGAACTATCATCCCTCTACGCTGATTGTTCTCACGCAGAGGGATGAAAATTCCGCTATCCGATTTTCATAACCCGCGATCTCCCATACCTCTGCACGACATCCCTTACCCCTCCACGAAAATTACTTTCACTTCGTTTGAAAGTAGCCCGTCGAAATGATTTATGAGTTTCACAACCCATTCGACGTGACCCTTTCGAGGAGTACCGCATGACGCTTTCCTTCGGCTATTGGCTGTTGGTTTATGCCGCCATCGCCATCATTGCGCTGATCGTTCTGATCGCCCGTTACCGGATCAATCCCTTCATTGTGATCACCCTGGTGTCCATCGGCCTGGCGCTGTTGGCAGGGATGCCGCCGTCGGGTGTGGTGGGGGCGTATGAGGCCGGGGTTGGCAAGACGTTGGGGCACATTGCGCTGGTGGTGGCGCTGGGCACGATGCTCGGCAAGATGATGGCCGAGTCCGGCGGTGCGGAGCAGGTGGCGCGCACCTTGATCGACCGTTTCGGCGAGAAAAATGCCCACTGGGCGATGGTGTGTATCGCCTTTCTTGTAGGGCTGCCGCTGTTCTTCGAGGTCGGTTTTGTCTTGCTGGTGCCGATCGCGTTTACCGTGGCGCGGCGGGTGGGCGTGTCCATTCTGATGGTCGGTTTGCCGATGGTTGCGGGGCTTTCGGTGGTCCACGCGCTGGTACCGCCGCACCCGGCGGCGATGCTGGCGGTGCAGGTCTATCAGGCATCAGTGGGGCAGACCTTGCTCTACGCGATTCTGATCGGTATTCCGACCGCGATTATCGCCGGTCCCCTGTACGCCAAATTCATCGTGCCGCGCATTCAACTGCCGGCCGATAACCCCCTGGAACGCCAGTTCCTGGAGCGTGAGCCGCGCGATAGCCTGCCGGGTTTTGGTGTCACCATGGCCACGATTCTGTTGCCGGTGGTGCTGATGTTGATCGGCGGCTGGGCCAACCTGATCTCCACGCCGGGTAGCGGATTCAATCAGTTCCTGCTGTTCATCGGCAACTCGGTGATCGCCTTGCTGCTGGCGACCTTGCTGAGTTTCTGGACCCTCGGCCTGGCCCAGGGCTTCAATCGCGAGTCGATCCTCAAGTTCACCAATGAATGCCTGGCGCCGACCGCCAGCATCACCTTGCTGGTCGGTGCCGGTGGTGGCTTGAACCGAATTCTGGTGGACGCTGGCGTCACCAATCAGATCGTCAGCCTGGCCGATGAATTCCAGTTGTCGCCGCTGTTGATGGGTTGGCTGTTCGCCGCGTTGATGCGCATCGCCACTGGTTCTGCCACCGTGGCCATGACCACCGCGTCAGGGATTGTCGCGCCGGTGGCCGTTGGTCTGGGTTATCCCCACCCGGAGCTGTTGGTGCTGGCGACGGGGGCGGGGTCGGTTATCTTTTCCCACGTCAACGACGGCGGCTTCTGGTTGATCAAGGAATACTTCAACATGACCGTCACCCAGACCTTCAAGACCTGGACAGTGCTCGAGACGCTGATCTCGGTGGTCGCCTTCGGCCTGACCGTTGGCCTTTCTCACCTGCTTTAGTCGGAGCCATCCGCCATGGACATCCTCTATCAGATCCGCGCTCGTCAGGAGTCCTTCAGCGCCGGCGAAGGACGTATCGCTCGGCTGATGCTCGACGATGTAGGATTTGCCGCATCCGCCAGCCTCGATGAGCTGGCGCAGCGGGCGGAAGTCAGCACTGCCACGCTGTCGCGATTCGCCCGTACAGTCGGTTGCCGCGACCTGCGGGATTTGCGCCTGCAACTGGCCCAGGCCAGTGGCGTCGGTAGCCGCTTTCTGGACCCGGCGGGCACGCCCGAACAGTCGGCGTTCTACGGGCAGATTGTCGGCGATATCGAGTCGACTTTGCGCCAGCACCTGGCAGCGTTCGATGAGTCGCGCTTCGCCGATGCGGTGAAACTGTTGGGCAAGGCACGGATGATTCACGCCTTCGGCATGGGCGGCTGCTCGACCCTGTGCAGCGATGAACTGCAAGTGCGGCTGGTGCGCCTCGGCTACCCGATTGCGGTGTGTCACGACCCGGTGATGATGCGCGTCACCGCCGCCAGCCTTGGCGCCGAACACGCGGTCATCGCCTGCTCGCTGACCGGCATCACGCCCGAACTGCTCGAAGCGGTGGAGCTGGCGCGCAGCTACGGCGCACGAATTCTCGCCATCACCCGCGCCGACTCGCCGCTGGCGCAATTGGCCGATGTGCTGTTGCCGCTGCAAAGCGCCGAGACTTCCTTCATCTACAAACCCACGGCGGCGCGCTACGGCATGTTGTTGGCCATCGATGTGCTCGCCACCGAGCTGGCGCTGGCCAGTCCTGAAGACAATCAAGAACGTCTGCGGCGGATCAAACTGGCCCTGGACGACTACCGCGGCGGCGACGATCACTTGCCGCTGGGAGACTGACATGATGTACGACACGCTGATCCGCAATGCGCTGATTATCGACGGCAGCAACACCCCCGGTTACCCCGCTGACGTGGCGATTCTGAATGGCCGCATCGAGCGAATCGGCGACTTGCACGACGCTCGCGCCATCGAAGAAATCGAGGCCGCTGGCCGAGTGTTGGCGCCGGGTTTCATCGATGTGCATACCCACGACGATACGGTGGTGATTCGCCAGCCGCAGATGCTGCCCAAACTCAGCCAGGGTGTGACCACGGTGATTGTCGGCAACTGCGGGATCAGCGCGTCGCCGGTGAGTTTGCGCGGTGATCCGCCGGACCCGATGAACCTGCTCGGTACCGCCGCGGCGTTCGTGTATCCGCGCTTCAGCGACTATCGCGCCGCCGTCGAAGCGGCCAATACCACGCTGAACGTAGCTGCGCTGGTGGGGCACACCGCGTTGCGCAGCAATCACCTGGACGATCTGTATCGCACCGCGACCGACGCTGAAATCAGCGCGATGCGCGAGCAACTGCGCGATAGCCTTGAGGCCGGTGCCTTGGGTTTATCCACAGGCTTGGCCTACGCCAGCGCCTTCTCGGCATCCACTGATGAGGTGATGCAGTTGACCGAAGAGTTGACGGCATTCGGCGCGGTCTACACCACCCATTTACGCAGTGAGTTCGAGCCGGTGCTGGAGGCCATGGACGAGGCGTTCCGCATCGGACGCCACGCACAGTCGCCGGTGATCATTTCCCACCTCAAATGTGCCGGCGCCGGTAACTGGGGACGTAGTCCGCAATTGCTGGCGTCCCTCGAACACGCCGCGAAAACCCACCCGGTGGCTTGCGATTGTTATCCCTACGCGGCGAGTTCTTCGACGCTGGACCTCAAGCAAGTCACCGACGCCCATCGCATCACCATCACCTGGTCCACGCCGCACCCGGAAATGGGGGGGCGGGATCTGATGGAAATTGCTGCCGAGTGGGGCACTGCGCTGCTCGAAGCCGCCCGCCGACTGCAACCGGCGGGGGCGGTGTATTACGGCATGGACGAGGCTGATGTACGAAGCATCCTCGCGCATCCGCTGTCGATGATCGGCTCCGACGGTTTGCCGGAAGACCCGTTTCCGCATCCACGCTTGTGGGGCGCATTCCCACGAGTGCTCGGACATTTCAGTCGCGACGTCGGCCTGTTTCCGCTGCATACCGCCGTGTACAAGATGACCGGGTTGTCGGCGGCACGCTTTGGCTTGAAGGAACGTGGCGAGATTCGTGAAGGGTATTGGGCGGATCTGGTGTTGTTCGATCCGGCGACGATTCGCGATGTGGCCGACTTCAACGATCCGCAACGGGCGGCGCAAGGGATTGATGGAGTGTGGATCAACGGAGTCTTGAGTTACCGCGACGGGCAGGCGAACGGCAGAAGGGAAGGGCGATTTCTGGCGCGGGAGGGGGATTTGCGTAGAGGGTTTCATTGATCGCGCCTTCGTAGAAGCTGCCGAAGGTTCGGGTCGCATTCGGACGATCTTTTGATCCAGGTCTCATGGTGGCACATTGCAGTTAAAGAAAGCCGTCACCAAGCCGAAGCGCTGACATCCAGCCCAGCCATACTGGGCTCATTCAGTCAGGGAGTTACCCCATGAGTTTCGGCAAAACCACCCCGATCCTGCGGATTTTCGATGAAACCAAGGCTTTGGAGTTCTACGTCGAGTTTCTGGGGTTCAAGATTGATTGGCAGCACCGCTTCGAGGCGAACCTCCCGCTGTACCTGCAAATCTCCCGTGGCGAGTGCGTGCTGCACCTCTCCGAACATCATGGCGACGCGACACCGGGCTCGGCCCTGCGCATCGAGACCGATGAGCTGGAGGCGTTCCAGCAGCAATTGCTGGCCAAGGAATATAAGTTTGCGCACCCACAAATCCAGGCGATGCCGTGGGGCAGTCAGGACATGACCGTGGCCGATCCGTTTGGCAATCGGTTGGTGTTTACCAATGCGATTAGTGTCTAAGCGTTAGATAGCCTTCGCGGGCAAGCCTCGCTCCTTGTACAGGTTACTCACTGAACCTGTAGAAGCGAGGCTTGCCCGAGAAGGCGATTTATCATTCACCGCAAAGTGAATATCAAACCCGGAAGTGACTCACCATCATCTGCAACTGATTGCCCAACCGCGCCAGTTCAACACTGGACGCAGCGGTTTCGTCGCTGGCGGTGGCGGTCTGTTCGGACACGTCGCGTACGTTGATGATGCTGCGGCTGATCTCTTCGGCCACGGCGCTTTGTTGCTCGGCGGCGGCAGCGATCTGCTGGTTCATTGACTGAATGTTGGACACCGTGCGGGTGATGTTTTCCAGTGATACGCCGGCCTTGCGAGTCAGCGCCACGCTGCTGTCGGTCAGGGTACGGCTGTTGTTCATCACCGCCGCCACTTGTTGAGTGCCGTTCTGCAAGCCGGCCACCAGGCCTTCGATTTCCTCGGTGGATTTTTGCGTGCGCTGGGCCAGGCCACGAACTTCGTCAGCCACCACCGCAAAACCACGACCAGCCTCACCGGCACGGGCCGCTTCGATGGCAGCGTTGAGGGCCAGCAGGTTGGTCTGCTCTGCCACGGCCTTGATCACATCCATGACGCTGCCGATCTTGTCGCTTTCCTGCTGCAGTACGCTCATCGCTTCAGTGGAACGCACCACTTCGCTGGCCAGCCGCTCGATCTGGGCGATGGCTTCGTTGACCACTTTGTCACCTTCGCGAGCTTCACCGTCAGCGGCGGCTGCGGCCTGAGAGGCTTCTTCGGCGTTGCGCGCGACTTCCTGCACGGTGGCCGTCATTTCGTGCATGGCGGTGGCGACCTGATCGGTTTCCACTTTCTGGCTGTTCACACCGGCGCTGGTCTGTTCGGTCACGGCCGACAGCTCTTCGGCGGCGCTGGCGATCTGGGTGACGCCATCGCGGATGCCGCTGATCAAGTCCCGCAGGGTCACGCCCATGCGCGCAATGCCTTGCTGCAACACGCCGAGTTCGTCGCGGCGGGTGACCTTGATGTCCTGAGACAAGTCACCACCGGCGATGCGCTCGACCACTTTAAGGGTATCGCGCAACGGACCGGTGATCTGACGGGTGATGACCACGGCGGCGATGATGCCCACCAGCAACGCCAGCAAGGTGCTGATCAATTGAAGTGTGCGGGCCTGGGCGCTTTCGGCATCACGGCGGTCGAGCTGGAATTGATACAGCTGATCGCTCAGGGTCACGATGGCGGCGCCCTGATCGGTCATTTCCTTACGCGCCTGCACCGCATCGCTGTTGGCGGCTTTATAGGCTTGCAAGGCACTGCGGTAGTTGCTCAGGGCGGTTTCCAACTGACGCAGCGCGTCTTGTTGGGTGTCGGCGAAATGCGCGTTCAGCGACTTCAGGCTGGCGATGGCCGCATCCAGTTGGGAAACGGCTTTCTGCTCGGTCTCGGCATTGGTGTTGGCGGTGTAGCCGCGCACTTCATAGCGGGCAAGAATGAACGCTTCCTTGGCGGCAGTGATGGCCAGGAACTGTTCGAAGCGCTGATCGCTCAAGGGCATTTGCTGTACGCGGATGTTGATTGCGTCGATCAGCTTGCTGGCGGTTTCGGCGTTGGCGCCCATGGCGTCGCGGGCGCTGTTGCCGGTGCGGTAGGCGCTGCGCATTTTGTTCAGCGACGTCTGATAAGCGGCGATGGTCGCGGCCTGCTCTTTGAGCATTTTGACGTTTTCAGGGTTTTTGAAGCTGCCCAGCAGGGCGGTTTGCTGAGCAACAAAACTGTCCAGGGTGGTTTGCACATTCTGTGCGGCGGTTTCGTCGCCGTTGGTCAGCATGTATTGCAGGCGAACCACGCGCAGCTTGGTCAGGCCGGCATTGAGCTGAGTGATGTCGCTCATCCAGTTGCTGCGGTCAATCAACCCGCCCAGGCTGGTCCAGCCGGTCAGGGCGAGAATGCAGGTCAGTGCCAGGACCAGGCCGAATCCCAGGCCCAGTTTCAGGTTCACGCTGATGTTGCCGAACCAGCTATTCATCAAATTCCTCCAGGAACGTTGCGCTTTCGATCGTCGGTTGGCTGGAAGATTTTTGTTTTTGGGAGCCAGCAAGGTGTGTAGCAGGTATGTATCGGCCGCAATCCCGGGAGCTGAAAGGATTTTGTCGGATGGATTCTGTAACAAGATTTTTACGCAGTTCTTAAGCTTTTTTTCACATGGGTTTCACCAGCAGCCAACGCGAGACTCGCTACCCTTGCGGTTTTGTATGATTGTGATGCATGCCGGCGAGGCGGCTGAACGTGGAATTGAGACTGAGTCTGTTCGGGATAAAACGCTCGATCGATCTGAGCCGTTTGGCCCGTTATCGAAACGCAATGGTCATCGTGGCCTCACTGCTGCTGGTGATTCCGCTGACCGTGTGGCTGTTGCGACCTGCGGCTGTGCCCGATCTGTCCCATGGCAATGTGGCGGGTGCCCGTGCGCTGGCTGCGGGGTGGGCCAAGGGCGACATGATCGTGCTGGTGCGTCACGTTGAGCGTTGCGATCACTCCACCGCCCCCTGTCTGATTGGCAATGATGGCATTACAGATCGCTCGCGCAGTGTGGCAGTGGGGGTCGGTGCGCAGTTTGAACGTCTGGGCCTGAACAAGACCGATATCTATAACAGTCCGATCATCCGTGCGGCACAGACCTCCAGTTATATGTTCAACAAGGTTGGCGTCGGCGAAGACTGGTTGATCAACTGCCGGGGCAGTATGTTACGTGATGCTCTGGCGCACAAAGTGGCGGGGCGCAACCTGATTCTGGTGACCCACAGTGAGTGCATGGCGGAACTCGAAAAAGAGCTCAAGCTGCCGACTGCTACTCTAGGCTACGGCGCTTCTCTGTTTATCTCCGCTGAAAAACCTCAGGAACCTCGTATGCTTGGTTCCATCGAGGCCTCTGACTGGCACTCGGTGACCACCGAATGAGCTTCTTCTTCATCACTCTGGATCTGGACGTACGATGCTGACTTCTTCCCGTTACCGCTTTTACTGGGTGAACTTTGGTATTCCGCTGGCCTGCGCGGTCGCGGTGTTCCTGATGTTTGACATGACCAAAATCGACATCGCTTTCAGCGATCTTTTTTATGACCCGGTTACCCAGGTGTTTCCGTTGGAGCATGTCCGTCTGTTCGAGCAGATCACCCATAAATGGGCGCGGATCATCCCGAACTGGACGGGTGAGATTGCGATCATCGGCGCCTTGCTGTCATTTCTCTGGCCGCGACTGAAGGCTGAAAAACATTCGAAGATCATCGCCTTCCTGGAAAAAATCAAAGTCGCGCCTGTGCTTCGGTTCGCCAGTAAACACCGCCGGGACTTCCTGTATGTGGTGTTCGCGTTTTCCATCAGCACCGGCGTTATCCACTACCTCAAGAGCCACACCAGTGTGTATTGCCCGGTTGAAACCACTCAGTACGCCGGGAAAATCGAGCACAAGGAGTGGTACCAGAATTTTGACCTGCTGAAAGAAGCCGGTGACGGTCGCTGCTGGCCGGGTGGGCATGCGTCGGGCGGCTTCACCATGCTCGCGTTGTACTTCGTGGCTCGCCGCTACCGCTGGCGGTACGCTAAAGCGATGATGTACGGCTCGCTGCTGCTCGGTTTCGTCTACGGCACGACACGGGTCCTGCAAGGCTGGCACTACATGTCCCACACCTTTTGGGCCGGGATCTTCGTGTGGCTGACGTGTTTACTGACGGCATTGGCGTTCTATGGGCGGGCGCGACTGGAGCTGCCGGTGCTGCAAAAGGCTGAGCTACCCGTCGCTGAGCCGTTTACAGGGTTACAAAGTAGTAAGCCTGACGCCCCACCATCATTGTCTTGATCACCTTTAAGGGTGCGGCGGGTTCATTTACACCAGACATGAGTGCCACATTAGCCGGTGAGGCGCTCAGAAACTCATGCAATTGCGCCTCGGTATCCAGGCCTTTGAGTACGCGTCGGGTGTAGAACACGCTGGCGCCGCCCACCCGCTCGTTGGCTTGAAACAATGCGACCTGCTGCCCGCTGGCCTGGAATGCCTGAATCTGTTCAGTCAGCGGCAGGAAGGACAGCGTGCGATCAGCGTGAGGCAATACCCATTGTGCGGCAGCGAGGTAGCTGCCAATCACCACGGCCAGTACGCCAACCCCTATACCGCGACGATGCCGGACAATCAGCCCCGGCAAGGTCGACGCACCGGAGTAGGCTTGAAGCCGCTCGAACAGCACGCTCGCATATTCCGCGGCAATCACCGCCGCTGCAGGCGTCATGGACATCAGGTACACCGTGCGTTTGCTCGACGCCAGGGTCAGCATGACGAACTGCGCCAGCAGCCACACCGTGAAGAACAACAGGTAACGATTGGCCATCAGGCTTTTGCGAAAGTGCCACAGCCCCAGGTACACCAGAATGTTCCAGGGCGCGAAGGCCTCCGGCAGTTTGGCCAGGTAGTAGTAGAACGGTTCGTAATGGCCGGCCTCGACGAAGGAGCCGCTGAAGCGCCCGACACTATTGGTCAGCAACACTTCCCCCACGGCATGCGCACCATCGCGTTGATACAGCACCGCGAGCCAGATCATCAGCGGCACCAATCCCAACAGTGTCAACAGGCCGGGGCGCAGCCAGTCCGAGGGCTTCAGGCACTTGTCCATCAAGGTTTCGGCCAGCAGATACGCGAAGATCACCACCCCCGGCATCGCCAGCCCCAGCACGCCTTTGCTCAAGGTCGCGATGGCGATCCCTGATGCAAAAAGCAGGGCGTTGCCGACGGTCGAGTGCCGTGTCCCCTGAAAAAATGCCAGCAGCGCCATGCTCACGCCGAAGGCCAGCAACGCGTCTTCGCCGACGCTGCGGGTGTTGCTCCAGTAACTGGCCATGGTCGCCAGCAAAATCCCCGCCGTCCAGGCAATGACCTTGGGCCGGTCGAACCGCCGCAGCATCGCATACAGCAACATCACGCTGAACAACCCGGCAAACGCCGACGCGAGCCGCACCGCCCACGGCGTACCGCCGAATGCGCGAATCGCCCCGGCGTCGAGCCACAAGCTCAAGGGCGGTTTCTCAAGAAATGGCTCGCCGAACAAATGCGGGGTCACCCAGTCGTTATCCAGGTGCATCTCCATGGCAATTCCGGCGACCCGGGCCTCCGTGGAACCTTGTAATTGGTGATTGCTTAGGGCGAAGAAAAACAGCAGAGCGGCGAGTAGAAACAGTGAAGAGACGGGGCGTGACATGAGTTTCTGGCTAACCGAGCAGGGGACCGGGAACCCCAAGCATACGAGTTGAATGCTTAACGAAACATGAACGGCCAGCGAGAGGTGACGGGTGACGTTGGGGCAGCACTAACGGGGGGCGATCTGAGTAGCAGCGTCCTTCCAGGCGCTGTTATTGTCTGACGTCATGGAGTTGGTAGTTAAGGATGATGCAATGGAGCTTGCGCTGACCGTTGGTATTCACACATTGAGATTGAGCGCCCCCGACCTCGGATGGTGTAAAGCGTTGCAGCATGCGCTGAATGCCAGTTTTACAGTCCACTGCGAATTTCTGCCCTGGGCCAAACCCTACACCACCGAGGACGAGGCCCGATCGTTCCTCGCGCGGGCAGTCGATGAATTCAAAAGCGAAACCGGTGAGCGGCGGCTGTTTATCGTCGACGATACCGCGCGCGCGATCATCGGCTGCATTGGCTTGAAGCCCCGGCGCCGTAACCGGTATGTGGTCGGCTACTGGGTCAATACCGAGTATTCGGGCAAAGGCTATATGCGCACGGCGCTTGAAGCGTTGATCAAAAGCATGCCCGGTTTCACGTTTTACCTGACCATCGCATCGGCCAATGTGGCGAGCCAGCGGCTGGCCGAAGCGGCCGGGTTTGGTTTGATCAGACGGTGTTATCAGAGGCCTTGTTTGCAGCCGCATGAGGCGCAGGTTACGTATCTGTATCGGTTGAAATGATGGTGGGAGCAGTCACTGGAACCGACCGCTAACCAGATCGCAGGCAAAAAAAAGCCCGCGGGAGGGCGGGCAAACCGTAGTTTCTTGAATGAGCGAGGGGGAATGTACAGGTTGGAGGGGGGGCGGTGGGGTGAAGAAAAATTCATGTGGATGGATGGCTTCAGTCGCTCGTAGCTTCACCAAAGGTATGAATGAAAAGAAGCCCTGTCACGGTTCGGGGTTTATATTTTTATTTGATCAAATTTTCCGTGCGCCGGACATTTCCACGGTACGCGGAACGCAGCGCCACCTCCATTCAGATGTGCCTGACTCATGATCGACGGCCACCATCGCACCAGGTTATGCGCTTTGTTCCAATAAGACTCGTTTCCCCAATGCTTGGCCAAACAGAAGACCGGCAGTCCGCACTCGCGGAACGCTCTCTTTTCAATATCACCTTTTGTGATTTGTCTTGAGAGATGACAGCCCATCCACCTTCTTCTCTCAGCACTGATATCCATGCCACATCAGCGGTGCTTTGCGGAAATTTATCCCTTAAAGACAGTACCGAATGGCCCTCAGCTTTAGTCAGTTCGTTCAAGGCTCGGGCCAACGCAGGGGGAAGATTGTTATCCAATAGGAACTTCAAGCCGCATTCCTTTGCTCAAAACTGACCGCTGCCTCAACTGCAGCAATAGGTATTTCATAGAGGCGGGCTACACGTTTGACGTCTCTGCCTTCAGCTCTGTAGGCGCTAAAAATGGCTGCTGTGTCAATTCCCGTACCTGACAGGACAGGTTTTCCAAAGTTTCGAGAGGGATCGAGAACGATGGCTTTGCTGCGTTTGACCGGATACCAGCGCTGCGCTGAGCCTGATCCTGTGTAGTCGATACCTTCATAGAGCGAAGGTTTGATGACTTGTTCGAATGCATACTGTCGCTTGATCAAGTCCAGAAGTGCCTCATCCCCTGTTTCACCCATCACCGTGGCGAAGATGCTTCGTCCGTCGGTTTGAAAGCGTTTGCAGGTGAATGGGTACGCTTGGTTAAACAACCCTTTTGCTTGCTGCGAGGCACTACGGATGGCTTGCAGGCTTACGCCGTGTTGGCGAAAAGCATGAACGAAACGAATTTCCAGTAAGTCATGAAAACCTAGAACGCACTCGTTCACATCAGACAGCTCTGAGTCCCAAAGCCCCGGATGCTGAACACCGTGGGCGGTGTATCCGAATAACCAGCGGCGTATATCGGTAGCTGAAATCCCGGTGTAAAGCGAAGCTTCTGCTGGGGTGTACAAGCCAATGCCGACAAGGCGGCTAGGTAGCTTAATGTTTTGCATGTTGGCCTCCTTGTCAGCAGGTGATCCGATGGATGGATTCTGGTCGTAAGGGTGAACTCAAGCAACTGGTCGGGGACGAACCGCTGTTTTGTTTGGGCAGAGTAGGTTTGAAGCGTGAGCTACACAATCAGCTCGGAGTCGTCACGGCTTGCAGGAAATTTCTGAAAACCCTGTCCTGTAAGTCGCTTGGGCGAAAACGTGGCTGTGGCTACTCTGTCGTCTATTGAGTCGACAGTAAGTTGCAGATTATGAAACCTAGTGTTGAGTCGTCTGACACTGCATTGTCTCGTATAAGTAACATTCAGCTTCAATTGTCACGCATACAGAACATCTCTACCCATTCAAAGCCCAAAAAGGCACCTGCGATATTCTCGTCAGGTGCCTTTTTGTGTTGGGGGAGCGGTAAAGACTCCATTCGATCAACGAGCGCGATCACTCAGTGAAGAACGGGAGGCTCTCCCGCGGCCACCGACGCGTTCGGATCAAGGTTATCCTTCGCTCGGTTGACCAAAAGCTCAGTCAGCATCGTCAACTGCTGAAGCGCCAGTGCCACATTGCGCTGTGGGCCTTCGAGTCGGTCGGCAAAGTCCAGCGTCATGACGTTGAGGGACGCCAGGGTTTCGCTGGCGTGAGCGAGCAGGGTGGGCATGTCGACGTCGGGGCGGACGCTGAAGATGTTCCTGTTCAGGTTGCGCCGGCGGGCACTGACGGAGCGTTCGGTGGTTTTGGGCTGTTGGGTCGGGTCGAGGGTTTCAGGTTGTGAAGTGGCCGGATTTTTCAGTGGGATTCGGGTGATCTTTTTCATAAGGGCGTTCCATTGGTTTAGGGATCCTTACGTAATTTCGGCTTGTTAAAACCATCCGCAGGGTCGCAGCGAAGGGTGAAGACTATCTTTCAGAAATGTTGTTCACCAGTTCATGGCAGTCGCTACGGGTTGCAGGAAAATTCCCAGGATGACGTGGTTCTAATCTGTCAGAGAAATCCTTTTCCACTACTGTTGACCCTGAGCAACCGCCACGCCGTCTCAGTCGCTCAGTGTTGGTGCCTGTGATGGATATCGGGAAAGTGCGGATGACTGTGCTTAATGGGAGCGTGGTCGTGTAAATGGCTATGAGGTTCAGTGCCGTCCCACTCAAAGGCATGTTCATGTTGATGGTGCTCGTCATGAGTATGCGGATGGTCATGTGTTTGCGGATCGTGTTGGTGCTCGTGAGAGTGGCTTTCGGTCAGGTGTATCCAGACGCCAATTCCCATCAGGCCGGCAGCCACCCAAAACACCCACGTCACCGCTTCGCCTAACAACAGGATCGAAATAGCGGCCCCCAGGAACGGTGCAGTAGAGAAGTACGCACCTGTGCGCGCGGTGCCAAGCCCCCGCAAAGCTAAAACGAATAGCACCAGGCTAACGCCGTAGCCCAAAAAGCCTACCAGTAGCGTTGGCCCCAATAGAGACCATTCAGGGAGATGCATGCCAAGAGCAATCCCCAAAGCGCAGTTGACGACCCCGGCGACCAATCCTTTGATGCCTGCGATGAACAATGCATCCGATGCGGAAACCTTCCGGGTAAGGTTGTTATCGATGGCCCAACAAAAACAGGCAATCACCACGGCGACCGGGCCAACCCAGCCATGGATCCCTGCGGAAGTCTGAGGCCAACCCAAGAGCACGCCACCGGCAACGATTGCGATCATTCCAGCGACGATCCGCCGGTCGGCGTTCTCCTTGAACACCATCCAGGCAAGCAGGGCGGTCAACACCGCCTCAAGGTTTAGCAACAGCGAAGCAGTGGTAGCGGATGTGAGGGTAAGGCCAAACATTAAAGACACCGGCCCCAGCACGCCGCCGAACGCGATAGCGCCAATGAGCCATGGCCATTCGGAAAGGGTTAAGCCGACAGGTTGCCAGCCGCGATCGCGGATCAGCCGGGTAACCGTGAGACCCAAGCCACTTCCCAGGTAAAGCAAACCGGCGAGCAAGACGGGTGAAACGTTCAGCCCCAGGACCTTGGCAAGCGGTGTACTGGCACCAAACAGCGCTGCAGCACCCAAGGCGTATATAACGCTTTTGTTCATCATCTGTTCCGTAGCAAAAGGCATGATTGAGAAACACGATACTCGTCATGCATCGATAGCGCATTGAATCGAATCCACAAAAAAGGCACCTGCGATATTCTCGTCAGGTGCCTTTTTGCGTTGGGGCGCGGCAACGATGCCCTATGCCGGATACGTTAAGACGCTGAAACCTGCCGCTGCAACCGCCGCCCCACCACATCCAGCAAATCGCAACCATCACGCAACGAAGTCACCAACACCCGCGCCAGCTCACTGTGAACGCCTTCGTTCACAGCGAAACTCTCCAGCAATTGAGTCGCCGTGCGGATGCGGTAAGCCGCCGTTTCATGCAGCACATCCAGCGGCGCTTCAGTGTCGATCAGCAGCGACGCGATAGTGCAGTCGATGCCGGTGATCGGCATGTATCGATCCATGACAAAACCTCCATTCGATCAACGAGCGCGATCACTCAGTGGCAGACGGGCTCGACCACCGGCAGGGGCGATTCGAGGTTATCCAGCACTCGATTGATCAACATCTCGGCCAGCACGGCCAGTTGCTGCATCGCCAATGCCACATTGCGATGCGAGCCTTCGAGATGGTCGGCCAGGTCGGTGGTCATGACGTTCAGGGAGGCCAGGGTTTCGCTGGCGTGACCGAGCAGGGTGGGGGTGTCGACGTCGGGGAGGATGGTGAACACATGGCTCACGGGGTCGGGGTGTTTCGGGTTGCGCAAGCGGGCGCTGACGGCGCGTTGGGTGGCTTGGGAGAGTTGGGTCAGGTCGAGGGGTTCGGGTTCTGAAGGGGTATCGGTTTCTGGAGGGTTGGGGGTGATCTTCTTCATGTTGATGCTCCTACACTAGTTATGGAGGCGGCCGCCCCTCTGCTGTCAAACAGAATTGGGTGGCAGCTGTGCGCGGGTTGACAGACCGGTAGTGTAGGAACCCGGTGCACCCGAAGATGCCCCACGCACAGCCGCCATAAACGAGACTGCATGCGCGTGAGCATGCTGCCTGATCAGGAGGAGTGAAAGGTTACACTTTTCGGCCTGTCAAAGCCCAATCGCTGAATTGCAGCGACACCTGGAGGCTATCCTCGATGAGCGGCGCCCGCTAGTTCATGGAAGGCGATACGTTTTGAGGGAAATTTCCTAGGACGGAGCGTGGTGTGAGCCAGAATTGTTTCTTGAAGGTTCTGGATCCGTCGTGGCGTTCGATGGTGGCGACACTGGGCAGGGTGCCGATGAGTGTCTGGATACCGTCGATGAGCACATGCCCGGCGTGGTCCAGCTTTTCGCTGACATCTTCACCGATGCGCTTAAGTGGCGGCGATCATGAGCTTGAACCAGTCTGCGCGCATGAACGGGCATGATCCGTATGCTTACCTCAAGGACGTTTTGACTCAGCGGGTGACGGAGGTTCATCAACTGTTACCGCATCAGTGGAGTCCGTCTAGCCTACCCAAGGCAGCTTCATCCGAAGCCTATACATCCAGCTTACGGACAAAGACATTCACGTCATTGCCGTAGTACGCGGAAGAGCCTTCATATTGAAACCGCAACTTAGATAAAACATGAGTAGATGCATTGTTATCGGGCCAGACGAGAGCAACACACTCTGAAAGACCTAGCACCTCACGCGCATAATCGAGAATTGCCGCACCGGCCTCTGTAGCGTATCCGTTACCCCAAAAGGCTTTAGCGAAACGGTATGCCAGTTGAAATCGATCAGTGGATTCTAGGGGGGTGAGGCTTATCCAGCCAATTGGTTTCCCCTGTAACTCCACACGCCAATGCCCTGGCCCCTCATGCGGTGCAGAATTTACATAGGCGAGAACTTCTTTCCGTCGAGAAGGGGTAGGGGCAACTACTCCGGTCGTGTAGCGCATGACCTCTGGGTCGGCCTCCATCGTCATCACAAAACTGACATCATCCGGCGACAGGCGCGTTATCAAAAGTCTGCGGGTCTTAAACGTCGCCATTGCGCAACTCCAATGCTGATTACTCACCGCAGGCAGTCTACTGACGCGGCCGCCGATTGGGACAATAACCGATACCCTAACCAGTTCACGAGCGCAGATGGTTATTGAACGCGCGGTCCACATGTGTTTGCCAGCCGCTTACATTTCAAGAACCGTTCAGCAGAATCAAAGCAAAGGAGCCCGCTTGTATGCTGGGGCTTGGAGGGAGGAGGAGGGACAAACCCCAGATGCGACAAAGCCCGCACTTGGCGGGCTTTGTCGTTTTCGGATTGGTGGGCCGGGGTAATTTGAATTGATCGCATATCTATTTGAATTTTATAGAAAATAATCGGTTAGTTTTATTCCTGGAATACCTATTGGAATACCACTTCATCAAGGATGCTTTGAAATAGCCACCGATGAATGACATCAGTCCCATAGCCGGCAGCGGCTGATCGACCAATTCCAGGAACTGCCGGGTTTCGCAGTCATCATTCTGTCGACCATCGCTGTCGGGTTTGGGGTGAACGTGCAGGCAGCCAACCACGTCATTCACTTCACCCGTTGCTGGAACCCGGCCAAGGAAGATCAAGTAATTGACAGGGCTTATCGGATTGGGCAGGAGAAGGATGTCTATGCGTACTACCCGACGGTTCGGGATGCACAGATGCCGACGTTCGAAGCGACACTCGATGAGTTGCTGAGTAAGCGGCGGGCGTTGGCGCGGGATATGTTGAGTGGGGCTTCGGATATTCAGGCTTCGGACTTTGAGGCGCTGCTGAAAACACGCTGAGCTCGACGGCGATATGTCAAATATAAGTACAGGTAAGTTCCTGCTCGGGTTTGCAAATAGGCAAAAACCAGCCAAGTGGCGCTTGCCTGGTGGATCAGTGCCAACAACCTGTGAGCGGATTGCTTACCTGTGCACACGTCCAGTATTGGCGCCGAAAGCTCAGCGGCTTACTGTGCGCGGCATCCGTGTCTGCCGCCCACCTTAACCCGCTCTCCTTAGCAAGGCATGATGCAAGAACTCATAACCGGAAGAACCCGACTGCTATGACCAATTTGAGCACGGAAGCGATTCACCTGCCGCAACCCACTGAACTATCCAGCAAGATCGTCAGTGTCTATGAACTGCTGATGGATTCTGCGCTGGATATTCCCCAGTACCAGCGCCCCTACAAGTGGACCGGGAAGAACATCAACCAACTGTTCTCCGATATCGCCATCCACAAGGACAAGTCCGCCTACCGCTTGGGCACTATCGTTTTTCACCAAGAGGGTGGGGCAAGGAACATCGTCGACGGCCAGCAGCGGACTGTCAGCCTGCTGCTGGCGGCCCGTGCGTTGATTCAGCGTAACAAAGAAAAAAAGCTCGAACGCATAGACCTGCAAGAGCGCCTGCTAAAACTTGAGCAAGCGATGGTGAATCCAAGCTTTAGCAGCGAGATCTCGCAGAAGAACATCCACAACAATTACCTTGAGGTGGCCCGCATCGTTTCCCGCGCAGACTTCACCGAGGTGCATATCGACTTCTTCCTGAACAAGTGCCAGGTCGTGGCCGTGGCCTTGAACGATGTGTCGGAAGCCTTCCAATTCTTCGACTCGCAGAATGCGCGGGGCCGGGACCTAGAGCCCCATGATTTGCTCAAGGCTTATCATCTGCGTGAGTTCGGCCCGCATGATGAGCCATTGAAGGCGGCAACTGTAGCGCGTTGGGAGAACAGCGACTCCAAGGAGTTGGCCACACTGTTCTCCCAGTACCTGTACCGCATCCGCAACTGGTCGAAAGGGGTTTCGGCTCGTTACTTCAGCAAAGATGACAGCGACTTGTTCAAGGGCGTGAACATCGATACGGTGGCCAGCTATCCCTATGTGGAGCAACTGCGCATCGCCCACCATTTTGTCGATAACTACAACGGGCAGTACGAGCGCAAGATCGACTCGCGCGAGCTCGGTTTTCCCTTCCATCTGGACCAGCTCATCATTAATGGTCGGCGCTTTTTTGAGCTGATCAGCCACTACCAGAGCAAAGTGGCGCGGATCAGCGCCAAGTCCTGGAACGGGCATGAATTGGTGGGTGCAGAGGGGCTCGATGGTTATGCGAAAACTATCATGGATACCCTCAATACTTACCCGGCAAGAACCCGAACCGGCGACTGTTATGTACGGGCGATGTTCGATTGCCTGTTGATCTATTACATCGACAAGTTTGGTCACGCGGATATTTCCCGCGCCATCGAAAAGGTTTTCGTCTGGGCCTATAGCCTGCGCCTGAAGATGCAGGTAGTGCAGCTGGCAAGCATGGATAACCACGTGCTGGAGAACAATCTGTTCAGGTTGATAAAGGACGCCACACGTCCTGCCGACTTTATCAACTGCAGCCTGGCGGTGATGAGCGGTACGAAGTCAACCAGGACCGGTGAGATCGAGGCTCTGTTCAAGGCGATGAAATATTATGAGTAATGAAATTTGCCAGCTTTCCATCAAGGCGCTGCTGAGCGGTAGCGTTGAGTATGTTATCCCGATGTATCAGCGTAATTACGCCTGGGAGGAGGGTGAGATCACTCAGCTGATTCAGGACGTGATCGACTACCTGCCAATGACCTCGGATAAAGCGCGCAATTACTACATTGGCACTCTGGTGGTGTATGAGCGTCCGGATAGCAAAAACCCGGTGTTTGAAACCATTGACGGCCAACAGCGGCTGACGACCCTGTCGTTGTTGACGTCGTATCTGAAAAACACCCGGTTGGTGGATCTCGCCTGGTATTCGACTTTGAGCATTCACTTTGACAGCCGCGAACATTCGCGCGCGACCTTTGCGGCCATCTTCGAGGGGAAGTTCAACGACGATCCTGCCGAGGTATTGCTCGAGAGGCAGATCAATACTGGCATCCTCAATGGCTATCGGCTGATCCAGAAAGTCTTGCCTCAGAAGCTGAAGGAGAAGGGAATTTCGCCTCAGCAATTCGCCGACTACTTGTTTGACTTCGTACAAATCATGAGGGTTAAGGTACCGGCTGATACGGACCTGAACCATTACTTCGAGATTATGAACAACCGCGGTGAGCAGCTGGAAAAGCACGAAGTGCTCAAGGCGCGGATGATGGAGAAGTTGCAGGGCTGCGAGCGGAGTCAGAATTGCTTGCACGCAGTTTGGGAAGCCTGTGCCAACATGGAGCGCTATGTGCAAATGGGCTTCACGCCTGGCCAGCGTGGCAGCATTTTTGGCGAAAAGAACTGGGGACGGTTTGAACTCGCTGACTTCGATTCGCTTCGGGCTGCGTTGCACAGTACGCAAGAGGTGGCTGCCCAGCAGGACACTCGCTTGACCCTTGATCAGATCATTGCCAAGGCACCGGTCGCTGCGAAGCAGGATGAGCCAAGTGAGGACTCGCCAGAGCGTTTCAACACGATTATCAACTTCCCGAACTTCCTGTTGCATGTGCTGCGCGTCGATATCCAAGCGGACATCCCTCTGGATGACAAACGCCTGCTCGACACCTTTGAAGAGTACGTATTAAAACAACCCGACCCAGTGGCCGCGGTGAAGCGTTTTACCTTCAGCCTGTTGCGCTGCAAGTATCTGTTTGACCAGTATGTAATCAAGCGCGAGTTCATCAAGGGCGCTGATGGCTGGAGCCTCAAACGCTTCAAGTGGAATGAGGGCGGTGAGCGCAGCCGCGCTGGTCGAGGAAGTTATGTGAATACCTTCGGCGAAGAGGACGGCAATGAAGGCATCAACCGCCGAATTCTGATGCTGCTGTCGGCATTTCATGTCTCCACGCCAACGCTGGTCTACAAACACTGGCTGAATGCGGCGCTGCATCACCTGTTTCATGCTGACCAGATTGACGCTCAAGCTTATCTTCAGCACATGGAGTCGGTCGCCAAGGCGTTTGTATTTGACCGCTTTCTCGCTCCAGAGGCAGGCCTGGATTACTACGCGATCATTTATCAGAACAAGGGTGGGTGTCAGACACGCCGCGAAAGCATTACGGCGGAGAAATTTGAGTCCAGATTGACGTTTGGCAACATCGAAAACAACCTGGTGTTCAACTTTCTGGACTACCTGCTTTGGCTTGAGCACGGCGCAAGCGAGCCGGTTAAATCTTATGAATTCACCTTCCGTAGTTCGGTAGAGCATTACTACCCGCAGCACCCATTAGACGGACAAGTTCAGCTCGACGCTGGCACGCTGAATTCGTTCGGCAATCTCTGCCTGATCAGCCATGACAAGAACTCCCGCCTGAGTAATTTCATGCCCGCGGCGAAGAAAGAGTTTTATAAAAACAACACCATCGACAGTGTTAAGCAGTATCTGATGATGGAAGCAGAGCCTTGGGAAGCCGACGCTATATGCACACATTCCAAACACATGAATAATGTGTTGCTCAAGAGCCTCGCCAGTAAACACGAAACCGAGTAAACCCTGCAGGATGCATCTGGTTACTCAACAACCTCGCTCTGAACACCGCATCCGGAATGGCGCTCAGGTCCAGGATGCGGTTCTCAGCGAAAACTGTCGGCTCAACCGATCACGACACTCCCTGTCGCGAAGGCCCCTCATGCTTGTTTCATCAACAGGCAAAACGATGGTTTTCATCGACCCGAATCACGGCGGTGATAGTGACAGTACCGGGCTCATCGCCGGACACTTGTCGGGTACTCAATATGGTGCTGCGGCGATTCCTGCTCGCTGGTTTGAGCAACTGGAATTGCGTGAGGTGATTGTGCAGGTTGCTGAGGATCTTGAGCGCGTGCCGCGTGAGTACTGTGGGGTTGGCGGCATGTTCAATCAGCAGATCGAATTGGCATATCCCGGGAGTTGAGCGCACGTAATGCAGGGGGCTCAAAGGGGCGCTCGCGGAGCTACTGGCGCGGCGACGATTCTGAAGAATAGGTGGGTGATAGTGTCGCCCGTTTTATCGAGCTGCGTACAGGACGGGGCTTTGAGCCTTAAGACTTCACATCAGCTTTGTTCAGCACGATGTACAGCGACTCTGCATGGAACGGCGTGGACTCGATGAATACAATGTCGGACTGGTCGATGGTTCCGGCCGGGTCAAGCCCGATGACTCAGACCAATGCCTATGCCTGATTGACCAAGGAAGCTGCAGTGCTGCGGTTTGAAGCAGCACCCCCACCGGTCGTGCCAGGGTTATAGTCCGGTGTATCGATGATGCACAGGTTGCCGAATAGGTCCGGGTCCATGGGAGTCTTGACGCTGATGAAGGGCAGAATGCGCTGGTCAAGTACGTGGTGCAACGCTTCCAGATCAATTCCAATGTCAACGACCCCAAGCCCGAGGCCCAGCAACTGGTGCTGGCGAACCGGGCTCAGTTGCGGCCGTGGCTTTGCATCGATTGAAACGCGGCAGGAGCATTCGCGTTGTGACGTTCATGCCCTTGTCTGCTGGCTACCCTGGCAACCCTTAATTAGATCGCCCGTTCGAGCAGCTGCGCCTCGGCGATTTGGCCATCTTGATAACGCAGCAATACCTGACGTTCACCTTGATCGAATAGCGATTGGTGCAGCTGGCGGGTGTCGAATGGGCCCTGCGCCAGCGTACCGGCAACGCTGTCCAATTGCATCGTGAAGTTTTGGCTTAGCGAGGCGTCGAGGCTGAAGACGCGTGAGCTGGTCAGCTCCATCTGTGAGCTGTACACACTGCGACTCTGGGCGGCGATAGCGTCGAGCTGCGCCAGGCTGTCAAGTACCTTGGCTGCGGCACTGCGGTGACGTTGCTGCGGCTCAGCCATATAGCGCAAGGCGCTGTTCACAACCTGCAACTGAGTGGCTTGCAGGTATCCACTCACCCAACCTTCCATCTTCGCCAGGCTGCCTTTCAGCGCCTGGCGGGCACTGTCTGCGCCGAACAGCTTGTCGGCCTCGACAGCCTGTGCGTCGTCCAGCTCTTCTTTCATTTTTCGGTCGAAGAATTGCCGCAGTGCCGTGATCTGGCTGTGCTGGCTTTCGAGGGTCTGCACGGCGTAGATGCTGATGCCGTCTTGCGCGTAGTGTTCGAGCAGGTCCTGGGTATAGTCAACCATTCCGGCGAGCGATTCCCAGCGGGCTTCGTCCAGTTCGCGCAGCACGGTGTCGAGCTGGCGTTTAATGGCGTTCAGCTTCTCGTTGATATCGTGCAAGTGCTTCTGACCTACGGCTGAGGACACCGCGTTCCAAACCGCGCCGCTGAGCAGCACGTTCTGCAGCTCCTCAGGCAATGACAGGCTGGCCTGCTCGCTGATCTTGCCGCCGGTACGGACAAAGGCCCTGACGCTGCCATCGTTGTTGGCGTTTTTGGTCAATGTCTCGAAGGGCAGGCTACAAACCACATAGTTGCCCCTGGACATTTCTCCTAGCGCGGCAAGCCCCGGCACATTGGCCAGCAACGGGCTGAGCGCGCTGATCTGGTCGGTGGGTAGCGGACGATGTACGCCTGCAGGCGGTCGCTGCAGTGTGTTGAGTTTCAGCAGCGTTTCGCCCTGGCCGTTCTGCACGACCAGCTCTGAACTGCCCGGCGTGGGGGGGAGCACATTGGTCTGCACCGGTGGACGTGCCGCAGGCGCTTCGCGGCGCAGGCGGATCCAGCCCATCTGGGCCACAAATGGTACGGTTACCCGATAGGCTTCGGCGAGGCTGCTGTGCAGACCGATGCCAGCCGTGGCGGCGACGCCGATGGGGTTCAGGCGAAACCCCGTGGTTGCCACTGTGAACAACGCCGCGCTGCTTGCTGCCGACAGGCCGACCGCGGTGCCAGAACTCACTGAGAGCGCGTCCTTGAGGTTGAACAGCCCGGCCAGCACCTTGGTGCTGGTGGCGCGCTCAAAACGATCGCTGGGCGCCAATTCGCGCCAGCCGGCACCGAACAGCGCCAAGGCGATCTGCCGTTCCTTGTCGGCCACGGAGCTGCTCGCTGCGTCGCTGCCATTGAGCTTTCGATAAACATCGTTGACGATTTCGGCATAGGACACAGCGGACTTTTTCAGGAAACGACGCGCCAGATTCATCGCCGAGTGCCCGCCAAATTGCTGCAGTTCTTGTCCCAGCAGCTCGAGCTGCTGTTGGTCGTAGCCGGCAGGTCGGGAGCTGTGCTTGGCTTGTACCAGCCGCTTCTTGACGTCCGCGTCCAGGCCGGCGCGACCTCTCGAGAAGTCGGTGATGATGTCCACCAACATGTCCACCTCATCGGGCGTGGCGCTGAGCAGGCTGGCGAAGAGTTCGTCGGCGCACTCGATTCCTGTAGTTGTCATCTATCCTTACCTCTCGGTGTCTATATCAGGTTCAGGGGAGCAGCCGGCCAATACAGAATAAGGGCTGCATTGCGCTAATTTGCCGTTGGCAGCTGCGTGGCTACCACCAGCTGCACCTCCACTCGTCGGTTGAGTGCACTGGCAGGATCCACGCCCTGCTTGGGACGTGAGTCACCGTATTCGGGAATTGTCAATCGGCCTACTACGTGACGGTCGTCGCTGCCGCGTATCGAATCGCCGCCTAGCAAGGCAGCAACGTAGGTGCTGGCTACGACAATATCGGAAGTGACGAGGCCGCTTAACAGTGTTTGAAGTTCGTCCTTGAGGAGCTGCGTCATGTGTAGGGTTTTTCCTGGAGTTGGCGGAACCTGCGAGAGAGTTGGAATGACAAGTCTCATCCCAAGTGATGGCTTGATGATGTCAGCGAGGCGAGGTGGAAACAAGCAGGCAATGCACGCAGGGGGGGCGCAGCCACAGCCACGGCCACGGCCACGGCATCGAAGAGCGTGATGAACGGCTGAGTTAGGTTGGGGCGGTGGCGTGGCATGGCGCAGAAATGGTTGATGGCTAATTTGTCTTCTAAGTGAGGCTTAAATTGAGTAGAATTCCGGCTACTTTTCAGCTGGTAGGTATGGATGAATCATTCGGTAGTCATTCCGTCTCGCGGTTTGGACGATCTAAGTCATGCCCAGCGTGAGCGTTTAGGCTTCATTGAACATCTATTGCTACTGAAAGGTGAGGCTTCGCGAGCGGAGCTGATGACGCGCTTTGGTATTGCCGCTGCACAGGCAACCAAGGATCTGGCGCATTATCACAGTCTGGCTCCGGCTAATATTGAGTACGACAAGCGTCTTCGTCTGCATGTGCGCGGAAAAGGATTCAGTGCGCTATTCGATTATGACCCTCAACTTGTATTGACGGCCCTTAGTCAGTGCTACAGCAAAGGGCTGCCTGGTAAAGCCGAGAGGGAATGGCCCTGTGAAACGCCTCATATCCTCAATGCGCCTTCATTGCAGGTGATTACTGTGCTTTGCGAGGCTATTTACAAGCATCTGCCTGTGCGCATGACTTATGTTTCGCTCAGCAGTGGTGAGCAGGAGAGAGTGCTGGTACCACATAGCCTGGTGGGCACTGGCCTGCGCTGGCATGCGCGGGGGTTTGATCGCCGCCATCTGCAGTTTCGAGACTTCGTTCTAACTCGTATCCTCCGGGTAGAGTTAGACGATAGTTTGGTCGGGTTCGACGAGCAGGTTTCCCAGGATAAACAGTGGAATCGCATCGTCGACCTCGAACTGCGTCCCCACCCATCTATCCGTTACAAACAGGCCATCGAGTTGGATTACCAGATGCAGGGGGGGCTGCTGCGTAAAGAATGTCGCGCTGCTGTGGTCGGTTACTTGTTGCGCCGCTGGAATGTCGATTGCAGTCCTAACCACAGTCTTCCGGGGCCGGAGTATCAGCTTTGCTTAGCTAATCCTTTATCCCTGTATGGCGTGGAAAACCTGGCCATTGCCCCAGGCTACCAACTCCCCGGTAATCACTCCATACAGCAGGATGCCCACTAATGGTCAAACTGGAAGATATCAAGAAAAACGCCCAAATTCGTGGCCTGCATGGCGACGAGGTTGTGAAGATCGTCAGCGTCGATAAGGTCGGCGACTCGGCGGTCAGCGTTGTCTACCAGAAGGGGGCAGGTGGTTATGGTGACCAGATGCTGTTCCGTTCCGACGAGGCCCGTCTTGAACTTGCACAGGCTGGCAAGCCTTGGGCCTTTGACTCATCAGGCGCGGATTTCAAGTTGGCCTTGGAAGCTTGGCGTATCCAGTTGGCCTATCTGTTTGACCCGATGATGGCGGTGCATACCTCGAACGTCGACCCGCTGCCGCATCAGATTTCCGCTGTTTACGAATCCATGCTGCCACGTCAGCCGCTGCGCTTTGTACTGGCTGATGATCCAGGGGCGGGTAAAACGATCATGGCTGGTCTGCTGATCCGAGAACTTCTCATGCGTGCCGATGCTCGACGCGTATTGGTCGTTTCACCCGGCTCACTTACCGAGCAGTGGCAGGACGAACTGCTTGAGAAGTTCGGTGTCAAGTTCGAGGTGTTCAGCCGTGAGAAGCAGGAGCAGTGTGCTTCCGGTAACTACTTTGAAGAGCAGAACTTGCTGATTGCCCGGCTCGACCAGTTATCGCGTAATGAGGACTATCAGCAAAAACTCAAGAGTACTGACTGGGATCTGATCATTGTCGATGAGGCACACAAACTCTCGGCTAATTACTTCGGTAACAAGGTCAACAAGACTAAGCGCTTCCAGCTAGGTGAGCTGCTCGGCTCGATCACTCGTCACTTTTTACTGATGACTGCCACTCCGCACAATGGCAAGGAAGAAGACTTTCAGATTTGGTTGTCTCTGCTTGATGGCGACCGCTTCTATGGCAAGTTTCGCGAGGGCGCACACAAGGTCGATGTCTCCGACCTGATGCGTCGCATGGTTAAGGAAGAGCTGCTCAAGTTCGATGGCACTAAGCTGTTTCCCGAGCGCCGTGCCTACACAGCCAATTACCAGCTCTCTGATCTTGAAGCTGAGCTCTATCATGATGTGACCGAGTACGTTCGCAACCAGATGAATCTGGCTGAGCGCCTTGATGCCCAGCGAAAAAGCAACGTCGGCTTCGCTCTTACCCAGTTGCAGCGCCGACTGGCCTCCAGTCCGGAAGCCATTTACCAGTCTTTGCGCAACCGACGCAAACGCTTGGAAAACCGCATAGAGGAAGAGAAGATCCTCCTGCGCGGTAGCAACATAGCCAGCACGCTGGGTGAGTATCTGGTCAAGAAACGCATTGATGTGCCGGACAACATTGATGATCTAGATGAAGAACTCAGCGCCGACGAGTACGAGCAATACGCCGAGCAACTGGTCGATCAGGCCAGTGCCGCTGAAACCATCGTCGAGATGGAGACAGAGGTCTGTATTCTTCAGGGTCTGGAAAACCAGGCGCAGCGACTGGTGGCGTCAGGCAGCGACAAAAAATGGGAAGAGCTGTCCTGCCTCCTGCAAGATACCCCAGAGATGTTCACCCACGGGCATCGTCGTAAGCTGATCATCTTCACCGAGCACAGAGCCACCTTAAATTACCTGGTGGCTCGCATTGGTGACATGCTCGGTACGCCAGACGCCATCGTTACCATTCATGGTGGTACCAACCGTGATGAGCGGCGCAAGATTCAGGAAGAGTTTCGCCACAACCCCAGCGTACAGGTGCTGATTGCCACTGATGCAGCGGGAGAGGGCGTCAACCTGCAAAACGCCAACCTGATGGTCAATTATGACCTTCCATGGAATCCCAACCGTCTGGAGCAGCGCTTCGGCCGCATTCACCGTATCGGCCAAGATCAGGTCTGCCATCTGTGGAATATCGTCGCCAACGAAACCCGCGAAGGTGAGGTGTTCCAGAAACTGTTCGACAAGCTGGAGATCGAGAAGAAGGCTCTCGGTGGTAAGGTGTTCGACATTCTTGGTGAAGCCTTCGATAACATCTCGCTCAAAGATCTGCTGGTTGAAGCCATCCGTTATGGCGATGCCCCTGAAACCCGCGCCAAGATGACACAAGTGATCGAAGGCGCGCTGGATACTGAGCACCTTAAGGAAATTCTCCGGCGCAACGCCCTGGTCGAGCAGCACATGAGCCTCGACCAGCTCTACGCAGTCAAAGAGGAAATGGAAAAGGCCGAGGCGCGTAAGCTACAGCCATATTTCATTCGCGCCTTTTTCAATGAGGCCTTCGCCAGCGTTGGTGGCGAGCTGCGTGCTCGTGAACCGGCGCGCTTCGAGATTCGTCACGTCCCGGCCGCCCTGCGCGAGCGTGACCGCGTGATAGGCGAAAGCCGCACCCCGGTGCTGCGTCAGTACGAGCGCATCTGCTTTGAAAAACAGCATGTACGGCTGCAAGGAAAGCAGATGGCAGATTTGATTCATCCAGGTCATCCACTCATGCAGGCCCTGACCGACCTCATCCTCTCTGCTCATCGCAGCAAGCTCAAACAGGGAGCGGTACTGGTTGACCCCAATGACGACGGCATAACGCCGAAAGTACTGTTCATGCTCGACCACTGTGTGCGCGAAAGTGCCAGCCAGGCCAGCGCAGAGCCGAAGGTGGTATCGCGTCGCCTACAATTCGTCGAGATCGACCCGCAGGGCAACAGCATCAATGCAGGCTGGGCACCGCATCTGGATTTGCTGCCGATCCAGTCTGTCGAGCTGTCACTGGTTCAAGACGTACTCAATGCTCCCTGGATCGAGCAAAATCTGGAGAACCTAGCCCTGCAGCATGCATCTCAACATCTGGTGCCTGAGCACTACGGCGAAGTGAAGACCCGCGTGCAGCGCCAAAGCGAAAAGGTGCTGGCCGCTGTGCATGAGCGCTTGGTCAAGGAAATCAACTACTGGTCGGAGCGCTACATAAAACTCAGCGACGATGTGGCAGCAGGCAAGCAGCCGCGTATGCAGCCGGAAAATGCCCGACGCCGCTACGAAGAACTCACCGCTCGACTGGAGCAGCGCACACGTGAGTTGCAAACCATGCAGCAGGTCAGTTCATCCACTCCAGTGGTGATGGGGGGCGCATTGGTGATTCCTGCGGGTCTGTTGGCTCAGCGCCGTGGTGACAGCACCTTCTGCGCTGATGCTGCTGCTCGCTCGCGTATCGAATGGGCTGCTATGCATGCAGTCATCGCTGCCGAGCAAGCACTGGGCCACACCATCAAGGACGTATCCGCCGAGAAGTGCGGCTGGGATGTCACAGCTCGCCCACCTGTGTCAGCCGACGGCAGCATTCGTGACGACCGCCACATTGAGGTTAAAGGCCGAGTGAAAGGCTCGACCACCGTCACCGTTACTAAGAATGAAATCTTCTCCAGCTTCAACCAGGGCGAGAAGTTCATTCTTGCCATAGTGCTGGTGGATGGTGATGAGGTGGATGGCCCGCACTACATCAAGCATCCATTCAAGACAGAGCCTGAATTCGGCGTGGCTAGCGTGAACTATGACTTGCAAGAGCTGCTGGCTCGTGCAGTCAAACCGGGGGAAAGCCTGTGAAGCTCGACAAGCTGCGTCTGAAGAATTACCGCGGTTTCGAACAGTTCGAGATCGAATTTCACAAGAATCTGACAGTGCTGATTGCACCTAATGGCGGTGGTAAAACAACAATTCTGGATGCGGCAAGGGTAGCGCTCTGGCCCTACGTCAAAGGCTTCGATTTAGGAAGTCAGACTGGAAAATCAGCCAGCATACAAACTGATGATGTGCGCATGGCATTGATGGCTGAAGATAATATGGAGCCGCAAACACCAAGTAGTATAGAGGCCTGGGGCGATTGGTCTAAGACCGAGTGCAAAAAGCACTGGATACAGCAACGACTCCGTATGAAAAAGGGCACTAATACTACAGGTGATGCTGCAGTAAAGAAGATGACGGAATATGGCCGATCGTTGGAAAAACTGGTGCGTGCTGATCAACCCGTGACCCTGCCGCTTGTGACCTACTTGGGTACCTCACGGCTGTGGTTTGAAGGCCGCTTTTCATCGATCGCTGCCGAAACCACGCTCGATAAGAGTGAATACTCCCGCACCTCCGGCTATCTCAACTGCATGTCTTACACCTCCAGTTTCAAGGCATTTACGGCCTGGTATGGCTGGGTGTACCGCAGCTACCGCGAGTTACAACTGATTGCACTGGAGAAAAAAACGGAACTGTCTGAAACCGGACGTCGGTTCGAGCAGACCATTCACGTCATCAAAACCGCCATCAACACTTTGGTAACGGCGGCAACCGGCTGGCACGACCTTGAATATAGCGCCAGCCACCAACAACAACTGGTTATGTATCACCCCCAGCATGGCGTTTTGCCGGTTGAAATACTCAGCGATGGCTTACGAAATGCAATCGCCATGGTGGCCGACCTCGCTTTCCGTGCCTACAAGCTGAACCCGCATTTGGGCGCGAATGCTCCATTGGAGACACCTGGTGTTGCTTTGATTGACGAAGTGGACATGTTCCTGCATCCACAATGGCAGCAAACGATTGTTGGATCATTACAGGCCGCCTTTCCCGAACTGCAATTCATCGTCACCACCCACAGCCCGCAGGTGCTTAGTACTGTCCGGCGCGAAAATATCCGCGTCATAGGCCCTGATGTGGATGGCCAGTTAATTGCTGCTCTGCCGCTGGGTATGACCTATGGCGAGCCTAGCGGCGATGTGCTGCAGAGTGTGATGCAGGTTGATCCCCAGCCACCTGTTGAGGAAAAAGTTGGCCTGCAACGCGTGACTGAAATGGTCGATCAGGGCCTGTACGACGACCCCGACGCTATTCAGCTCATGCAGGTATTGGTCGAAGCCTTGGGCGAACAGCACCCACAGCTACAGCGGTTGCAACGCAGTATCCAGCGTCAGAAGGCTTTGAAAGGATGAGAGCCATCAGTAAACTGGGTGATGGTGGTTTTCACCTGAAAAAGTCGCATGCCAACCCGCCGCAAACGCATGGAGCTGCCACCAGCCGCTGGAAGAGCTTTGGTCATAAGCCAGAGGTCATGGAGCTCCTACTGTCTGAACAGTATCGGTTGTGTTGCTATAGCGAGCTGCGTTCCGACCAGCAAGGCTTGAGTTATCACATTGAGCATGTGGAGAACAAAGGCCAGCAACCACACCGGACCTTTGACTACACCAATCTCGCTGCTAGTGCTCTGGCTAGCGACAGTGACCTCCCGGCGTTGAAGGCTCTAGGGGCGGAAGTATTTGGAGGTCATGCGCCCGGCAAGCGGCAAAGCGTTGATATGCAGCGCTTCGTCTCATGCCATCAAGCGGATTGCTCGCGTTTTTTCGCCTACCTGTCCGATGGTCGAGTCGTTCCGGCACACGGTTTGGAAACAACAGACCAGGAGCGTGCGCAGTACACTATCGACCTGCTCAACTTGAATAGCTCTTATCTCGTGCCCCTTCGTCGTAAATGGTGGGCTGAGTTGGAAGTGCTCTTCGACGAACATATTACCAGCGACATGAGCCTACATTGCCTGGCTGGTGTCGATCTGTTGCCCCGAAACCAAACGCTGAACCCTTTTTTCAGCCTGACGCGCCAGTTCTTTGGCCGTATTGCCGAAGACGTTATCCGCCAGGAAGCCCCGGAACTGTTATGACTGCCATCAAAGCCCCGAAAAAGCTCATCGAAGTGGCCTTGCCGCTTGACGCAATCAACGTCGCGGCAGCTCGTGAGAAGTCGATTCGTCATGGTCATCCCAGCACCCTGCACTTGTGGTGGGCGCGGCGGCCTTTGGCAGCTGCGCGGGCGGTAATTTTTGCCCAAATGGTTAACGACCCAGGCTACCAGCAGGGAGGTGGCTTCAAGTACGGAGTGAATAAAGAGAAGGCTACAGCTGAGCGCGAGCGTCTGTTCAAGATTATCGAAGACCTGGTGCTGTGGGAAAATACCAACAACGAAGAGGTGCTGGAGCGGGCTCGGGCGGAGATCTGGAAAAGCTGGCGTGAGACCTGCGAACTCAACAGGAGCCATCCGCAGGCCGCCGAGTTATTCAACCCGGAAAAATTACCTGGCTTCCATGATCCGTTCGCTGGTGGTGGCGCGCTGCCGCTGGAGGCTCAGCGTTTGGGGCTCGAGAGCTATGCCTCCGACCTTAACCCGGTGGCAGTGACCATCAACAAGGCGATGATTGAGATCCCCCCCAAGTTTGCTGATCGTGCGCCTGTTGGACCAGAAGTCGCAGCAGACAAGGGCAGCAAGAAGAAGGCGACCCGTGATGCCTTTGAGGACTGGTCGGGCTCCAGGGGGCTGGCCGAAGATGTACGCCGCTATGGTGCCTGGATGCACGAACAGGCGCAGCAGCGTATCGGCGATCTGTATCCACCGATTGAGGTGACCTCAGAGATGGTTGTCGAGCGCCCCGAGCTTGCTCAATATCAAGGGGAAACGCTCACTGTGATCGCCTGGCTATGGGCGCGAACCGTTCGCAGCCCCAACCCCGCATTCAGTCACGCCGAAGTGCCGCTGGTTTCGACTTTTGTATTGTCCAGTAAGGTAGGTAAAGAGGTTCATGTTGAGCCAGTGGTTGAGGGGGATAGCTACCGCTTTGTCGTCAAAGTAGGTATGCCGCCCGAAAATGCTAAAAGCGGGACTAAGGCGGAAGGGCGTGGTGCGAATTTTCTTTGTTTACTGTCTGGCACCCCTGTCAGCGGTGATTACATCAAGCTAGAAGGTAAAGCCGGGCGTATGGGGGCTCGCTTGATGGCAATTGTTGCGGAGGGTAGGCGTGGTCGTGTGTATCTAACTCCGACATCCGAGCAAGAGGCGACAGCTTTGGCTACCCAAGCAGATTGGAAGCCAGTTGGTGATATCCCAACCCGTATGACAGGAGGAAATTGCACTCCCTATGGTCTTGTAACATGGGGCGACCTTTTTACTGCTCGCCAACTAGTGGCGCTGACCACCTTCTCCGATCTGGTTCAGGAAGCCATCATCCGTGCGCGAGAGGATGCGCTGGTTGCTGGTATGGTTGACGATGGTCTAGGGCTTGATCAGGGAGGTTGCGGAGCCACGGCATATGCGCAAGCGGTGGGAGTTTATTTAGCGTTTGCAGTAGATAAAGCAACGGACCGAAATACGACCCTGTGCGCGTGGGAGTCGAAAATGGATCGCATGCGCAACACTTTTGGTCGCCAGGCTCTACCAATGGTTTGGGATTATGTAGAAACAAACCCGATTGGTGGGGCAGGGGGGGATATTTATGGAACAGTTTATTCGCTATGGGAAGCTCTGGATCGACTTAACCATGGTTGCGCTGGATTTAGTGTGCAGGCAGATGCTCAAACACAGAAGGTGAGCGCTAATAAGTTGATCTCTACTGATCCGCCGTATTACGACAATATCGGCTATGCGGATCTGTCAGACTTCTTCTATGTCTGGCTGCGCCGCTCGTTACGGTCAATATATCCGAGTCTGTACGCCACTCTGGCAGTGCCTAAGGCCGAGGAATTGGTGGCTACGCCTTATCGTCATGGTAGCAAGGACAAGGCCGAAGCCTTCTTCCTCGATGGCATGACCGCCGCCATGCACAACCTAGTCGAGCAGGCTCATCCAGCGTTTCCGGTGACCATCTACTACGCTTTCAAGCAGGCGGAAACCAAGGGTGAGGCCGGAACCTCCAGCACTGGCTGGGAAACATTCCTCGCCGCAGTGCTGAAGGCCGGTTTTGCCTTGAGTGGGACTTGGCCGATGCGCACGGAGCTGGGCAGCCGGATGATTGGCTCCGGCACCAACGCCTTGGCCTCCAGCATCGTGTTGGTCTGCCGCAAACGCGCAGCAGATGCCCTGACTATTTCTCGCCGCGAGTTTATTCGCGAACTAAATAGCACCTTGCCGGAAGCTCTGCTGGATATGACCCGTGGCGGCATCAACTCGCCGGTGGCTCCGGTGGATTTGTCCCAAGCCATTATTGGCCCGGGTATGGAGGTGTTCAGCAAATACAGCGCAGTTTTGGAAGCTGACGGTTCGACCATGAGCGTGCGCAGCGCGCTGCAACTGATCAACCGCTTTATCGGCGAAGATGACTTCGATCACGACACCCAGTTCTGCTTGGCCTGGTTCGAGCAGCATGGTTGGGCTGAAGGCAAGTATGGCGATGCCGATGTATTGGCCCGTGCCAAGGGCACCAGCGTTGGAGGCCTGACGGAAGCCGGTGTGGCGGAAAGCTATGGCGGAAATCTACGCCTGCTCAAATGGGCCGAGATGCCTCGAGACTGGTCGCCGGAAAACGACAACCGTGTACCTGTGTGGGAGGTTTTGCATCAATTGATCCGTGCCCTCAGTCAGGATGGCGAAACAGCTGCTGGTCAGCTGCTGGCCCGTATGCCCGATAAGATAGCCGCAGTTAACGCATTGATGTACCGGCTCTACACACTTTGCGAACGCCAGGGCTGGGCCGAAGAGGCTCGCGCTTACAATGAGCTGCAAGGCGCCTGGAGTGGTATCGAGCAGGCTAGTCAGGAAGTTGGTCATATCGGAAGCCAGAGCACCTTGGAGCTCTGATCTCATGCTCCGACCTGCACGTTATGGAGCATCAATTACACAGCGCGCCATTAGGTGGGTCTGTGATCATATGAGCAGCGGAGTGCTGTCTCATGCCTCTGTTGTAACTGGAGATAAGGAATGAGCCTGAAACCCTGGCGACTGATCGCCGAGCCCCATGAAGATGTGCGCACAGGCACCTTCGTGCAGGCGGAGTTCGCCGCTGACATCACGCGCGTGCACACTGGCACGGCTGCCGCCGAGTATCAGGATCCGCGTCTTTTCTTCCAGCGTACTTTCATCACCGAGGGAATGCGCCTTCTGCTGGACTCAGTGGTCAAGCGCCTTACTGGCAATGGCGGTGATCCTGTGATTCAGTTGCAAACAGCATTCGGTGGCGGCAAAACGCACACCATGCTGGCGGTCTATCACCTGGCCCAGGGCAAGGTGCCATCCAGCGAGATGGCAGGCATTGGCGAAATTCTCAATAAGGCCAAAGTAACCGAGCTGGTGCCGGCTCGTATCGCCGTTCTGGATGGCATCAATGCGTCCCCAAACCAGCCTGTTGCCCGTGGATCCAGCAGCATTCATACACTGTGGGGTGAGATGGCCTGGCAGTTGGGTGGAGATAGTGGCTATGCGCTGGTGGCTGAGGCCGACCATTCCGGTACGTCGCCAGGCAAGGAGGTTCTGGAGAAGCTGCTCAAACAGTACGCGCCATGTGTGATATTGGTTGACGAATTGGTGGCCTATATTCGCCAGTTCGAGGAAGGAGTATCTCTCACAGGTGGCACTTTCGACTCCAATCTAAGCTTTGTGCAGGCACTTACCGAAGCGCTCAAGGCCGTGCCTACGGCTGTCATGCTGGCGTCCTTGCCGGAGTCGGAGAAGGAAGCTGGTAGTCAGCGTGGCGTGCGTGCTCTGGAGTCACTGTCACATTACTTCGGCCGTGTTCAGGCGCTGTGGAAACCGGTGGCTACCGAGGAGGCCTTCGAGATCGTGCGGCGCCGGTTGTTCAGTCGTATCAATGATCAGTTGGCGGCAGAGCAGGTGTGCCGCCAGTTTGCTGATTTCTACACTGCCCACAGCGCCGACTTTCCTGCCGAAACCCAGCAGAGTCATTATTACGAGCGTTTGAAGCAGGCCTATCCGATTCACCCCGAGGTGTTTGATCGCCTGTATGACGATTGGTCGAGCCTGGAAAATTTCCAACGCACTCGTGGCGTGCTCAAAATGATGGCCAAGATCATCTACAGCCTGTGGCAAGACGGTAACAACGATCCTCTGATCATGGCTGGCAGCCTGCCATTCGGTGATGCCGATACGCGAAACGAATTCACCTACTACCTGCCGGCTGGCTGGGATCCGGTGGTGGATCGGGATATCGATGGCCCGCGTGCCGAAACAGCCGAGATCGAAAACAAAGACACACGCCTTGGTGCTGTGCAGGCCTGTCGGCGTACGGCGCGTACCATCTTTCTGGGCAGTGCACCGACTACGGCAAACCAGATGGTACGTGGCATCGAGCTGGAACGGGTTCTGCTAGGAAGTGCGCAGCCGGAACAGCAAATCGGGTTGTACAAGGATGCTTTGCGTCGTCTCACAGATAAGCTGCATTACTTGAACACAGGCAACAATCACTTCTGGTTCGATACTCGACCGAATCTGCGCCGGGAGATGGAAGAGCGTAAGAAACGCTTCAAAGACCGCGAGGATGTATTCCCGGCTATCCGTCAACGTTTGAGTAACATTGGAGGCTGTTTTGGTGGTGTGCATGTGTTCACCAACAGCGCGGATGTGCCGGATGATTGGGCGTTACGCTTAGTGATACTGACTCCCGATGCCGCCTACAGCAAGAGCGGGCAGAGCAAGGCTATCGCCAAAGCGGCAGAGATTCTCAAGCACCGTGGCGAGCAGCCGCGGCAAAAGCAGAATCGTCTGATTTTCCTAGCGGCTGATGCCGATAATGTTAGTCGTTTGAAAGATCACGTGCGCTCGGTGCTAGCCTGGGAGTCCATCGTTAGTGACTACAAGGACAATCGCATCACCCTTGACAACCTGATGGGCAAGAATGCCGCCGCCAGTCTGGAGCAGGCGCGGGACACCCTGAATCGCATGCTGCGGGAAACCTGGAAGTGGCTGTTGGCGCCGGTACAACATGCTGGCAATCTGACGGAGATCGTCTGGGAGCATTATCCGATCAACCCTGGGGCGGCGAATCTCTCCCAGGAGATCGAGAGGGTGCTCAAGGACAACGAATTGCTGATTACTGAGTGGGCACCGATTCACCTGGCCAACATTCTCAAACGCTGGTTCTGGAAGGACGGCGCGGCTGAAGTAGGGGCGCTGGATGTGTGGCAGAAAACCTGCTGCTACTTGTATCTGCCGCGCCTGCGTGATGATCAAGTGTTTATCCGTACTCTGAGTGTGGGTGTGGAAAGCCGTGACTTTTTTGCTGTGGCGCAAGGCAAGGATAAAATGGATCAAGGTGACGAGCGCTACCTTGGATTTGTATTTGGAAAGTCGACGTCGATTTTCCTCAATGATAGCTATCTGCTGATCGAGCCGGGTGCTGCTAAGGCTTATGAGGCGAGTCTTATTAGTTCTGAGCCAGGCCCAAATCCTGATCCAGGCCGAGGCCCAAATCCTGATCCAGGCCCTGAGCTCGAGCCCGACGCGCAGCCCGGCCCAGAGCCCACTCGTCCCTTGCCCAGCCAGTTCTATGCCAGCGTAGAGCTGGATCCAGTCAAGGCCAAAATGCAGTTCGCCACTCTAGTCGATGAGGTTATTCAGCAGTTCACGGTCAAGCATGGCGTGAACGTGACCATATCTATCGACATTCAAGCCAACAGTGGCAGTGGTTTTGATGATTCATTGCAGCGCTCAGTGAAGGAAAACTGCAATGTGCTCAAGGTGAAAACCTACGAGTTTGAGTAGGTCGTCCCTGGGGGACGTGGGCGTCGTGATGGGCGCCCATTTCGCTGTCTACAGCCAGTGCCCTGGTATTTCAATCCCGTAGTTCTTTGCCATGGTTTGCAGCGTGGCGATGATCTCTGCATGCCTGGTCTGATCAGCAGCCTGCCAGCTGGCACGACGCTCCAGAAGAGTCTTCAGCTCGCCCAAGTTGTACATGCCCAGTCGATGGAAATTGCCCCAGTTGGGGATTCCGAACAAGTTGTAGATGACCACGGTAGCGTCTCGCTCGCTGGCCAGGCGCTTGTTACCGATGAGCTTTTCGGCGGCTGCTTCGGCTTCGTCACGGTCGTCGTATGTGTTGAGAAGTTTCATAGCTAATGTGAGGTTTCTCTGAAAAGTTGGGCAGCCTACCTCAGCATCCGTCTCTTTCCAAATGCCCATGTCGCTTGGATACACAGATTGCGTTGATGTCTTTGGGTGAATTGTCCACGGCCTTTTGGAGGAATGCCCTACCTCTGGGGGACGACTGCAGCCGTCGCTGCCGACGGTAAAGCCCCAATAAATCGGTCACCGTGTCTAAGAAATTAGTGCAGGCTCTTATTTTTCGTGCAACTTGTTAGCAATTGCTGGCAGCTCCCCAATCGTTTCCAGATCAATAGAATTGTGAGCCGATAGTAATACCGGGTAGCGTCGGAATGGTCTTTCAGGTGCTGAGTGAGAAACCAGCGCACGTGCTTGAGCTGCCAGGCCCAGGGATTATCGCGCTGCCATCGTTTTTGAATGGCCGCTTGCATGATTCGGGCTTGCCGTAGGTGTCGTTGCTGAGTGGCCTTTGAGCCAGTCAGTACGCCGCTCAGGAACAGTGCCATATCGAAAGGCTTGGTCATGCTCGGCCACCAATGTAGGCCGACATCACATCGATCCGGTTATGCCCGAGCTCAAGGCTGATCTGTTGGCGCGCCTGCTGATCAAGGCCGCGGTCAATGCGATAGTAGTGGCCACCATTGACCGGTGCCGCGTGGCCAGTGAGCTGTTCGTAGCGCTCGCAGGCGTATGCTGCGCGCAGTTCATGGAAGCCCTTCAGACCGTGTTCATGCAGCGTTTCGCGCGCGGGGAGCACGGTCTGTTGCAGGAACGCGGCGTAGCTTTCGTCTCGGGCCAGCAAGTTGCGGCTGCGGGGCGGCGATGCCTTACGAGCCAACTGCAGCGCAGCTTTCACCTCTTCATTTGCCACGACCCAGCGCGGCGCTGATGCCCCTGAGCGGCCGCCTTTGGTGCCGTCCTGGATGTTGATGCGGCCTAAGTGTTCGGCTTCGCGGTGCAGTCGTGGCAGGTCAGCCAGGATTGCCTCTCGTAGGCGCATGCCGGTTTCTCGGGCCAACAGGACAATCGCGGCCACCCGGTCGTGTTGCTGTTCGCCCAGAACCTCCACGACTCGATTCACCTGTTGGCGGTCCTGGCCATCCGGCGCGCGGGTGCGTACGCTCGAGCGCTGCAGTCCTAAGGCCTGCCTCGGACTGGCGATCCTCACGTCCTGATCAGCGCGCAGCGCCGCGAGGGTACGGTTGACGCTGCTCAGGCGGTTCTGCGCGGTAGCGATGCAGAGTTCACCTTGCTGGATTTGCTGGCGCAGGTAAGCGGCGTAGTCTTGCAGCGTCTGTCGATCGATCTGGCGCGCATCGTTGTAACCGGGGCCGTTCTCTGACCGACACCAACGCACAAACGCTTGCCAGCGATCGCTATGCGCTTTGACCGTGGCGAAGTGGCCGCCGCCAAACAGATCCTTGAGCGCTTGTGGGCCGGCGTAGCTCAGCTGGCGGCCATAGCCAAAGTTGCGACCCTCACGCCGACCGACCAGTGCCATCGTCATCACCGTTTTCGTTTGTTTGCAGAAATAGCAGTAGGGCTTTCCAGTGAGGGCTGAGCCTGTCCAGCTGCCGCCAGTGCGTCGAGCGGATCAGGAGGGTGTTCTCGTGGTGTTGCAGCAGTGCCCCTTCCTCGAGCAATTGTTCGATCAGCCGGGCGAGGTGAGCAGGCTCCAAGGGTGGTGTGGCGACAGCGGCGACAGTGGCGACAACCCGCGTCGTTTCTGGCCTGGCGCGTGGCGACAGGGTGGCGACAGAGGCAGCGACACACCGCAATTCTGGCTGTGGTTGATGTTGCGCCCGGTGGCGGCGCACCGCGTCATTGAGGCGAAACATGGCGGACCTCGAAAGTTTTCCCGTCGCGGCTGCTCAGCCAGCGATGAGTGATCAGCACGACCAATAAAGAAGCAGTATGGTCAGCGCTCTTGCGGGCAAAACGAGGGCCGTTGCGATTGACGTCGCGAATGGTGAAGCGAGTCCAGCCTTTCTGCACCAGCCAGCGCAGCAGTCGATCCGCCTCTTCGCATCGGTTATTGACCGGCTCCTGTTCGGTCAGGCGCTGGATCTCGGCCAGGTAGTAATCCATCAACGTGGAGGCGCGCTGGATGTGTCCTTCGTCCAACGCACTGGCCTCTTCAACCATGGCCAGCACGCCCGCGATACGCAGTACATTCGCCGCCGCCTTGCCCGCGACAGGCTGGACGCCGGCCAGCTCGCCGAACTCGCCAGACTGACATTCGATGGTGTCGTGAATATCAATCCAGGCACGACGGGCACGGGAAGTCAGCTCCAGCGCGGCGGGATTGAGTGATCCATCCTTGTGAAGCGACCAGGGCTTTTGCAGCAGAGCGGTGATCCGCTGTTGGTAGCGCTGGACTTTGGCATCTCGGGTCAAGTCGATCGCCTTGTAGAGCCGCTGGCCGACCAGGCGCTCGGGCCAACTGATCAGGCAACGGCCGAGGATGCCTTGGCCATTGATCACCGGGTCTTTGAACAGCTGGTTGGCCAGGTAGGGCTGCAGCATCAGGTGCAGGCTGAGGCGGCGGTCATAGGCACGCAGGCTTTCTCCGGCCATGGAGCGCGTCCGGTCGATTGGGCTGCCATCCCACAGTGTCGACAAGGTGGTGATCGCCTTGAGTAGGTTCTCTTTGCTCATGGTGCTGCTGCCCAAGAACTGGCCACCTTCATCATTGAACAAGCCCATGCTGGGCAAGCCCTGGCACAGGCTTTTGACCAGGGCCTCAATGGTGGGTTCGGCAATGATCAGTCTCGGTGGTACCGGCTCGGACAGCTCACCGCCTTTGGCCTCAGCACGCTCTGTTGAGGTTTTGGGTTTGGCCATGATGCTGGTAGCGGCGCGATAGGCTTTGAGCTTTTCCACATACAGGGTCCACTGCTGCCGCTCCCAGTCGCGCGCTGCCCTTAATGCCAGGTGATCCACCGCGCTTTTGCGATCACCCGAGGACGCCACCGTCAGTAGGTAGAGGGACAGCGGATAGGTTCGGCCGTCGAGTTGGACATTGGCATGACCCTGGCTCACCAGAGCAGCGCTGGCCAGCACCGATTGCGCGGCCATGGCGCAGGGCACGCCGATCACCTCGGCCAGTCGTTCGACCGCGGGGCCCAACAGATCCCCGAGTGCTTCGACCGGGTAGGACAGTGGCGCCTGCTGGTATTCCAGCAATGGTTGTGGTGGCTCGAATGCTTCGCACAGTTGCATCGCTATTCTCCAGAGATTATCGACTTCGTCCTCACTCATCCCGCCACGGTTGTTGAGTGTTATCAGGGATCAAGGCCCCTGCGACCTGTGAGGTTTGTCCACTCACGCGGGACTGACGGCTCCTTACGACCGGGAACTTGGGCATCTCATGATCTGGCCTCCTGAACACCGATAGCGGTGGGCGGGTGGAGGCTGCACTGGCTGACGAGGCTGGTACCGCGAGATCCTGAGTTGGGTGAAGGCAGTGATGCGATAACCGGGGCATGCCTGACTGTCAGTCAGGGGCAGTCCATTCCGTGGGCTGCGGCACCATCATCTGCATCGCTGTGGCGAGTGAGCATTCGGTGTTTGTCACGCCGATTGTCACGAGGGGGAAAGCCCCAAAGCCCCATGCGAGCAGGGCTGCAGCAGCGGTAAGAGCGCCCGTCTCTTTAGGGGGCAAAGAGACGGGCAAAAGGTTGGCGCAAGAAATGGCCAAGCGGATAAGTTGCTGCAGAGCAGCCAGGAGGGGGCATGAGTTGCCGCAGTGGGCATTCTGGAAGAAGTGGCATCCATCACATCGCTGTGACCGTGCGAGCCGCCGGACGCTAATCGCACTTGGGGAGAACCACCACGATGTGGCGTAGCCTCAAAGGTTCTGGCTACCTGGGTGCTGTCGAGGACAGCGCTGGTACAGTTCTGGTTTAGCGCTCGTTCTGCTCGCGGTCAACAGTATTTTGGGGGCGGCTGTTGCGCCAATCGGTAGCGCTAGAAGACCTTGGAGGTCGGTGGTTTTCCATGGTCGGGTGGTCGTTCGTCGGTTTTTAATGTGAGCCTGCGTAATTGCATGGACTTGACCATTTGCATTGTCACTGACCAGTCAATTGCATTCGTGCTGATCAACCGTTTGCATTCGACTTGACCAGCTCACGCCGTAGTGACGACAGGCGGAGAACGGCCAATAACTGCCAGTCGCCACCGTCCGCTTTCGGAAGGAGCCATTGACCGATGGTCGCTGGCGACCTACAGCGGCGATCGGCGACTGATATGAACCTAAGTCCGAGTCCTGCCTTCCTTCGCGCTGCGCGTACCGTCGAGAGCCCAGAAAGCGAGAATGTCGCTGTTTCGGCTAGTCGCCAGCCCTGACAAGCTCGATTGGTGTCGGATAGATTGGACAGCTCCCGTCGAAGCTACCCATGAGGAAAATCTTTGTTATCTTCGGATTGGTGATGGGCAAGGCTGTAGGCTGTTTGGCCAGAGGAATTGACCCGCAGTCACCAAAATTCAAAGATTCACCCCCGAGAGCTGCGGAGTCGCTGAGCGGTGCTGAGATAATGGCTGGTTGCCCACCATTTTCCTTCACCACGGCAACCTCGATCCGTTGAGCTGCGCCTGTCCCGGTGATGTGAAAATAGTTACCAGCGACGTGCGGAAACCTGAAGGGAATAGGGTTGGCGCTAACGCTCAGAGAGGAGGCCAGCGCTGAGGCGGCGACGAATGCAACGGCGAAATTTTTCATTGAAGCTCCATGTTTTGGTTTGATTACCAAACGCAATAGATGGAGATAAGGGTCTGTAATAACAAGGAAAATCTCAAAAAACGTTCTGGTGCGTTCTCGGCGCGGTCCACCGCTCCTGAAGAACCTCGATTTAGGTTGACTGACTTCCTCAGGGCGTGAAGCTGACGGATAAGGTGTCCGCCAAACCAGCGGTGAAGCAGTTCGTCAAGTGAACAGGTCGATTTTTGACTCTATTCTGTGACGACGGTATAAAGTGCCATTTCTAATTCAGACTTCGCGGCTTAAAGGAGCGGAATACATGGATGTGGAAGAAACTGCTACGTACTACAAGTATCGATCCTGCTCACCTAGAACTTTGGATATATTTCGAAATAATGAGCTTTATTTCTCGCTCCCTCAAGATTTAAATGATCCACTAGACGTGTCAATCGACGTCAAATCCGAGTATGAGCGCGCTAAGAGCCATGTATATAAAACAGACAGGCATCCTGAAGGTCGAAAATCGTTTCTTATAACGATGCTTGATAGTATAAAAAAGGGCGTGACGAAAGAAGGCGACGAAATTTCTTTGAATCAAGCCCTCTATCTCTTTATGCAGAGCAGAGGGATTCTTTCCCTTTCTAAAACTGCAAATGACGCACTGCTTTGGTCTCACTATGCAGATGGCCACCGTGGAATATGCCTCGGTTTTAATGCAGAAATTCTGCAAATTGATGGCATCAGCGGCTCAGGGGACGTTCAGTATTTGCCAAATCCTCCATATATGGAAAAATTCTTAGAGTTGACTGAGGAGTTTGGTGAGTTCTGTCGACCGTGGGACGATGTGCACTTCTCTGACGAGCAAGGTAAAAATTTTTACAACAGACAAGTAGACGCTATGCTGCAAACAGGGCTCTATACGAAATCCGAAGACTGGAAATATGAAAAGGAATTTCGTCTGACTTCGGTTCCGGGCAATCACTCGTTTTCAACCGCAGCTCTACGAGAGGTTATTCTTGGGGCGAAAACGTCTGAGGCTGACGAAGAAAAAATAAAAAAACTTCTTTCGAATCCCGACTACCTCCATGTGAAGTTAAAGAGGGCTTTCAATATCCCAGGCACATTCAGTTTTGGCTCCCGTCTGCTGGTCTAGCCGCGACTTGCTTATCAGCTACAGATCGTTCGGTCACTGCGACAACCTCAATATCGCTCAGATACAAGTGATTATCAGCGGCAATGCAATTGGTCGGTCAAGTGCGTTGCTATTATGCACACATCTACCGCTTGTCGGCCGAGGCCCACCGCAAGGTGAGCCTAAATCGTTGTTTCATATGGCGCCCGGAGCTAGGGTCGAACCGGCACGTTCAAAGAACGAGGGAGTTTATATCTCACGTATACTGCCATCTGGGAAAAGGTACATACCGTCCATCAAGTAGGCAGGTTCACCTTCGCCAGGGCTAAGGTCTGAATATAAAGATTTCATTTCATCATCAGCCATCTTGTTTGTATGGTTCTTGTATTTATTATATGCATCAACATCGTAGCTAAGACTCTCCAGTTCTTCGCTAGAAATAGAACCCAAAGACGCCTTCAACGCTTCAATGTCATGAATCCATATCATTCCATTTTTACTGTAATAGATACCTTTGTAGGCGCTCTCGTCAGGTATCCCCTCATAGCCAAGAGCTATGGCCAACTCGACGCTTTTCTGGTAGTTCATTTTCAATTACTCAACTCATTGGTAGATAATTCTTTGAGCACATAACTGCCATGTCGCGTTTCTTGTCGCGATGGACGCTACCTATTTGCCACTAGTTTGTCCACCGGCGGCTCTTAGCTAGACGAGGACCTCCAGCAATTGCGAAATCTGCGCCTTGACAGGTGGCGGGCGTCGAATCATGGTATGGCCGATTGCTGACTGCCGCGAAGGGCTGTGAACAGTCGCCGAGCGGGGGGGCGCTTCTGGCCGTTTTCTGTCTGTCGTGACCGGCAGAAGTCGACCCATTGCAGCCTCTGAGGCTCCGCAAAGGTCGGCCAATTGCTGTCCGTCGTAAAGGCAGATAATAGCCATCTGTGGGAGTCCGTCGTACCGCCTACATCATCAAACAGCGAGTTGTTGATATTGTATGGAAGAAAATGAGCCTCAGATACGGCGCGTCAATAGTGATAGCAGAAACCCATGAGGCTAGCTATCCTCAAGCGGCTAGCGTTTTTAGGATCTCGTTGCGAGGTCTCATCAGTCGGGTGACGCGGTCAACATAAAGGATTGGCAAGTTGCAAATAAGAAAATTCCATCTCCCTACAGAGCGGGGCGATCAAGTTGTTCTCCCTTACTCAAGCTCAAAGAAAAACAGAGTAACTATTTTGCTCGGTGCAAATGGCACGAGAAAAAGCACGATATTGCGGGGATTGCTTGACGATGCCTTAAGAGAGCATGAGTTTTTAAATGGCATGAAATACCACTCTATCGGCACAGAGTTTTCCAGCAATCCTTCTCTTATTATCGCGCTGTCTGCAATCCCTAATGATAGATTTCCGACAAAAAAACGACAGGGCAATACTCGGCCTGACGGCCGGTATTCAGCTGAAATCTACGAGTATATAGGCCCGCGTCACAATCAAAATTTAGTCAGCAGAAATCAGAGCGTGCAAGCGTTGGTCTCAGCAGCATTAAGCCGAGATGGCGTATCGGATAATCTAAAAAACTTCATTTCAAAAATATCTGCAAAAACGGGAATCTCTACGCGCTTCGAGCTATTTATAGAGTCGCAGCCTGGCTCATCGGGTGACGACAGTCGTTTTACCAAACCAGCCACGCTAATGTTGGATATAGAGAAGCGCAAGGCGATAATGTCGCAGTTCAAGGCCAGCCGTGGCGAGCCCGTAATTTTTGATTTATTGTCCGACGATATTTGTCTTACTTATCATCGAGAATTAGTAAGCGAAGCATTGCGCTATAATCTGATAGCTTTGAGGCGTCCTTTATTCAACGACCGCACCCCTGAAGACTTCAGCGCTGGCCAATGGGGATTGTTTTCTACATTTGTTAGCTTAGCTTTACGTGCGAAAGATAACATGCTTGTACTCATCGACGAACCGGAAAGCGCCTTGCATCCATCTTGGCAACGTGAGTATATGGGAGACCTGTCTGCTGCGCTGGTGGAATCTAGAGATTGCCATATTGTTGTCGCAACTCACTCCCCTCTCATTGTTAGCAGTATGAGTCCGACTCATACCGACCTTATTATATTACGTAGAGATGAGTTGAGCGGTGATATTGTGGCAGTGCCGTCTGAGATTCCAGCGGGATGGCAGTCGAATGATATCTTAGAGGATAAGTTTGATCTCAAGAGCACACGGTCTCCTGAATTAGTAGGTGCATTAGACTTACTTCTAAAATCAGTATCCGAAGGCGTGGAAAAAAACAAAAGCAAAATAAAGTCTCTGCTTGTGAAGGTCGAAGATTTCACCTCTGGCCTACCGGAGGAAGACCCTGTTCTATCGCTACTAATTTCCATAAAGAAAATTATTGGTGTGTCATGACTGGCTTTGAAATTCTTTCACCTGCACAATGGTCGAAATCAGATGCCGCAGCAATACAAAAATATTTCAAGGGTAAGCATAAGGAATGGACAAAGGCATCCTTGGCAAATGTTCGTGATAGGCTGCGAAAAAAACTACTTAAACAACAAAATTATGCATGCGCATATTGTCGCAGAAGAATAAGTATTGATTTAGGTCGTAACGAAATTGACCATATCGTCGCCAAAGCAATTGTCGGAATGGAAAGATTTACTTACGAGCGCATGAATTTAGTTGCTGCTTGCAAGCCATGCAATAAAAATAAAACCGATGATCCCGTGTTAAGTGCAACTCTTACGCCCAATTGCCCTTACCCGATAGGTGCAGATGATTTCAACTGGATTCATCCTTATCTGCACCGCTACAGCGAACACCTCTTAATTCGAGAAGGATACATATTCGAGGCAATCGGTGATGAAAAGCAGAAAGCTAGGGCATTAGCGGTTATCGAATCTTGTCAGCTAGCAAGGCTGAAAACCTTGGAAAGAAGGCGAGCTTATGAAGAAGCCTGCGGTTCCATTAATACTAATTTTGCAATCCTGATGCTCATTAGTAACTTTACACACTACGACAATGAGCAACTTGCGAAAATAATTCGTCGCGCTCGCCCCGAGTTTAAAGGGCGAACCTGGAAGGAGGTCGAAAAGGTGGTCATTTCCGTTAGAAATGGTTCCTCGGAGTCTTACCTAAAATCGATGAGAGCGATAGGTCTCTAGAGTTTTGTATTGCCGCACTAGATCCCCCATAGCCGCCTCCCGATCACGACGCAACCACATCCGCCTGTAGCCGCCGGCACATAGTCAAAAAGGACAACCTTTTTCTCCTGAGTGCGGGTGGTGTTTGAAATGGAGTGGGTCAACGGACGCCCATGACGGGATCATACTATTGAATGTTTTGCTGAGTGGCCCGAGAGTTTATCAAGCCACTAGGGCAGTTGCAGTGCTTCGCGAAGGGCTGTTATTGGCCGATTCTGTTGAAAAAGTCGGCTTCGGTTTCCACTGCAGAAAAGTACGCGTCTGAGATTGAAATCTGTGTTTTGCGCAGAAGGTCCAAGACTCAGATTTGACGTAGCGGCGTGCAAAAAATGCGCTTTCACCGCTCGATGCATGGCTAGCCGGGGCGGGTCGACTTTTTCAACAGAATCGGCCGGTTGCAGTCCTTCAGTGCTTGGCTGACGCACTCGCGCTGAGTGGCACCCGCTGACAGCCATCAACTGCAAACGGCTGGTCAGCGCGAATGCAAATGACTGGTCAAGTCGGATGCAAACAACTGGTCAGTGGCAATGCAATTAGGTGGTCAAGTGAGATGCAATTACGCAGAGCCCATGCGAGTGGGAATGCGGAGCCTTCCTGCTCGCGTGGGCTTGGCCGAGAAAGCCCCAAGAGAGAGGCTTGTAGCGGCGACAGTCGCCACTTCTGTCGCCATGCTGCAGGCCAAGTATTACAAGGGTTGTCGCCGGTATCGCCGCTGTCGCCAAATCAACCATCACTCCATCTGGGGAGTCATTTTCGGTTACCGGCGGCGTCCGGTGAGCGCTCACCGTATCGGCACGACGTTGTGGTCCCTGGTTTGATTGATCGCAGATGCCGACAGGTTGCCAGTGGCCGCTTTCTGGATGTGCTCACTCCACCAAGCCATCATCGGACGCCGGCGTTCGATGTAGTCAGCTCGGTTGTAAGCGCTTCGGACTTCGTCCTTTTCGACATGCGCCAGCGCGACTTCGATCAGCTCCGGATCCCACCCATGCTCGTTCAGGATGGTGCTGGCCATGGAGCGCATACCATGGCTGACCAAGCGGTCCTGGAAGCCCATGCGTTTCAACGCCATGTTGGCGGTCTGGCTATTGGCGTGGGTGCGCGGATTTCTATCTGCCGGGAACACGTATTCCCTGTGACCGCTGTGGGGCTTGAGCGCCTCCAGTAACGCGAGTGCCTGTTCGGTCAGTGGGATGGTATGCGGACGACGCTTTTTCATGCGCTCCGGCGGGATGGTCCAGATGCGTTTGTCGAAGTCGATATCTGCCCATCGGGTGGTAGCCGCTTCGGCAGGACGGGTCATGGTGTGCAGTTGCCATTCGATCAGGCAGCGGGTGATCCGCTTGATGCTGGCATTCGCGATTTCGATCATGAGCTCGGAAAGCTCGTCTGGTCGTAGCGCGGCCATGTTCTGTTTCTTGGGCTTCTTGAATACCGCTCGAATACCACTGAGTGGGTTAGAGAAAATCAGCCCGGAGTTTACCCCGTAGGTCATGATCTCGTTGAGTCGTTGGCTCAGTCGCTTCACTGTCTCGAGACTGCCTTTGGCTTCGATGGGACGAAGGAGCTTGATGACCATCGGGGCGCTGATCTGCGAGAGAGGCGTTGTTTTCAAGTCTGGAAAAACATGCAGCGTTAGCGAGCGCCAAATGTCTTCGGCATATGCTGGCGTCACGGAGTCCTTCTTTAGCTCGAACCAGGCGGTGGCCACCTTCTCGAAGGTGTGCTCGGTCTCAGCGAGTTTGGCTTGCCTTACCTCATCGCGTTGAGCTTTGGGATCAATGCCCAGAGCGAGCAACTCACGCGCTTCTGCGGCTTTCTTCCGGGCGTTGGCTAACGAGAGGTCGGGGTATGGACCGAGTGCCATATTGATACGGCTTCTGGTCAACGGTTCGCGGTAATTGAAATTCCACATCATCGAGCCGCTGGCGCGTACTCGAAGCTGTAGGCCGTCGCCGTCGCTAAGGACGAAGTCTTTACCAGTTGCCTTGACCGCCTTGAGCTGGCGATCGGAGAGACGGGTTGCTTGAGTAGGCATGGGAGCTACCTTGGGCACCGTTTTGGTATCCTAAAAATAGCACCGGGTAGCTCTGGATACCACCTGGGATACCAAACTGTCTGGAACTCCAAATACCTCGTTGGCACCCAGAAGCGCTTAAACCCTTGATTTTGTTGGATTGTAGGCACAAAAAAAGACGTCCGTGGACGTCTTTAGATGTAAAAGTGGTGGAGCCGGGGGGAATTGAACCCCCGTCCGCCAGTACTCCGCTGTCGGTACTACATGCGTAGCCGTGTCTATTAAGTTAACCCTCAGCGACCCGACGGGCAGGGTGCTTTGGGCGAGTTGTGTAAGTTTTAGCCGCTTCGTCCACAACGTACTGCACGGCGATTCTGTTCTATATGACAATCACTTTGGGTTTACAGACATCCCCTGATGATTGCTGGACCCGAAGGTACCAGAAGCTCAGGATCTAAGGCTGCTTACGCAGCGAGAGAGAATTCCTGGCCGTAGGTTTCGTCATTGGCAACTATAAGTAGTTGCAACAGTGGATTTACGACTTCTGTTACCAAGTCGGCATGCACCTAAAGTTTCGCAACCGGCGTCGAATCCAAAGCGGCCCCGAACCTGCTGTGTGTAACCAGCAGGTAAGCGAAGTGTACGCCAATACGCGCGGCGAGTCGACCTTCTGTCCTTACCTGCATGTTATCTGGCCTGGCCCTAATGGCTATTCAAGTGGCTTTGAATGTCCTGGAGCGCTTGCTGCGCCAGGGAAACACACTCTCTGTCGTTGTTGGAGGCGTGGGCGGCCTTGGCTTGTTCGGCTTTGGTGACGACGACACCTTTGGTGGCGGCGTCCAGCGTGGCTGCGCTGGACAGCTTGCTATTGACCTCCTGGAGCTTCATTACGCATTGATCGCTATCGTTTGAGGCGTATGCGGAGGAGGCCAGCATTGTTGCAGTGAGGAGCAGTCCAGCCAGGGCGGAACGCTTCATGGGTATCTCCTGGAACGGGGGTGGGGATGGGCCACGCTGATTGGGGCTTAACAAATGGACTGTGGAGGCGTGCAAGGGTTCTGTTTTCGCTTGCGAGGGAGTGAAAGATTTTCCGGGAGGAGGGTGCGAAAAAGGGGCAATGACGCCTAACGCACAATCCCTGTGGGAACGGGTTTTTGCATTATGCGTTATTGCCCCTTCTTTTTGTGCTTCGGTGTCAGACCGCTCTGGCCTGGGTCACCCGATCCACCAGATAGACCAGCCCGTGGTAGTCAATTCCACCGTGTTGTGTCAGACCAATCTCACAGGTGCGGCTGGTGGAAATCCCTTCGCTGCATTGCTGTACCGCGTCCTTCAGCGTGCGTAACGAATGGGCGTTTAATTCCGGCGTGGTGAAGCCTTTGTCGCCAGCAAAACCACAGCAGTGAATGCCTTCCGGAATGACCACGTTTTTACTGCATTTGTGCGCCAGATCGATCAACGCCTGGCTCTCGCCTAGATGCTGCGTGCTGCACGTGACGTGCACCGCGATCGGCGCTTCCTGCGGGGTGAAGTCCAGTCGGTCCATCAAATGCGTACGGATGAAACGCACCGGGTCGTACAGGTCCAGTCGTACGTCGCCGAGGTCCTGAACCAGCCGCAGCGTGCAGGGGCTGGTGTCGCAGTAGATTGGGTCGAGCCCGCCGCGGCTGGCGTGCAGTAGTGCGCCGATCAGTTCCTGGCGTTTGTGTTCGGCCTGTTCGGCGTAGCCCTTGGAGGCGAATGGCTGGCCACAGCAGAGGTTGTCCTGATTGTCTGGAAAGACGACCTGGTAACCGGCCTTTTCCAGCAGGCCACGGGTTTTGTCGTACAGCGACATTTGCTCTTTATCACCCGCCGCCGGGCCCATGACCCGCGACACGCAGGCCGCGAGATACACCACCCGAGGGCGTTCGTCCGATACGCTCGGGCTGAAGCGAATGGCCTTTTCCGGCTGTGGCATGGCGTTGGTCCATTGCGGGACCTGGCCTTTGGACAAGCGGGTCAATGTTGCCGAAAGCTTCGCCAAGCGTGGCGCCCCCAACAGCATCCGCGCACCGTTGGCGACATGCAGGGTGAAGCGCGCGCCTTGTAACGCAGTGGCGAAATTGCCTTCAATCCAGTTGGCGGTTTTCGTATGGGTCGCGTTACGGCCACGGAGCTTTTTCACCAGCTCGCCGGTGTTGATGCCTACAGGGCAACGTTGTGCACACAGGCCTGTGGCGGCGCAGGTATCGATGCCCTGATATTCGTAGGCCTGTTCCAGTTCGGCGGTGTCTATGCCGGCGCGTTTCTTCGCCTGGATGTCACGCCAGATCACGATGCGCTGGCGTGGGCTCAAGGTCAGGCCTTTCGACGGGCACACCGGTTCGCAGAAACCGCATTCGATGCACTTATCCACAATCTCATCGGCGGCGGGCAGCGGCTTCAGGTGTTTGAGGTGGATCTGTGGATCGTCGCTGAGCACCACGTCCGGGTTGAGAATGCCGTTGGGGTCGAGCAGGCGTTTGAGCTGCCACATCAACTGGTAGGCGTCGCTGCCCCATTCCAGTTCGACGAAGGGCGCCATGTTGCGACCGGTGCCGTGTTCGGCCTTCAGCGAGCCGCCGAACTCCACGGCCACCAACTGCGCCACGTCGTCCATGAACGCCTGGTAGCGTGCGACTTCTTCCGCGCTGTTGAAGCCTTGGGTGAAGACGAAGTGCAGATTGCCTTCCAGGGCGTGTCCGAAAAGGATCGCTTCGTCGTAGTGATGTTTGTCGAACAGCTCGATCAGGCGATTCACGCCGATGGCCAGTTGTTCCACCGGGAAGGTCACGTCTTCGATGATCACCGTGGTGCCGGTTTTGCGCACCGCGCCGACGGCGGGGAAGGTGTCCTTGCGGATCGCCCAGAGCCGGGCGTTTTCCACCGGGTCTTCGGTGAAGTCGACTTGTTTTTCCACTGGGAAGTCGGTCAGCGACGCCATGATCTGCGCCAGTTGTTCCTGCAGCAAAGTGGAGGAGGCCGCGCGGGATTCGATCAACAGAGCGCAGGCATTAGGCGACAGTTGTTGTACGAAAGCCGGCATGCCGGGCTTGTCCTGCACTGAGCGCAGGCTGCGACGGTCCAGCAGTTCCACGGCCGACACTGGTTGGCTTTTCAGGACGGAAACCGCGTTGCAGCAGGTTTCCACGTCCGGGAACACAATCAGCGCCGATGCCTTGTTCGGGTGGTCGATTACTGTGTCGTAGGTCACCGCGCTGATGAACCCCAGCGTGCCTTCGGAACCCACCAGCAAGTGGCTCAAGATATCCACAGGCTCGTCAAAATCCACCAGGGCATTGAGTGACAGCCCGGTGGTATTTTTCAGACGGTATTTGTGGCGAATTTTCGCAGCCAGTTCGGCATTGGCGCGGGTCTCGCGGCCCAGTGTCGCCAGACGCTCCAGCAATTCGGCGTGGCTCTTTCGGAACGCCGCAACACTGCTGGGGTCTTCGGTATCGAGTCGGCTGCCATCGGCCAACACCAGACGAATCCCGGCCAGGGTGTGATAGGTATTTTGCGCTGTGCCGCAGCACATGCCGCTGGCATTGTTGGCGACGATGCCGCCGATTTTGCAGGCATTGATCGACGCCGGATCCGGACCGATCTTGCGTCCGAACGGTGCCAGCCACGCATTGGCCTGGGCGCCGATCACGCCCGGTTGCAGACGGATTTGCGTACCCTGGCCACGGATCTCGCGACCGTTCCAGTTATCCCCCAGCACGATCAGCACCGAATCGCTGATGGCCTGGCCAGACAGGCTGGTGCCGGCGGCGCGGAAGGTCACCGGGATGTGGTCCCGTTGCGCCAGTTTGAGCAGCGCCACTACTTCGTCTTCGGACTCGACGCGGATCACCAGTTTTGGAATCAGCCGGTAGAAACTGGCGTCGGTGCCGAAGGCCAGGGTTGATAGCGGGTCGTCGAAACGTCGTGTTTCAGGAATCAGTTGCTGCGCATCGCGCAGAAAAGCCGCCGGTAGACTCATTGGTCCTCCAGGATCAACACCACCAGGTCTTTCGGGCCGTGGGCACCGTAAGCCAGCACTTGCTCGATGTCGGCAGTCTTCGACGGGCCGGACACCAGCAAGGCGTTGGTCGGCATGCCTTGGGCCCATTCGAATTCCTGCTGCACCTGATAGAAGTTGTCGCGGATTTCACTGGCCTTGAGCAGGGCAAAATGCACTGGCGGCACCAGGCTCATCAAGCGCGGTTCTTCCCGCGTCGGCCAGAGAATCAGGCTACCGGTCGCGGCGATCGCGCCGAGGGTGGTAGTCAGGCTGGCCGGGGTTTCGTTGAACAACTCGGCTTTCCATTCCTCGACCGGGCGGTTGTAGGCTTTGAGCGCTGGCAGGCCAGGATTTTTCGCCCAATGCTCGGTGATGCGTTGCCCGTGGGGCGTCGTCGGCGCAATCAGCAGGCTCGGCAACTGGCGGTCCCGCAGCAGTTGCGCGAGCAATTCGGGCCAGCCTTCTCTGGACGTCAGATGGATTTCGGTATGCACCGCTTCCATCAGTTTGCGCAGTTGCGAAATGCGTTGTTCCGGCGTGTAGGTGTAGGGCTCGGTCACCAGTTCGACATCGAAGTTGTCAGCCACCGGCGTGGTGCCCGTCAGACTGTTGCGCAATTTGGCGAGGATATTTTGCTTGGCGCTCATCAACGGTCCCCCTGTTTGGCCAGATGCTCGCGGGCCATGTCATGCAGTGAGCGGGCCGCGGGTTTCGGTGCGCTGTGGTTCTGGGTCCATGGGCCGACGTTGCTCGGCGTCAGCGCTCGCAGGCGAGTGGCGAAGAAGCCGAACAGGCGATAAAGCGTTGGCGAACTGTTGAGCCTGGCCCAGGCGTTCCAGATAAATCGTTCTTTGCGCGAATACTTGCTGCCCTGACCGCGCATCACTTGATGTGGGCTGTCCGGCGCTTTGACGTTTTCTTCCCGCAGGCGACGCAGCAATGCAGGAATCGGAATTTTTACCGGGCAGACCTCACCGCAGGCGCCGCATAACGACGAGGCGCTCGGGTGGTCGGGGACTTTCGCCAGGCCGACCATGTGCGGGGTAATGATTTTTCCGATCGGCCCAGGGTAAACCTCTCCGTAGGCATGGCCGCCGATTCGGGTGTAGACCGGGCAATGATTCATACAGGCGCCGCAGCGGATGCAGTTCAGGGTCTGGCGCAATTCGCTGTCGGCAAACGCCTGGCTGCGACCGTTGTCGAGCAGCACCAGGTGCACTTCCTGTGGGCCGTCGAGTTCATGTTCCTTGCGCGGGCCGGAGATCATGTTGACGTAGGTGGTGATCGGAATGCCCAGTGCCGAGCGGGTCAGCAGCGACAACAGCGGCACCACGTCGCGCAGGTTTTCCACGACTTTTTCGATGCCGGTTACGGCGATGTGCACTGGCGGCACCGTGGTGGTCATCCGCCCGTTGCCTTCGTTTTCCACCAGCAGCAAGGTGCCGGTTTCGGCCACGGCGAAGTTGACGCCGGAGACGCCAATGTCGGCTTCGAAGAATTTCTGCCGCAAGACTTTGCGACCGATCTGAATGAGTTGGTCAACGTCCTTGGTGTACTCCACGCCAAGTTTGTCGTGGAACAAGGACGCGACCTGACCGGCATTCTTGTGGATCGCCGGCATAATGATGTGTGAAGGCTTCTCGTGGTCGAGCTGGACGATGTATTCACCCATGTCCGACTCCAGGCATTCAATGCCTTGAGCTTCGAGGACATGGTTCATCTCCATCTCTTCGCTGACCATCGATTTGCCCTTGATCACTTGCCGCGCCTCGTGAGCGCGGATGATCGACAAGACGATGCCATTGGCTTCGTCTACCGTTTCCGCCCAGTGCACTGTCACACCGTTGCGGGTCAGGTTCTGTTCAAGCTGCTCGAGCAGGTCGGGCAGCTTGGATAATGCACGGGCGCGGACCGCATTGCCCAGCGCTCGCAAATGTTCTCTTTCATGGGCATCGCTGAAGGACGCTGCCCGTTTGTTCATCAGTGAATCCATCGCGCTGCGAAAGTTGTTTCGCAATTGCGTGTCAGCCAAAGCCTTGTGAGCCCGGCTGCGAAAATCTTCATCTACGGCGACCGTAGGAATAATCGTGGAGCTGCTCATCGGGCACCTCCGGTTCGCTGCCAAAGGAAGCTGGCCAGATGCTGACCGCGCAACGCTTCCTGTTGTTTCTCCAGCGAGCCGTTGATGTTCATCAGGCAACCGCAATCGGCACTGAGTACCTTGTGCGCGCCGGATTCCTTCAACGCACGGGTCTTGTCAGCCACCATCGCACCGGAAATATCCGGCATACGGACGCTGAAAGTCCCACCAAAGCCACAGCATTCACTTTCGTGGCTGTGGTCGACTCGCTCCACGTTGCTCAGCTGCGCCAACAACTCACGGCCATGCAGGTGGGTGTTCATTTCACGACGTGCCGAGCACGACGTGTGCAACGCCACTTTCACCGGTTCGCCGCTGTCCTTGAGCTGCACCTTGCAGACAAACAGCAAGAACTCGGCAAGCTCGTAAGTCCGTGCCGCGAGGGCCTGAACCTGTTTCAGCGTTTGCGGCTCGTCCTTGAACAGGTCGGCATAGTGTTCGCGCAACATGCCCGCGCAAGAACCCGACGGCACCACCACCGGATAATCCCCGGCAAACAACGCCAGTTGCGAGCGCGCCACGGTCCGGGCCTGTTCGGTGTAACCCGAGGTGTAGGCCGGTTGCCCGCAGCAGCTTTGCCCTTGCGGGTATTCGACACGAATGCCCTCGCGTTCCAGCAGGTGGATCGCGTCCATCCCGGCTTCGGGGTAGAACAGATCCACCACGCAGGTCCCGAACAGGTACACCCGTGACGGTTTTTCGCTGGGGTATTGCCGAGGTTCAGGCAGTGGCGGGGCGACGCGGGTTGCGTTCGGCACAGCGTTGTAAAAAAGCTCGCTCATCAGGCGTGTCTCCGGGTGGTCCCGGTTATCCGTCCGCTGAGGCTGCTGAATATAGAAGGAGAAGCTTTCAGCAGCCTTGCAGACCCGGTTGTGAATAGCTGACGCCGGGGCGTAACCCAGCGTCGGTTTTTTCCGTGTGGCGTGTAGTGCTTAGTGCACCAGCATGCCGGTGAACCAGTAAGCCTGAGCCAAGGTGATCAGGCCGACGATCGTTGCAAAGAATAGGCTGTGCTTGAGGGTGAAGCGGAACAGATCCGATTCTTTACCCACCAGCCCGGTCGCGGCGCAGGCCACGGCGATCGATTGCGGCGAGATCATTTTGCCGGTCACCCCGCCGCTGGTGTTCGCCGCCACCAACAGGGTGTCGTTGACGCCGATCTGGTGCGCGGTGGTCGCTTGCAGCGAACTGAACAGCGCGTTGGATGAGGTATCGGAGCCGGTCAGGAACACGCCGAGCCAGCCGAGGAATGGCGAGAAGAATGGGAACGCCGCACCGGTGGCAGCCAATACCAGAGCCATGGTCGACGACATGCCCGAGTAGTTGGTGACGAAGGCGAACGCCAGCACCATGCCGATGGACAAAATCGGCCAGCGCAGTTCGTAGAACGTCTCTTTTAAAGTGGTCAGACCAGTTTTAATGTTGACCTTGAGCACCAGCATCGAGATCAGCGCGGAGAAGAAAATCGCCGTGCCGGTCGCGGAAACCGGATCGAGTTTGAACACTGCCGGAATCGCTGTCGGGTTGGTTACGATCGGCGCGACCTTGATCACCATTTGATCCAGGTGCGGGATCGCGAAGTTGAACACCCAGCCATACATCGAGCCGCCGGCGGCAAACATCGCCTTGAACGGTTTCAGCGTCCAGATGGTGACCAATACGGTGAGGATCAGGAACGGCGACCAGGCTTTGAAAATTTCTCCCAGGCTGTAGGGCGAAGCCACGGTGGTGCGCGGTTGGCCGAAACCACCGGTGCTGGCCACTACGGAAGCCGAGACTGCGCCGACGATGTGCGCGCCTGCAGCGCGTTTTGGCTGCCAGATTTTCAGGAACAGCGTCAGGGAAATCAGGCTGACCAGCGCCGAGGTGATGTCCGGCAGTTCCGGGCCAATGAAGTTCGAGGTGAAGTATTGGGTGATGGCAAAACTCAAGCCGGCCACCAGCGCAGCTGGCCAGGTTTCCCGAACGCCGCGCAGGCCGTCCATCATGAACACCAGCCAGAACGGCACGAACAGCGACAGCAACGGCAGTTGGCGACCGGTCATGGCGCCGATCTTGAAGGCGTCGATGCCGGTGACTTGCCCGGCGACGATGATCGGAATCCCCAAGGCGCCGAAGGCCACCGGCGCGGTGTTGGCGATCAGGCACAGGCCGGCGGCGTACAGCGGGTTGAAGCCCAGCCCTACCAGCAGTGCGGCGGTAATCGCTACCGGTGCGCCGAAACCGGCGGCACCTTCCAGGAACGCGCCGAAGCAGAAGCCGATCAGCAGCACTTGCAGGCGCTGGTCATCGGTAATCGACAGCACCGAGCTGCGGATCACTTCGAACTGGCCACTCTTGACCGTCAGTTTGTAGAGGAACACCGCTGCCACGATGATCCACGCAATCGGCCACAGCCCGTAGGCAAAGCCATATCCAGCGGCGGCGAAAGCCATGTCGACCGGCATCTGGAAAGCGAAGATTGCCACGGCAATGGACAGCGCCAGGGTGATGCTGCCGGCCACATGGCCTTTGAGGCGGAACACGGCCAAGGCCAAGAAGAAAAATACGATGGGAATGACGGCCGCGAGTGCGGACACGCCGAGACTGCCGAGCGGGCTGTAGAGCTGTTGCCAGGTTTGCATATGGGGTGGCCCCTAATTGTTGTTGGTCAGGCACTGGTCAGCGTTCTTGGATAATTGGTAAGACCAATTTACAATCGCTGTTGGCTAGGGTAAAAGCCTTGGAGGCGGTGTGTCAATTTGCCGCCCTAAAACTTTTGTCGAATGAGCGGTGCAGAACGCATCTGATCTGTTCGATCAAGCGTCGTCTGGTAGGTGCTGGCGCAGCGCCGATAGGCCAGAATAGAGAGCCCGGCGAGCCGCCGGGATCGTGGAGAATTGAGTGATGGGGTTTGATCAGATTCGGCAACGCCGTTTGTCTGACGATATTGTCGAGCAACTCGAGGGGATGATTCTCGAGGGCACCTTGAAGGCTGGCGAACGCCTGCCGGCAGAGCGTGCGTTGGCCGAGCAGTTCGGCGTGTCACGCCCTTCGTTGCGTGAGGCGATTCAGAAACTGGTGGCCAAAGGGCTGCTGGTCAGTCGTCAGGGCGGCGGCAACTATGTGGTGGAATCCCTGGGCTCGACGTTCAGCGATCCATTGCTGCACCTGCTGGAGAGCAACCCCGAGGCCCAGCGCGATTTGCTGGAGTTTCGCCATACCCTGGAAGCGTCCTGCGCTTACTACGCGGCACTGCGCGCCACCGAGGTGGATCGTGAGCGGCTGACGGCGGCGTTTGACGAATTGCAGGACTGCTATTCGCGCCACGATGAAGTGAGTCGGGCGGAAGAGGGCGCGGCGGATGCGAATTTCCACTTGGCGATCGCCGAGGCCAGCCATAACGCAGTGTTGCTGCACACCATTCGCGGGCTGTTCGATCTGCTCAAGCGCAACGTGGTGACCAACATTGGCGGCATGTACAAACAGCGCGTCGAAACCCGTGACATGCTGATTGCGCAGCACCGGGAGTTGTACCAGGCGATTATTGAGGGGCGGGCGGAAGAGGCACGAGAAGTGTCCAGTCGGCACATTTTGTATGTGCAGGAAGTGCTGGAAGAGGTGCGTCAGGAAGTGCAGCGCATGGCTCGGGCGGAGCGACGCAAGGGGATGTAGTGTGTGGCGAGGGAGCTTGCTCCCGCTGGGGCGCGAAGCGGCCCCCCGGCCAGCATTGTGGGCGGATTGTTTACGACTGCTTCGCAGCCGAGCGGGAGCAAGCTCCCTCGCCACAAAAGCCGCGATCAGGCAGGAAAATTAATCTTCCTTGCCCTTGTTCCGCACCGCACGCTGCAATTCACGGCCGGCATCGCGTTCGCGTTCGGTATCACGCTTGTCGTATTCCTTCTTGCCCTTGCCCAGAGCGATCTCGCACTTGACCATGTGCTTGCTCCAGTACCAGGACAGGCATACGCAGGCGTAACCTTTTTGCTGCACGGCAGCGGCCAGCTTCTCCAGCTCGCGCCGATTGAGCAGCAATTTTCGGGTGCGGGTCGGATCAGCGATAACGTGGGTGCTGGCCGTCGTCAGAGGCGTAATGTGGCTGCCGAGCAGCCAGGCTTCGCCATCTTTGAGCAGTACGTAACTGTCAACCAGTTGCAGCTTGCTTGCCCGCAGACTTTTTACTTCCCAGCCGGCCAGGACCAGACCAGCCTCGAACCGATGTTCGATGAAGTAATCGTGTCGCGCCTTTTTATTTTGCGCGATGGTCCCTGTTGGGTGTTTCTTCTGTTTAGCCATAGGGGCGGCATTATAGGGAGTTGCGCGCGAGTCGGCTACGGTGACGCTACGTGCTTGAGCAGGTTGATTGAATCCCGGACAATGCGGCCTCTTTTTTGAACGCTTGGGCGTGATAACGATGTCGACAGACAAGGTTTCTGTCCACGGCAGTTGGGCTAGCCGCTGGGTCTTCATACTCGCCGCGACCGGTTCGGCCGTGGGTTTGGGGAGTATCTGGAAATTCCCTTATATGGTTGGCGTCTATGGCGGCGGGGCCTTCGTGCTGATGTTCCTGGCCTGCATCGCGCTGATCGGTATGCCCGTCATGCTGGCCGAAACCCTGATCGGCCGGCGCGCGCGGCAGAGCCCGGCCAATGCCTTGAAGGTCCTGGCGCTGGACGCGGGGCATTCGGCGAAGTGGTCCTGGGGCGCCTTTGCCGGGATGATCACGGCGTTGCTGATTCTGTCTTTCTATAGTGTGGTTGGCGGTTGGTCGCTGGATTACATCATCGACATGGGCCGTGGCGACTTTCGGGGCGTGACGGCTGATCAGGTCGGCGCATACTTCGGTAATGTGATCGCCGACCCATGGCGCCTGACACTTTGGCACACGATTTTCATGCTGTTGTCGGCAGTGGTAATCGCCAAGGGGGTGGTCGCCGGGCTGGAGCGCAGCCTGCGGATCATGATGCCGTTGCTGTTCGTGATGGTGATTGTCCTGCTGGGTTACAGCATGACCACCGGCCACTTCATGGAGGGCGTGCATTTCATGTTCGACTTCCACCCGGACAAGGTGCTTGATGGCTTGCTGCCGGCCATGGGGCACGCGTTCTTCTCCCTGAGCGTGGGTGTCGGCTCGATCATGATCTACGGCGCCTACATGCCGAAGCACTCGTCGATTTCCGGAACCGTCGTCGGTGTGGCGTTGCTCGACACCTTCGTTTCGCTGTTGGCCGGTCTGGCATTGTTTCCGATTGTGTTCGCTGCCGGCCTGAACCCGAGCGAAGGCCCAGGCCTGATGTTCGTCAGCCTGCCATTCGCCTTCGGTAACGTAGCGTTCGGCCAGTTGATGGGCGTAGTGTTCTTCGTACTGGTGGCGATTGCGGCCTGGAGTTCGGCGATTTCCCTGCTTGAACCGATGGTGGCTTACCTGGTTGAACGCACGAAAATCAGCCGCGCCTGGGTCACCTTCTGGCTGGCATTCACCTGCTGGTTCGTCGGCCTGGGTACCGTGTTTTCTTTCAATATCTGGAAGGAAGCCAAGTTTTTCGTGAACGAAGGCGGGCTGTTTCATCTCTACCAATGGGGGGCGGCCGGAGGCCTGGACTTCTTTGGTGTGATCGACTTCTTCACCTCGCGGATCATGCTGCCACTCGGTGGTTTGTGTTTCGTGGTGTTTGCGGGCTGGGTGATGGGGCGTGAAGCGGTGCGCGACGAGTTGTCGATCCGCAGCCCAGTACTGTTCGCCCTGTCCCTGTTTTTGATGCGCTATGTGGCGCCCATCGGCATTCTTGTAGTGTTTGCCGCACAGCTGTGGAAGTAACGCTGACATGACGACACACATTCAACGTTCGGCCCTGCTGCCGTATCCGGCGCAAGCGCTTTACGACCTGGTCAACGACGTGGCCCGCTATCCGGAATTCCTGCCGTGGTGCTCATCGACCGAAATTCTGGAAAGCTCTCCCGAGTTCATGCGCGCCAGCGTCGGTGTGGCCAAGGGTGGGCTTAGTCAGCATTTCGTAACGCGTAATACCCTGGTGCCCGGGCGTTCGATCGAAATGAACCTCGAGGAAGGTCCGTTCAGCCAGTTGCACGGCGTCTGGGTGTTCAAACCGTTGGGCGAGAAGGCCTGCAAGATCAGTCTGGACCTGTCGTTCGACTACTCCGGGCCGCTGGTGCGTGCGACGTTGGGGCCTTTGTTTAATCAGGCGGCGAATACGTTGATGGACGCATTCTGCCAGCGTGCGAAGCAAATGCATGGTTGAGGCCGTGATCAAGGTCGAGGTGGTGTATGCCGCCGTTGATCGTCAGGTGCTGCTGAGCGTAACGGTGCCGGTGGGCGCGACGGTGCGGGATGCGTTGTTCAAATCGGGCCTGAATGGCGAATTCCCGGAACTTGATCTGGCCAGTTGTCCGGTGGGGATCTTTGGCAAAGTGATCGCTGATCCGGCCACTCGCCAGGTTCAGGAAGGCGATCGCATTGAGGTTTACCGGCCGTTGCTCGCCGACCCAAAAGAAGTTCGGCGGTTGCGTGCAGCCAAAGCGGCCGAGGCCAAAGCCCGGAATCAGTGATTTGATTAAACGCCAGACAATAAAAACCCCGGACATGCCGGGGTTTTTATTGCGTCGCAAATTATTGCGGCGAGGTTTCCAGCGGTTCTGGAGTCGGGACCGGGACAGTTTCTACGTTGTCCACGTCCTTCTGGATCTGGTCCAGCAGCGAGCCTGGCTTGACCGGTTTTTCTGGCTTCGGCTTCTCGGCGTTTCCTGCCGGCGCGGTCACGGTAGTGCCGCTGTCCTTGCCGAGAATGGCCTCGTCGCGGCTCACGCCTGGCATGAAATCGCCAGAGAGGCTGACAAGTTGGTCATTTGGGTTGAAGATAACGCTAATGCGTTCCTGTTGGCGTTCACCGCCACCGGGTTGCAGGCTATACAGGTAATCCCAGCGATCGGCATGGAACGTGTCGGTCAACAGAGGGTTGCCCATGATAAACCGTACTTGCCGACGGGTCATTCCCGGGCGCAACTGGTCTATCATGTCCTGCGTGACGACATTGCCCTGCTGGATGTCGATTTTGTAAACCCCGGGGAATGAACAACCGGCGAGTGCGAGCAGTCCCACAAAGGTGAAACTGGTTAGCAAGAGCTTGGTGTTTTGCATCGGTGGGCGACTTCCACTATCTTGGCTGGGACAACGTAAACGCCGATCATACCCGCATTAAGAGAAGCTGCGAAGCAGCATCGCGAGAAAGCTGACCATGGTTGAAAATAGCGAACTACGCAAAGCCGGCCTCAAAGTGACCCTTCCACGGGTCAAAATTCTGCAAATGCTCGATTCCGCCGAGCAACGCCACATGAGTGCCGAGGACGTCTACAAAGCACTGATGGAGGCTGGTGAGGACGTCGGTCTGGCCACGGTTTACCGTGTTCTGACCCAGTTCGAGGCAGCTGGCCTTGTGGTGCGGCACAACTTCGACGGAGGCCATGCGGTCTTCGAACTGGACGACGGCAAGCATCACGACCATATGGTCAACGTCGAGACCAGTGAAGTGATCGAATTCTTCGACGAAGAAATCGAGCGGCTGCAGAAAGCAATCGTCGACAAGTATGGCTTCGAGATGGTCGATCACAATCTTGTGCTGTACGTGCGCAAGAAAAAGTAAGCATGTCGCGCGAACTTCAGGTTCGCGAAACGAACGAAGGCGACCTCAGGGTCGCCTTCGTGCTTTCTGCCCTTCTTAGATTTTCGCGGTAACAACCATTTTCTTCGCGTGAGCCAGGGACTCCTTGGTGAGGTCGATGCCGCCGAGCATCCGTGCCACTTCTTCGACACGATCATTCTTGCTCAGCTTGGAGACGGCTGTGTGCGTGGCATCTTCACCGCGGACCTTGTGCACAAATAGATGTTGATGCCCCTGCGCCGCCACTTGCGGCAAGTGCGTCACGGTCAGAACCTGCCCGCGCTCCCCGAGGCGTCGCAGCAACTGGCCGACAATCTCGGCGGTCGGGCCGCCAATACCTACGTCCACTTCGTCGAACACCAGCGTCGGTACGCGGGAGGTCTGTGCGGTGATCACCTGAATCGCCAGGCTTATACGCGACAGCTCGCCCCCCGATGCCACTTTTGCCAGGGCTTTCAGCGGTTGCCCTGGGTTGGCGCTCACCAGCAGTTCCACTTGTTCTAGCCCGTTGGGCAGCAGTTCATCGCTGCTGTTGGGGCGCAGTTCGATGGTGAAGCGGCCGCCGGGCATGCCCAGGCGCTGGATTTCCTGCTCCACGGCGCTGGCCAGGCTGCTCGATGCTTGATGGCGCAGGTCGCTCAATTCCCGAGCCTTCTCCTGATAATGACGGGCGTAGGAGGCCAGCTCATCGCCCAGGCGTTCGATGGATTCATCGTTGGCATTCAGGGTTTCGATTTCGTCGAGTAGCTTCTGTTGCATCTCGGCGACCTCGGTCGGCTGGATGCGGTGTTTGCGAGCCAGGGTGTAGATCGCATCGAGGCGCTCTTCCAGGTATTGAAGGCGTGCCGGGTCTGCGTCGAAATTGTCGAGAAAACGGTTCAATTCGCCCACCGCTTCTTCGACCTGAATCTGCGCGCTGGTCAGCAGGTTGCTGGCTTCACCCAGGGCGCCGATCGAATTGTTCACGCTCGATAGGCGATTGAGGCTGGCTGTCAGTGCGTTCAATACATTGCCGGAATCACTTTCGCTGCATTGTTCGACCACTTGCCGACAAATGCCCAGCAAGGTTTCGGCGTTGGTCAGGTTCTTGTGTTCCTGCTCCAGTTGCTCCAGCTCGCTTTCGCCGAGGCCGAGGTTTTCCAGTTCTTCGAGTTGATAGCTGAGCAACTGATGACGAGCGCGCTGTTCGTCGCCGGAGTTGGAGAGGCGTTCCAGCTCCTGACGGGTCTGGCGCCAGCGTTGGGCGGCCAGTTGCACCTGACGGGCAAGGTCCGTGGCGCCGGCGTACTCGTCGAGCAGGCGGCGATGGGTATCGGTTTTGAGCAGGGATTGGTGTTCGTGCTGGCTGTGGATATCGATCAGCAACTCGCCCAGGGCCTTCAGGTCGCCGAGAGGGCAGGGGGTGCCATTGATATAGCCGCGCGAACGCCCTTCAGCAGTGATCACGCGGCGCAGAATGCACGGGCCGTCGTTCTCGAGGTCGCGTTCGGCCAGCCAGGCGCTGGCTTCAGGGATGTCGATCAGGTCGAAGGTGGCCAGGATGTCGGCCTTGTCGGCCCCCGGGCGGACTACGCCGCTGTCGGCGCGATCACCCAGGGTCAGGCCGAGGGCGTCGAGCATGATCGACTTGCCGGCGCCGGTTTCCCCTGTGATCACGCTCATCCCGCGATCGAGTTCGAGATCGAGATGTTCAACGATGGCGTAGTTGTGTACGGACAGGTGCACCAGCATGAAGGCCGCTCCCAGGCTTTAGGTCTGGTTATTTATACAGTGTTTTGTTTCTGGCTGACAATGCCCCCGCTTAGGTCGATTTGCTTGATTGAAAGAAATCCTTAGCGCGCCTGGGAATGACAAAGCAGTTGTTTTTTGTAGGGTTAATCATCGGATAGCCCTTGAAGCTGAATTTTGCGACCCCATATACCGGGGCAGAAGCGTGAGTTGAGCTCGCGGACGATATTGGAAGGAGAAATCTATGGCTGACGAACAGACAGTGGATACGCAAAATCTAGACGCCAACCAGACCCCCGAGGCTTCGGGTGAAGACCTGGCGGCTCGTGTACAAGTGCTCGAAGAGCAATTGGCTGGTGCGCAGGATCAGGCTTTGCGTGTAGCCGCCGATCTGCAGAACGTCCGCCGTCGTGCCGATCAGGACGTTGAAAAGGCTCACAAGTTCGCCCTGGAAAAATTCGCAGGCGACCTGCTGCCGATCATTGACAGCCTGGAGCGCGGCCTGGAGCTGTCCAACCCTGACGACGAAAACATTCGTTCGATGCGCGAAGGGATCGAGCTGACCCTGAAAATGTTCCAGGACACCCTGAAGCGCTATCACCTGGAAGCCATCGATCCTGAAGGCGAACCTTTCAATGCCTCGCATCATCAGGCGATGGCCATGCAGGAAAGCGCCGACGTCGAGCCAAACAGCGTGCTCAAGGTGTTTCAGAAGGGCTATCAGCTCCACGGTCGCCTGCTGCGCCCGGCCATGGTCGTGGTCAGCAAGGCACCTGCACCGGTTTCGCCTTCGATTGACGAGCAGGCTTGAAATTAGCCGCAAGGCCCCCATTTAGAAGTCAAGCGTTTAAGTGCTACCGCAGTCAGCCACCACTACTGCGGCATCCAAATCCAAAGTTTCGGGAGAGTGAACATGGGCAAAATTATCGGTATCGACCTGGGGACTACCAACTCCTGCGTCTCCGTGCTGGAAAACGGCAAGGCCAAAGTTATTGAAAACGCTGAAGGCGCGCGTACCACGCCGTCGATCATCGCTTATGCCAACGATGGCGAAATCCTGGTTGGCCAGTCGGCCAAGCGTCAGGCAGTGACCAATCCGCATAACACCCTGTACGCGGTGAAGCGTCTGATCGGTCGTCGTTTCGACGAAGAAGTCGTACAGAAAGACATCCAGATGGTCCCTTACAAGATCGTCAAGGCTGACAACAGCGACGCCTGGGTTGAAGTGAACGGCCAGAAAATGGCACCGCCACAAATCTCGGCTGAAATTCTGAAGAAAATGAAGAAGACCGCCGAAGACTACCTCGGCGAGCCTGTGACCGAAGCGGTGATCACCGTTCCGGCCTACTTCAACGACAGCCAGCGTCAAGCCACCAAAGACGCCGGCCGCATCGCGGGCCTGGACGTAAAACGCATCATCAACGAACCAACCGCAGCCGCACTGGCCTACGGTATGGACAAGGCCAAGGGCGATCACACTGTGATCGTTTACGACCTGGGTGGCGGTACTTTCGACGTTTCCGTTATCGAGATCGCTGAAGTCGATGGCGAGCACCAGTTCGAAGTGTTGGCCACCAACGGCGACACCTTCCTGGGCGGTGAAGACTTTGACATTCGCCTGATCGACTACCTCGTCGACGAATTCAAGAAAGAAAGCGGCATGAACCTCAAGGGTGATCCGCTGGCCATGCAGCGCCTGAAAGAAGCTGCCGAGAAAGCCAAGATCGAACTGTCCTCGAGCCAGTCGACCGACGTGAACCTGCCGTACATCACTGCAGACGCTACCGGTCCTAAGCACTTGAACGTGAAAATCTCCCGCGCCAAGCTCGAAGCGCTGGTGGAAGACCTGGTTCAGCGCACCATCGAACCTTGCCGCATCGCGATGAAAGACGCCGGTATCGATGTCAGCAAGATCGACGACGTGATTCTGGTCGGCGGTCAGACCCGTATGCCAATGGTGCAGAAAGCTGTTTCCGACTTCTTCGGTAAAGAAGCTCGTAAAGACGTTAACCCGGACGAAGCTGTTGCCATGGGTGCTGCGATCCAGGGCGCTGTATTGGCCGGCGACGTGAAAGACGTTCTGCTGCTCGACGTCAGCCCGCTGACCCTGGGTATCGAAACCATGGGGGGCGTGATGACTGCGCTGATCGAGAAAAACACCACGATTCCTACCAAGAAATCGCAAGTGTTCTCGACCGCTGACGACAACCAGAGCGCTGTGACCATTCACGTGCTGCAAGGTGAGCGTAAGCAAGCCGCACAGAACAAGTCCCTGGGCAAGTTCGACCTGGCCGAGATTCCACCGGCTCCACGTGGCGTGCCACAAATCGAAGTGACCTTCGACATCGACGCCAACGGCATTCTGCACGTAGGCGCCAAAGACAAGGCTACCGGCAAGACTCAGTCGATCGTGATCAAGGCCAACTCCGGTCTGTCCGAGGACGAAATTCAGCAGATGGTTCGCGACGCTGAACTGAATGCTGAAGAAGACCGCAAGTTCGAAGAGCTGGCGAGCGCTCGTAACCAGGGCGACGCACTGGTTCACTCGACTCGCAAAATGGTCGCTGATGCTGGCGACAAGGTGAGCGCTGAAGAGAAGACTGCAATTGAGGCGGCAGTCGTTGCCCTGGAAGCCGCTGTTAAAGGCGACGACAAGGCTGCAATCGAAGCCAAGGTTGAAGAGCTGTCCAAGGTCTCCGCGCCAGTGGCTCAGAAAATGTATGCCGAGCAGGCTCAGCCAGCTGAAGGCGCGGCACCGAAAGGCGAAGCGGCTGAAAAAGCTGACGACGTCGTCGACGCTGAGTTCGAAGAAGTTAAAGACCACAAGTAAGTTGTTGGTCGCCCGGTTGACTGCCTTCAGGCGGTGACTGGTAGGATGTCGCCGCGCGGGAGCTTGCTCCCGCGTTGGCGTGTCTGGAGTTAGCGAATTTTTACAGCATGCGACAACGCTCGCGTGTTGGTGGCATGGCCGGGGATGCTCCTGCTTTCCGCGCCGAAAGTGCCGCATCGAATCAAAGACCAGGATCGTTGAATTGACGTGAGTTGGGTCCGGGCCTGTATTGGGGCTCAACGAGTTTGACGAGGCTCAGGAGAGGTTTGTCGAACGTCCTTAAGAGTGCAAAGACTTATGGCAAAGCGTGACTATTACGAAGTATTGGGTGTTGAGCGTGGCTCAAGCGAAGCAGACCTGAAAAAGGCCTACCGCCGCCTGGCGATGAAGCACCACCCGGACCGTAATCCCGATGACAAAGCGTCGGAAGATATGTTCAAGGAGGCCAACGAGGCCTACGAAGTGCTGTCCGATTCCAGCAAGCGCGCGGCCTATGACCAATACGGTCATGCCGGTGTCGACCCGAGCATGGGTGGCGGCGGTGCCGGTTTTGGTGGCCAGAACTTCTCCGATATCTTTGGCGATGTCTTCAGTGACTTCTTCGGTGGCGGTCGCGGCGGCTCCCGTGGCGGCGCGCAGCGTGGCAGCGACCTGCGTTACACGCTGGAGTTGAACCTGGAAGAAGCGGTGCGCGGCACAACCGTGAATATCCGTGTTCCGACACTGGTCAACTGCAAGCCGTGTGACGGCTCGGGTGCCAAGAAAGGCTCCTCGCCGGTCACCTGCCCGACGTGTGGCGGTATCGGTCAGGTACGCATGCAGCAAGGCTTCTTCTCGGTGCAGCAGACCTGCCCGCGTTGCCATGGCCAGGGCAAGATCATTTCCGATCCGTGCGATTCCTGCCACGGCGAAGGTCGTGTCGAAGAGTACAAGACGCTTTCCGTCAAAGTGCCGGCCGGTGTCGATACCGGTGACCGTATTCGTCTGTCCGGCGAAGGCGAAGCAGGCGCGCAGGGTGGTCCGACCGGCGATCTGTACGTGGTGATCAATGTGCGTGAGCACGCGATCTTCCAGCGTGATGGCAAGCACCTGTTCTGCGAAGTGCCGATCAGCTTCGTCGACGCAGCGTTGGGCGGCGAGCTGGAGATTCCGACCCTTGATGGTCGGGTCAAGCTGAAGATCCCTGAGGGGACTCAGACCGGCAAGCAGTTCCGTGTTCGCGGCAAAGGCGTTGCGCCGGTACGTGGCGGCGGCGCTGGCGACCTGATGTGCCGTGTGGCGGTCGAAACCCCGGTCAACCTGGGTCGTCGCCAGCGCGAATTGCTGGAAGAGTTCCGCAGCTCCCTGGCGGACGACAACAGTCATTCGCCGAAAACCACTGGTTGGTTCGAAGGCGTGAAGCGCTTCTTCGGCGATTTGTAAGGAGTGAGCATGCGACGTATAGCTGTGATGGGTGCCGCCGGCCGCATGGGCAAGATCCTGGTCGAGGCGGTGCAGCAGCGCGCGCCGCTGACCGGTCTGACCGCCGCCATCGTGCGCCCCGGCAGTACGCTGATTGGCGTGGATGCCGGTGAGCTGGCCTCGTTGGGGCGTATTGGTGTGCCGCTGTCCGGTAGCCTGGATTCGGTGGCTGATGAGTTCGACGTGCTGATCGACTTCACGCTCCCGGAAGTCATGCTGAAAAACCTGGCTTTCTGCCGTAAGGCGGGCAAGGCCATGGTGATCGGCACGACAGGATTGGACGCCGCGCAGAAGCAGTTGCTGGCCGAGGCGGGCAAGGATATTCCTATCGTGTTCGCGGCCAATTTCAGCGTCGGTGTAAACCTGTCGCTGAAGCTGCTCGACATGGCTGCGCGCGTGCTGGGTGATGATGCGGATATCGAAATCATCGAGGCTCACCATCGGCACAAGATCGATGCGCCTTCGGGCACGGCGCTGCGCATGGGTGAAGTAATCGCCAATGCGCTGGATCGTGATCTGCAGAAGGTTGCGGTCTATGGACGTGAAGGTCACACCGGTGCGCGCGAGCGTGAAACGATCGGCTTTGCCACTGTTCGCGGTGGTGATGTGGTCGGTGATCATACGGTGCTGTTCGCCTGCGAGGGCGAGCGACTTGAAATCACGCACAAGGCATCCAGTCGTATGACCTTCGCCAAGGGTGCGGTACGTGCGGCTTTGTGGCTGGACGGTCGTGAGCCAGGCCTCTACGACATGCAAGACGTGCTCGACCTGCGTTAAGATGCAGCCGAAACCGGGTTCAAACATAGCCTTTGAGCCCGGTTTTAAACCGCCAAGCGACGTCCTGTCGCATTCTCCGGCCTTTAGGGCTCATTGGCGGTAGACCAAAAATGCCTTTTTCTGTAAGCTACAGCTTTAGTGTGTCCACTAAAAGCGCGCAGAATAATTCGATGAAGAAGCGGGGTGACGTGTCCATACGTCACTCCGCTTTTTTACAACCTGCGATCGCCCTTTCAGGCTTTATTTACGGGAGGTCTTCTTGACTAAGCCAGCCATACTCGCCCTTGCTGATGGCAGCATTTTTCGCGGCGAAGCCATTGGAGCCGACGGACAAACCGTTGGTGAGGTGGTGTTCAACACCGCAATGACCGGCTATCAGGAAATCCTTACCGATCCTTCCTACGCCCAACAGATCGTTACCCTGACTTACCCGCACATCGGCAACACTGGTACTACGCCGGAAGACGCCGAGTCCGATCGCGTCTGGTCCGCTGGCCTGGTCATCCGTGACCTGCCACTGGTTGCGAGCAACTGGCGCAACACGATGTCTCTGTCCGACTACCTGAAAGCCAATAATGTCGTGGCAATCGCCGGTATCGACACTCGCCGCCTGACACGCATCCTGCGTGAGAAAGGCGCGCAGAACGGCTGCATCATGGCCGGTGACAACATTTCCGAAGAAGCCGCCATCGCCGCTGCCCAGGGTTTTCCTGGCCTCAAAGGCATGGACCTGGCGAAAGTCGTCAGCACCAAAGAGAAGTACGAGTGGCGCTCGACTGTCTGGGACTTGAAGACCGACAGCCACGCGACCATCGACGCTTCCGATCTGCCATATCACGTGGTTGCCTACGACTACGGCGTCAAGCTGAACATCCTGCGCATGCTGGTCGAGCGCGGTTGCCGCGTGACCGTGGTGCCAGCTCAAACGCCGGCGGCTGACGTTCTGGCTCTGAAGCCGGACGGCGTGTTCCTGTCCAACGGCCCGGGTGACCCTGAGCCATGCGATTACGCGATCCAGGCCATTAAAGACGTGCTGGAAACCGAGATCCCGGTATTCGGTATCTGCCTCGGCCACCAACTGCTGGCTCTGGCCTCCGGCGCCAAGACCCTGAAAATGGGCCACGGCCACCACGGTGCAAACCACCCGGTTCAGGATCTGGACAGCGGTGTGGTGATGATCACCAGCCAGAACCACGGTTTTGCGGTAGACGAAGCGACCCTGCCAGGCAACGTTCGGGCGATCCACAAATCGCTGTTCGACGGCACCCTGCAAGGTATCGAGCGTACCGACAAGAGCGCCTTCAGCTTCCAGGGTCACCCTGAAGCCAGCCCTGGCCCGAACGACGTAGCGCCACTGTTTGATCGCTTCATCAACGAAATGGCCAAGCGACGCTGATCGCTCGCCCTGATGTAGCGAAGCCTGGGGGCGGTCCCGAAACCGGCGGCCCCCTCAAGGCTTCAGAGATTGAACAAGACGGCTTGCCGACTGACCTGCGGATTTGAGTGACAACCCATGCCAAAACGTACAGACATTAAAAGCATCCTGATTCTCGGCGCTGGCCCGATCGTGATCGGCCAGGCCTGCGAATTCGACTACTCCGGCGCCCAGGCCTGTAAAGCCCTGCGCGAGGAGGGTTACCGCGTCATCCTGGTGAACTCCAACCCGGCGACCATCATGACCGACCCGGCCATGGCCGACGCCACCTACATCGAACCGATCAAGTGGCAGACCGTTGCCAAGATCATCGAGAAAGAGCGTCCGGACGCGCTGCTGCCGACCATGGGTGGCCAGACCGCCCTGAACTGCGCCCTGGACCTGGAGCGCGAAGGCGTTCTGGAGAAGTTCGGCGTAGAGATGATCGGCGCCAACGCTGACACCATCGACAAGGCTGAAGACCGTTCGCGCTTCGACAAGGCGATGAAATCCATCGGTCTGGACTGCCCGCGTTCGGGTATCGCCCATAGCATGGAAGAGGCCAACGCGGTTCTCGATCGTCTGGGCTTCCCGTGCATCATTCGTCCGTCCTTCACCATGGGCGGCACCGGTGGCGGTATCGCTTACAACCGTGAAGAATTCGAAGAAATCTGCGCCCGCGGTCTGGATCTGTCGCCGACCAAAGAGCTGCTGATCGACGAATCGCTGATTGGCTGGAAAGAATACGAGATGGAAGTTGTCCGCGATAAAAAGGACAACTGCATCATCGTCTGCTCCATCGAAAACTTCGACCCGATGGGCGTGCACACCGGTGACTCGATCACGGTTGCACCCGCACAGACCCTGACCGACAAGGAATACCAGATCCTGCGTAACGCCTCTCTGGCGGTACTGCGCGAGATCGGCGTGGAAACCGGCGGCTCCAACGTCCAGTTCGGCATCTGCCCGAACACTGGTCGCATGGTGGTCATCGAGATGAACCCGCGGGTATCCCGTTCCTCGGCCCTGGCATCGAAAGCCACCGGTTTCCCGATCGCCAAGGTCGCGGCGAAACTGGCCGTCGGTTACACCCTCGACGAACTGTCGAACGACATCACCGGCGGCAAGACCCCGGCGTCCTTCGAGCCGTCCATCGACTACGTCGTCACCAAACTGCCACGCTTTGCCTTCGAGAAATTCCCGAAAGCCGACGCACGCCTGACCACTCAAATGAAGTCGGTCGGTGAAGTCATGGCCATCGGCCGGACCTTCCAGGAATCCCTGCAGAAAGCTCTGCGCGGTCTGGAAGTGGGTGTTTGCGGCCTGGACGAGAAGCTCGACCTGAGCAACCCGGAAAGCATGAGCATCCTCAAGCGCGAACTGACCGTGCCGGGTGCCGAGCGTATCTGGTATGTGGCTGACGCGTTCCGCGCGGGCCTGTCGGTCGAAGACATCTTCGGCATGAACATGATCGACCCGTGGTTCCTGGTGCAGATCGAAGATCTGATCAAGGAAGAAGAGAAGGTCAAGATCCTGGGTCTGTCCGCTATCGACCGCGACCTGATGTTCCGCCTCAAGCGTAAAGGCTTCTCCGATCAGCGTCTGGCCAAGCTACTGGGCGTCACCGAGAAAAACCTGCGTACCCATCGTCACAAGCTGGAAGTGTTCCCGGTCTACAAGCGCGTCGACACCTGCGCCGCCGAGTTCGCCACCGACACCGCGTACCTGTACTCGACTTACGAGGAAGAGTGCGAAGCTGCGCCGTCGGGTCGCGACAAGATCATGATCCTGGGTGGCGGTCCAAACCGCATCGGCCAGGGCATCGAGTTCGACTATTGCTGCGTACACGCAGCACTGGCCCTGCGCGATGACGGGTACGAGACCATCATGGTCAACTGCAACCCGGAAACCGTTTCCACCGACTACGACACCTCCGATCGTCTGTACTTCGAACCAGTGACCCTGGAAGACGTGCTGGAAATCGTCCGCGTCGAGAAGCCAAAAGGCGTGATCGTTCAGTACGGCGGTCAGACCCCGCTGAAACTGGCCCGTGCCCTGGAAGCCGCCGGCGTGCCGATCATCGGCACCAGCCCTGACGCCATCGACCGCGCCGAAGACCGTGAGCGCTTCCAGCAGATGGTTGAGCGTCTGAACCTGCGTCAACCGCCTAACGCCACCGTGCGCAGCGAAGATGAAGCGATTCGTGCCGCCGCCAAAATCGGTTACCCGCTGGTGGTTCGTCCGTCCTACGTACTGGGCGGGCGTGCGATGGAAATCGTTTACGAAGAGGAAGAACTCAAGCGCTACCTGCGTGAAGCGGTTCAAGTGTCCAACGACAGCCCGGTGCTGCTGGACCACTTCCTCAACTGCGCGATCGAAATGGACGTGGATGCGGTCTGCGACGGCACCGACGTGGTGATCGGCGCGATCATGCAGCACATTGAGCAGGCCGGCGTTCACTCCGGTGACTCCGCGTGCTCCCTGCCGCCGTATTCGCTGCCTGCACATATCCAGGACGAGATGCGCGAACAGGTCAAGAAAATGGCCCTGGAACTGGGCGTGGTCGGCCTGATGAACGTTCAGTTGGCGCTGCAAGGCGAAGACATCTACGTCATCGAAGTCAACCCGCGCGCATCCCGTACCGTACCGTTCGTCTCCAAGTGCATCGGTGTGTCCCTGGCGATGGTCGCGGCTCGCGTGATGGCCGGTAAAACCCTGAAGGAAATCGGCTTCACCAAAGAAATCATTCCGAACTTCTACAGCGTGAAAGAGGCGGTGTTCCCATTCGCCAAATTCCCTGGCGTGGACCCGATCCTGGGTCCGGAGATGAAGTCCACCGGTGAAGTGATGGGCGTGGGCGACACCTTCGGCGAAGCCTTTGCCAAAGCCCAGATGGGCGCCAGTGAAGTGCTGCCAACCGGTGGTACCGCGTTCATCAGCGTGCGCGACGATGACAAGCCGCTGGTTGCAGGCGTGGCCCGTGATCTGATCAACTTGGGCTTCGAAGTGGTCGCCACTGCCGGTACTGCCAAGCTGATCGAAGCTGCAGGCCTGAAAGTGCGTCGTGTGAACAAGGTGACCGAGGGTCGTCCGCACGTGGTCGACATGATCAAGAATGACGAAGTCACTCTGATCATCAACACCACCGAAGGTCGTCAGTCGATCGCTGATTCCTACTCCATTCGTCGTAATGCCTTGCAGCACAAGATCTACTGCACCACTACTATTGCTGCTGGCGAAGCTATCTGCGAAGCGCTGAAGTTCGGTCCTGAGAAGACCGTGCGCCGCTTGCAGGATCTACACGCAGGATTGAAGGCATGATCAAATACCCAATGACCGTCAAGGGCGCTAAAGCCCTGGAAGAAGAACACGCTCATCTGACCAAGGTCGTTCGTCCGAAACTCAGTCAGGACATCGGTACGGCCCGCGAGTTGGGTGACTTGAAGGAAAACGCCGAATACCACGCTGCTCGCGAGCAGCAGGGGATGGTCGAGGCGCGGATTCGTGACATTGAAGGCCGCATGCAAAACGCTGTGGTCATCGACGTAACGACCATCGAGCACACCGGCAAGGTGATTTTCGGCACCACCGTCGAAATCGCCAATGTCGAGACCGATGAAAGCGTGACTTACCAGATCGTTGGTGAGGATGAAGCAGACATCAAGCTCGGCAAGATCTCCGTCGGTTCGCCGATCGCCCGTGCCTTGATCGCCAAGGAAGAGGGTGATGTGGTGGCGGTCAAAACGCCGGGTGGCGTTATCGAGTATGAGATTGTCGAAGTTCGCCACATCTGAAAGAAGGCGCCCGCTACGTGCGGGTGCCATGCTTTGGCAGCTGACCCAGATGCTCTGGGTTGGCGGCTTGTGGTTGTTGCACATCGGTCTGCTGCCGGTGCTGGGGCAAATAGGCTTGGCGCCGCTGCTGATCGACGAAATTGCAGGTGCGCTGAATACGCTGATGGTGGGATTCGCCACAGCGAGTGTGATTTTTCAGGCTTTGGTGCTGGTACAGGCCGAGGGTCTTGCCAGTCTATGGCGGGATATTCGCGGGCAACTGCTGCTGATGGCGCTGTATGGGTGCGCGATGTATTTCGCAGTACGCTTCGGTTGGCCGCAGGCGCTGCATTGGCAGTTGTTCAGCTATCTTGTCCTGGGGTTTTCCGGGCTGGTGCTGGTGATGCAGCCGGTGCCTGGATGGAGTGTCAGGGTGCGCGAAGCACACCCTTGACCCTTGCCATCACTTGAAGCGATGGACGTTCGACAACTGCTTGTTGACGCTGAAGTTCTTGCGATAAATCAGTGCCATCTTGCCGATGACCTGAACCAGATCGGCTTTGCCGGCCTTGCAGAGTTCTGCAATGGCTGCCAGGCGCGATTCGCGATCGAGGATGTTGAGCTTGATTTTGATCAGCTCGTGATCCGCCAAAGCGCGTTCAAGTTCGGCTAACACACCTTCAGTCAGGCCGTTGTCAGCCACAATCAAAACTGGTTTCAGATGGTGGCCAATGGACTTGTACTGTTTCTTCTGCTCTTGAGTGAGCGGCATAATCTGACCCTTTCGTCTGGATTCTGTAAAATGGCGGCCATTTTACCCGAGGGCTCGTGGATCCGCCCAATTAATCACGACCCTTATCATCGAGGTGCCCAATGGCGCGTTCCAAGACAAGCCTTGGTTGGCTGAAAAGACATGTCAACGATCCCTATGTGAAGCAGGCGCAAAAGGATGGCTACCGCTCGCGTGCGAGTTACAAACTTCTGGAGGTCCAGGAGAAATACAAGCTGATCCGTCCCGGCATGAGCGTTGTCGACCTGGGTGCGGCGCCCGGCGGATGGTCGCAGGTGACTAGTCGTCTGATTGGTGGTCAGGGGCGACTGATTGCCTCGGACATTCTGGAAATGGACAGCATTCCGGACGTGACTTTCATTCAGGGGGACTTCACCGAGGACGAAGTGCTCACGCGGATCCTTGAAGCTGTGGGTAATTCGCAGGTGGACCTTGTGATTTCCGATATGGCCCCCAATATGAGTGGTACGCCTGAAGTGGACATGCCAAAAGCCATGTTTCTTTGCGAGCTGGCGCTTGATTTGGCGGAACGGATACTCAAGCCGGGTGGTAATTTTGTGATCAAGATTTTTCAGGGCGAAGGGTTTGATGTTTACCTGAAGGATGCTCGTCGGAAATTCGACAAGATCCAGATGATCAAGCCAGACTCTTCCCGTGACAGTTCCCGCGAGCAATACATGTTGGCTTGGGGTTACCGCGGGCGTAGTGAGTAAAACGAGGTTTTTTGGCGGGGTGATAGGTTTTTCATATTTCGCCCCGCGTGCATTAGCGAATATTGTGTAGAAAGTGTTTCACAAAGGGTTACAGACGGCGCCTGCCAGAGCCGTAGGTAATGTAGTAAGTTAGGCCGGTGAATATCATGCGAAGCGCGCGCCATTAGCGGAGCTTGCTTCAGAGGGTAGTTAATTGAACGATATGGCAAAGAATCTGATCCTGTGGTTGATCATCGCAGCTGTCCTGGTGACGGTGATGAACAACTTCTCCAGCCCTAACGAGCCGCAGACCCTCAACTATTCCGACTTCATCCAGCAGGTCAAGGATGGCAAGGTCGAGCGCGTAGCGGTTGATGGCTACGTGATTACAGGCAAGCGCAACGATGGCGACAGCTTCAAGACCATCCGTCCGGCAATCCAGGACAACGGTCTGATCGGCGACCTCGTGGATAACCACGTTGTGGTCGAAGGCAAGCAACCTGAGCAGCAAAGTATCTGGACTCAACTCCTGGTCGCAAGCTTCCCGATCCTGGTGATCATCGCCGTCTTCATGTTCTTCATGCGGCAGATGCAGGGCGGTGCCGGTGGCAAGGGTGGGCCGATGAGTTTCGGCAAGAGCAAGGCGCGCCTGCTCTCCGAAGATCAGGTGAAAACCACCTTGGCTGACGTTGCAGGTTGTGACGAAGCCAAGGAAGAAGTCGGCGAGCTGGTCGAGTTCCTGCGTGATCCGGGCAAGTTCCAGCGCCTGGGCGGTCGCATTCCTCGCGGCGTGCTGATGGTTGGTCCTCCGGGTACCGGTAAAACCTTGCTGGCCAAGGCGATTGCCGGCGAAGCCAAAGTACCGTTCTTTACTATTTCCGGTTCCGATTTCGTCGAAATGTTCGTCGGCGTCGGTGCCAGCCGTGTCCGTGATATGTTCGAGCAGGCGAAGAAGCATGCGCCATGCATCATCTTCATCGATGAAATCGACGCCGTCGGTCGCCACCGTGGTGCCGGCATGGGTGGTGGTCACGATGAGCGCGAGCAGACCCTCAACCAGTTGCTGGTAGAGATGGACGGCTTCGAAATGAATGACGGCATCATCGTCATCGCCGCGACCAACCGTCCGGACGTACTGGACCCTGCGTTGCTGCGTCCGGGCCGCTTCGACCGTCAGGTCGTGGTTGGCCTGCCGGACATCCGTGGTCGCGAGCAGATTCTCAAAGTCCACATGCGCAAAGTGCCGATGGGTGACGACGTCGCTCCGGCCGTGATCGCTCGTGGTACTCCTGGTTTCTCCGGTGCCGACCTGGCCAACCTGGTGAACGAGGCTTCGTTGTTTGCGGCTCGTGCCGGCAAGCGCATCGTCGAGATGAAAGAGTTCGAACTGGCCAAAGACAAGATCATGATGGGTGCCGAGCGCAAATCCATGGTCATGTCCGAGAAAGAAAAGCAGAACACTGCTTATCACGAAGCCGGCCACGCTATCGTCGGTCGCGTCGTGCCTGAGCATGATCCGGTCTACAAGGTGTCGATCATTCCGCGCGGTCGCGCACTTGGTGTGACCATGTTCCTGCCGGAAGAAGATCGCTACAGCCTGTCCAAGCGTGCACTGATCAGCCAGATCTGCTCGCTGTACGGCGGTCGTATCGCTGAAGAGATGACCCTGGGCTTCGATGGCGTCACCACCGGTGCGTCCAACGACATCATGCGTGCCAGCCAGATAGCACGAAACATGGTGACCAAGTGGGGGTTGTCGGAAAAACTCGGTCCATTGATGTACGCCGAAGAAGAGGGCGAAGTGTTCCTCGGTCGTGGCGGCGGTGGTCAGCATGCCAGTTTCTCTGGCGAGACGGCCAAGCTGATCGACTCCGAAGTGCGCAGCATCATTGACCAGTGCTACGGCACGGCCAAGCAGATCCTCACGGATAACCGTGACAAGCTTGATGCGATGGCGGATGCCTTGATGAAGTACGAGACGATCGATGCCGATCAGATCGATGACATCATGGCGGGTCGTACGCCTCGCGAACCTCGCGACTGGTCTGGCGGCAACGACACTTCCGGCACACCTCCGGTGGTGCAGGATGGGCGTCCGGAAACACCTATCGGCGGCCCGGCTGCTGACGTTTAAGGTTTGAAATGACTTCTGTTCAGTCCTCGACCCGGTTGTCTTGCGGCAACCGGGTTCTTGATTTGGCCCAGACGCATGTCATGGGCATTCTCAATGTCACTCCCGATTCCTTTTCCGATGGCGGCCGATACAGCCAGCTGGACGCGGCCCTGCGCCACGCCGAGGCGATGGTGGTGGCCGGTGCGACGCTGATCGACGTCGGTGGTGAATCGACCCGGCCCGGTGCCAGGGCCGTTTCGCCGCTTGAAGAGCTAGAGCGCGTAGCGCCTATCGTTGAGCGCATCAGTCGCGAACTGGATGTGATTATCTCGGTCGATACCTCCACGCCTGCCGTCATGCGTGAAACCGCAAGGCTGGGGGCGGGGTTGATCAATGACGTACGCTCGTTGCGTCGAGATGGTGCTCTGGATGCAGCGGCGGCCACCGGTTTGCCGGTGTGCCTGATGCATATGCTCGGCGAGCCGGGCGACATGCAGGACAACCCTCAGTACCAGGATGTTACGAAAGAGGTCGGCGAGTTTCTTGCCGAGCGCATGGTTCAGTGTGCCTCGGTAGGTATCCCTGCTGAGCGGATCATTCTTGATCCGGGCTTCGGCTTCGCGAAAACCCTGCAGCACAATCTAAGTTTGTTTAAGCATATGGAGGCCCTGCATGCTTTGGGGCGGCCTCTGTTGGTCGGTGTTTCGCGAAAGAGCATGATCGGCCAGGCCTTGAATCGACCTGTGGGAGAGCGTCTGCATGGTGGTCTGGCACTTGCGGCGCTGGCTTCGGTCAAAGGTGCGCGTATATTGCGCGTCCATGATGTAGCGGAAACGGTCGACGTGGTGCGGATGATTGCCGCCGTAGAATCAGCTGAATAAGAAAGATGGAGTACTTATGAGTAAGAAATACTTTGGCACCGACGGCATTCGTGGTCGGGTCGGTCAATACCCTATCACTCCTGATTTCATGCTCAAGCTTGGCTGGGCGGCAGGCATGGCATTTCGCAGCATGGGCGCCTGCAAGGTGCTCGTGGGCAAGGACACCCGTATCTCCGGTTACATGTTCGAGTCGGCGCTTGAGGCTGGGCTGACCTCGGCCGGTGCTGATGTGATGCTGTTGGGGCCAATGCCGACTCCGGCCATCGCCTATTTGACGCGGACCTTTCACGCCGAAGCCGGCATCGTGATCAGCGCTTCGCATAACCCTCATGACGACAACGGTATCAAGTTTTTCTCTGGTAAGGGCACCAAGCTCCCGGATGAAGTCGAGCTGATGATCGAAGAGCTGCTAGACACCCCGATGACTGTGGTTGAGTCGAGCAAGATCGGCAAAGTGTCGCGAATCAACGATGCCTCGGGCCGTTATATCGAATTCTGCAAGAGTAGCGTTCCTACCGGCACCAGTTTTGCCGGCCTGAAAATCGTGCTCGATTGTGCTCACGGCGCAACTTATAAAGTGGCGCCTAGCGTGTTCCGTGAGTTGGGGGCTGATGTCGTTGTGCTTTCTGCCCATCCTAACGGCCTGAACATCAATGATAATTGCGGTTCGACCCATATGGCGCCGCTGCAAGCCGCCGTACTGGCCGAGCGCGCCGATTTGGGTATTGCCTTCGACGGTGACGGTGATCGGGTACAGATGGTTGATCACACCGGTGCTGTCGTCGATGGTGACGAGCTGCTGTTCATCATCGCTCGCGATCTGCAAGAACGTGGCAAGTTGCAGGGCGGTGTGGTCGGTACGCTGATGAGTAATCTGGGGCTGGAGTTGGCCCTGGCGGATCTGGCGATTCCTTTTGTGCGGGCCAACGTTGGTGACCGTTACGTCATCTCCGAGTTGCTGGAGCGCGATTGGCTGGTGGGCGGTGAAAACTCGGGGCACATTGTCTGCTTCAGTCACACCACTACCGGGGATGCGATCATTGCTGCGTTGCAGGTCTTGATGGCGCTGAAACGGCGCGCAGAAGGCCTGGCTCAGTCGCGTCAGGCGTTGCGCAAGTGCCCTCAGGTGTTGATCAATGTGCGGTTTGGCGGTGGTGTGAGCCCGCTCGAGCATCCGACCGTCAAGGAGGCCAGTGATCGTGTCACTCAAGCGATGGCGGGCCGCGGGCGCGTGTTGTTGCGCAAGTCCGGGACGGAGCCGCTGGTGCGTGTCATGGTCGAAGGCGAGGACGAAACGCAGGTTCGCGATTACGCCGAAGAGCTGGCAAAACTGGTAACTGAAGTTTCTGCCTGATTTCGGCTTGCCAGCCATGATTGTGTTGGGTAACATCTGCGCCCACTTTGACCGACGAGGTACAGCATGCGTCGCCCTATGGTAGCTGGTAACTGGAAGATGCACGGTACCCGCGCCAGCGTCGCTGAGCTGATCGACGGCCTTCGTCATCTGGCCTTGCCGAGCGGTGTTGATGTCGCGGTGTTCCCGCCTTGCTTGTATATCAATCAAGTGATTGATGGTTTGCAAGGGAAGTCGATTTCGGTCGGCGCGCAGAACTCTGCGATTGAATCCGGGCAGGGTGCGTTGACAGGTGAAATTTCACCGAGTCAGTTGGTGGATGCAGGTTGTTCCCTGGTGCTTGTCGGGCACTCTGAGCGCCGCCAGATAATGGGTGAGCTCGACGGGACGCTGAATCGCAAATTTGCGGCAGCACAGGCATGTGGCTTGATTCCGGTGTTGTGTGTAGGGGAAACCCTCGAGCAGCGCGAAGCTGGAAAAACTCTTGAGGTTGTCGGGCGTCAGCTGGGCAGCATCATCGAGGAGCTGGGTGTTGGTGCTTTTGCAAAGGCAGTAATCGCTTACGAGCCGGTCTGGGCCATTGGTACCGGGCTGACTGCTTCGCCGCAACAGGCGCAGGATGTGCATGCAGCCATTCGCGCCCAGTTGGCGGCAGAGAATTCTGAAGTCGCACAAGGTGTGCGGCTTCTATACGGCGGCAGCGTGAAGGCGGCCAATGCGGCCGAACTGTTCGGCATGCCGGATATCGATGGGGGGCTCATTGGTGGGGCTTCCCTGAATGCAGATGAGTTCGGTGCGATTTGTCGCGCCGCGGGAAACTGAAAAAATGCTGGAAACAGTCGTAGTCGTTTTTCATCTGCTGGGTGCGTTGGGCGTAGTTGCTCTGGTATTGCTGCAGCAGGGTAAAGGTGCGGACGCTGGTGCATCTTTCGGAGCAGGTGCTTCAAATACTGTGTTCGGAAGCCAAGGTACCTCTACCTTTCTTAGTAAGTTTACTGCTATACTTGCCGCCGGTTTCTTCATGACCAGCTTGGGGTTAGGTTACTTTGCTAAAGAGAAAGCTCACCAGCTGACTCAAGTAGGTTTGCCAAACCCAGCAGTGTTGGAAGTTCCAAAGCAAAAACCGGCTTCTGATGATGTCCCGGTGCTTCAAGAGCAAAAGTCGGCTACTCCAGCGACTGACGTGCCTCCAGCTCAAGAGCAGAAGTAAGAAGAGTTTCAAACGTAGTATTGCCGAGGTGGTGGAATTGGTAGACACGCAACCTTGAGGTGGTTGTGCCCATAGGGTGTAGGGGTTCGAGTCCCCTTCTCGGTACCAATTATCAGGAGAGCCCGCTGTTGCGGGCTTTCTTGTAGGTGGAAGGTTACATTGACCCTGTCAGGGATCGGTCGTATACTTCCGCCCCAGCTTTGTCGCGGGGTGGAGCAGTCTGGTAGCTCGTCGGGCTCATAACCCGAAGGTCGTCGGTTCAAATCCGGCCCCCGCAACCAGTTTAAGGAGCCCCTTTTCAGGGGCTTTTTGTTAGCTGGACACTTTCAACGCCGCTATTCGGCGGCGTTTCAAGGATGGGCGTTTCGCCCATTTTTTTATTTTGCATAGCATGCACATACATGCACGAGGGGGTTCAGGTGTCGAGCAAGCTAGAAGAGTTGCAGGCCTTGCTGGCCCCGGTGGTCGTGGCCCTAGGCTATGAATGCTGGGGTATTGAGTTTTCGGCTCAAGGTCGCCACTCAATGTTGCGCGTTTATATCGATAAAGAAGGCGGCGTGCTGGTGGACGATTGTGCCATCGTCAGTCGCCAGATCAGCGGTGTGCTGGATGTTGAAGATCCAATCTCCGTTGAGTACACCCTTGAAGTTTCCTCGCCTGGCATGGAACGCCCACTGTTCACTCTTGAGCAGTTTGCAAAATTTGCCGGTGAACAAGTGAAGATCAAGCTGCGCTCGCCTTTTGAAGGTCGACGCAACTTTCAGGGCCTTCTGCGCGGTGTAGAAGAGCAGGACGTCGTGGTGCAGGTTGAAGACCATGAGTTCCTGTTGCCGATCGATATGATCGACAAGGCCAACATTATTCCCAGTTTTGACTGAGACGCGGATCCCGCGGATCCAATGGCTTGCGAAAGGCGAGGCGTACGATGAGCAAAGAAGTACTGCTGGTTGTTGAGTCGGTATCCAATGAAAAGGGCGTACCGGCAAACGTAATTTTTGAAGCGCTGGAGCTGGCTCTGGCCACTGCTACCAAAAAACGTTTCGAGGACGAAGTCGATCTGCGTGTGGAAATCAATCGCCACACCGGTGCTTATGAGACATTCCGTCGCTGGACGGTCGTCGAAGAAGCAGACCTGGACGATCCGGCTATCGAAACCTGGCCAAGCAAGGTTGCGCAAACGCATCCTGGCGCCAAGGTCGGTGACGTTGTCGAAGAAAAAATCGAATCCATCGAGTTCGGCCGCATTGCTGCACAGACTGCCAAGCAAGTCATCGTGCAGAAAGTTCGCGAAGCCGAGCGTGCTCAAGTCGTTGATGCCTATCGCGAGCGTCTGGGGGAAATCATCTCCGGCACCGTGAAGAAAGTCACCCGCGACAATGTGATCGTCGACCTGGGCAATAACGCAGAAGCGTTGCTGGCCCGTGAAGACATCATCTCTCGCGAAACCTTCCGGGTTGGCGTGCGTCTGCGTGCGCTGCTCAAGGAAATCCGCACCGAGAACCGCGGCCCGCAGCTGATCCTGTCGCGTACCGCGCCGGAAATGCTGATCGAGTTGTTCCGCATCGAAGTGCCGGAAATCGCTGAAGGCCTGATCGAAGTAATGGCTGCATCCCGTGACCCGGGTTCGCGTGCCAAGATCGCGGTCCGCTCCAAAGACAAACGCATCGATCCGCAAGGCGCTTGCATCGGTATGCGCGGTTCGCGCGTCCAGGCAGTGTCCGGCGAGTTGGGCGGTGAGCGTGTGGACATCGTCCTGTGGGACGATAACCCTGCTCAGTTCGTGATCAATGCAATGTCGCCGGCTGAAGTGGCGGCAATTATCGTTGACGAAGATGCCCACGCAATGGACATCGCCGTTGGCGCAGACAATCTGGCTCAGGCCATCGGTCGCGGTGGTCAGAACGTGCGTCTGGCTAGCCAGTTGACTGGCTGGACCCTGAACGTGATGACCGAATCGGACATCCAGGCTAAGCAACAAGCAGAAACTGGCGACATCCTGCGCAACTTTATCGACGAGCTGGAAGTCGACGAAGACCTGGCACAGGTGCTGGTAGATGAAGGTTTCACCAGCCTGGAAGAGATTGCCTACGTACCGTTGGAAGAAATGCTCAACATCGACGGCTTTGACGAAGAAACCGTCAACGAGCTTCGCGCTCGCGCCAAGGATCGTTTGTTGACCAAAGCCATCGCTACTGAGGAAAAGCTGGCAGACGCCCATCCGGCCGAAGACCTGCTCTCGCTTGAGGGCATGGACAAGGATTTGGCGATGGAACTGGCGGTGCGCGGCGTAATTACCCGCGAAGACCTGGCCGAGCAGTCTATTGACGACCTGCTCGACATCGACGGCATTGACGATGATCGTGCCGGCAAGTTGATCATGGCCGCCCGAGCCCACTGGTTCGAGTAATTAGGCGCGGCCTGAGGAGAGAAGTGCATGACGCAAGTCACGGTGAAACAACTGGCCGATGAGGTCAAAACACCGGTAGAGCGCCTGTTGCAGCAGATGCGTGAGGCAGGTCTGCCGCACACCGCCGCCGAAGAACATGTGACTGACAGTGAGAAGCAATCTTTGCTGACTCACTTGAAAAGCAGCCACAAGGCGAAAGTGGAAGAACCACGCAAGATCACGCTGCAGCGTAAAACCACCAGCACCCTGCGTGTTGCTGGCAGCAAAAGCATCAGCGTTGAAGTACGCAAGAAGAAAGTCTTCGTGCAGCGCAGCCCGGAAGAAATCGAAGCCGAGCGCAAACGCGAACTGGAAGAACGTCGCGCAGTAGAAAATGCTGCACGTCAGAAGGCTGAAGAAGAAGCCAAGCGTCGCGCCGAAGAAGAAGCGCGTCGCCAGCCTGCTGCTGCGCAAACCGCTCCTGTCGAAGCTGTCGCAGCGCCTGTTGCAGTTGCCGAACCTGTGCGTGAAAGCGCCCCGGTCGTGGCCGCTGCACCTGCACCTGCACCGGCAGCCGACACTCGCAAGCGCGACGAGCAGCGTCGTCCGGACAAACCACGTGCCGACGATAGCAATCGTCGTGGCAGTGGTGATGGCGAGCGCAAAAACGCTCCACATCGTGCTTCGGTCAAGGAAAAGGCGCCTGCTCCACGCGTTGCCCCACGTACTACCGACGAAGAAAGCGATGGCTTCCGTCGTGGTGGTCGCGGCAAGGCCAAGCTGAAGAAACGCAACGCCCACGGTTTCCAGAGCCCAACCGGCCCTGTTGTGCGCGAAGTGAAGATCGGCGAGACCATCACTGTTGGCGATCTCGCCCAGCAGATGTCGGTCAAGGCTGCTGAAATCATCAAGTTCATGTTCAAACTGGGTACCCCAGCGACCATCAACCAGGTACTGGATCAGGAAACTGCCCAACTGGTTGCCGAAGAGCTGGGCCACAAAGTGACCCTGGTCAGCGACACCGCCCTGGAAGATTCCCTGGCCGAGTCCCTGAAGTTTGAAGGTGAGACGTTCTCCCGTGCACCGGTTGTGACCGTAATGGGTCACGTTGACCACGGTAAGACCTCGCTGCTCGACTACATCCGTCGTGCCAAGGTAGCTGCTGGCGAAGCCGGTGGTATCACCCAGCACATCGGTGCGTACCACGTTGAAACCGAACGCGGCATGGTCACCTTCCTCGACACCCCTGGTCACGCCGCGTTTACCGCCATGCGTGCCCGTGGTGCCAAGGCGACCGACATCGTGATCCTGGTGGTTGCAGCGGACGACGGCGTAATGCCGCAGACCGTTGAAGCTGTTCAGCACGCTCAGGCGGCTGGCGTACCTCTGGTTGTTGCAGTGAACAAAATCGACAAGCCGGGCGCCGATCTCGATCGCATCCGTAGCGAATTGTCGGTTCACGGCGTGACTTCGGAAGAGTGGGGCGGCGACACCCCGTTCGTATCGGTTTCGGCGAAAGTCGGTACCGGCGTGGACGAGTTGCTCGAAGCTGTTCTGCTGCAAGCTGAAGTTCTCGAACTGAAAGCAACCCCATCGGCCCCTGGTCGTGGTGTTGTGGTTGAATCGCGTCTCGACAAAGGTCGTGGCCCGGTTGCAACCGTTCTGGTTCAAGACGGTACCCTGCGCCAGGGCGACATGGTGCTGGTCGGTTCGAACTATGGCCGCGTTCGCGCCATGCTCGACGAGAACGGCAAGCCAATCAAGGAAGCCGGTCCTTCCATCCCTGTCGAGATCCTCGGCCTGGACGGTACTCCGGACGCTGGCGACGAGATGAGCGTAGTTGCTGACGAGAAGAAAGCCCGTGAAGTGGCTCTGTTCCGTCAAGGCAAGTTCCGCGAAGTCAAACTGGCCCGTGCTCACGCCGGCAAGCTTGAAAACATCTTCGAGAACATGGGTCAGGAAGAGAAGAAGACGCTCAACATCGTCCTCAAATCCGACGTCCGTGGTTCGCTGGAAGCGTTGAACGGTGCCTTGAATGGCCTGGGTAACGACGAAGTGCAAGTGCGTGTGGTCGGTGGCGGTGTCGGTGGTATCACCGAATCCGACGCCAACCTGGCACTGGCCTCCAACGCTGTACTGTTCGGCTTCAACGTGCGTGCCGATGCCGGCGCTCGCAAGATCGTCGAGCAGGAAGGTCTGGATATGCGTTACTACAACGTGATCTATGACATCATCGAAGACGTCAAGAAAGCTCTTACCGGTATGCTGGGCAGCGATGTTCGCGAGAACATCCTGGGTACCGCTGAAGTGCGTGACGTGTTCCGTTCGCCGAAGTTTGGCGCGATCGCCGGTTGCATGGTTATCGAAGGTGTTGTTCACCGTAACCGTCCAATCCGTGTACTGCGTGAAGACATCGTTATCTTCGAAGGCGAGCTGGAATCCCTGCGCCGCTTCAAGGATGACGCTTCCGAAGTACGTGCCGGCATGGAATGCGGTATCGGCGTGAAGAGCTACAACGACGTCAAAGTCGGTGACAAGATCGAAGTCTTCGAGAAGGTTCAGGTTGCTCGCAGCCTCTAACTCGCGCACTTCAAGAGCCGTGATGGCCAGCCGCATGCAATTGCGCGGTGCATCAGTCGGACTCTAAACGCAACGCCCGGTCTGGCTTTTGTCAGGCCGGGCGTTTGCCGCTTTCAGACCCTTCGGGTTTCACCGTGGGGCAGTAACAGGTAACAAGACATGGCAAAAGAATATAGCCGTACCCAACGTATCGGCGATCAGATGCAGCGTGAGCTGGCACAGCTGATCCGTCGTGAAGTCAAAGACCCGCGCGTCGGGCTGGTCACCATTACCGCTGTTGAAGTCAGCCGTGATGTCGGTCACGCCAAGATCTTCATCACCGTGATGGGGCAGGACAGCCGCGACGATATCGCGCAAAGCATCAAGGTGCTCAACTCCGCCGCCGGTTTCCTGCGCATGCAGTTGGCTCGCGAGATGAAATTGCGCAGCGTTCCACAGTTGCACTTCCATTACGACGAAAGTGTCGTGCGTGGTGCGCACCTGTCGGCCCTGATCGAACGCGCGGTGGCTGAAGACAATCAGCACCCGGTAGCGGCTGAACCCGAAGACGCCAAGGAGTAATCGGTGGCTCAGGTCAAACGTATCCGTCGTAACGTCAGCGGTATCATCCTGCTCGACAAGCCGTTGGGGTTCACTTCCAACGCGGCGTTGCAGAAGGTCCGCTGGTTGCTCAATGCCGAGAAGGCCGGGCATACCGGCAGTCTCGATCCGCTGGCCACTGGCGTGTTGCCGTTGTGCTTCGGCGAGGCCACCAAGTTCTCGCAATACCTGCTCGATTCCGACAAAGGTTATGAAACCCTGGCGCAACTGGGCAAGACCACCACCACGGCGGATGCCGAAGGTGAGGTTTTGCTGGAACGTCCGGTGACCGTTGGTCGTGCCGATATCGAAGCTGTGTTGCCGAAATTTCGTGGGCAAATCAGTCAGATACCGCCGATGTACTCGGCACTCAAGCGCGATGGGCAGCCGCTGTACAAGCTGGCCCGTGCAGGTGAAGTAGTGGAGCGCGAACCGCGTTCTGTTACTATTGCGCGCTTGGAATTACTGGCCTTTGAGGGTGATACTGCGCGGCTTGCGGTGGATTGCAGCAAAGGCACCTATATCCGTACCCTGGTGGAGGATATCGGTGAGCAACTCGGTTGTGGCGCTTACGTGGCTGAATTGCGACGTACCCAGGCCGGGCCTTTCACGCTTGCACAGACCGTCACTCTGGAAGAGCTGGAAGCGGTACATGCCGAAGGCGGCAACGAAGCGGTCGACCGCTTCCTGATGCCATCGGACAGCGGCCTGCTGGATTGGCCACTGTTGCAGTTCTCGGAAGCGAGCGCGTTCTACTGGCTCAACGGCCAGCCGGTACGTGCCCCGGATGCACCGAAATTTGGCATGGTACGGGTACAGGATCACAATGGTCGCTTCATCGGTATCGGTGAAGTGAGCGAAGACGGGCGCATCGCGCCACGTCGACTGATTCGGTCAGAATGACCGAACGAGGGTGGCTGTTAACAGGCACGGTCACTACTCATTTTTAGATACAGGGATTTGTCCCTGGCCTGTTGAAACTGTTTTTCTGAAACGGTTTCCTGATAAAAGGATTGCCTCATGGCTCTCGACGTTCAAGAAAAAGCTCAAATCGTAGCTGACTACCAGCAAGCTGTTGGTGACACTGGTTCGCCAGAAGTGCAAGTTGCACTGCTGACCGCCAACATCAACAAACTGCAAGGTCACTTCAAGGCCAACGGTAAAGATCACCACTCCCGTCGTGGTCTGATCCGCATGGTTAACCAGCGTCGTAAGCTGCTGGACTACCTGAAAGGCAAGGACGTGAGCCGTTACAGCGCTCTGATCGCTCGCCTGGGTCTGCGTCGCTAATAAGCGATTGCGCTAGAGGTTGGTTGTTTGCTGTGTGCCAGCGGGTTTCCCGCAGGTACATGGCAGGCTCCCAGCCTCAAGTTTTATCTGGACAATAGTTTTACCCTGGACAATGACAGTCGGGCCGATTCCCGGCGTTGCCCACGAATTTCGCAAGAAGACAAGTTCCCCCAAGAGCCACAAAGAAGGTAGGACACCGTGAACCCGGTAATCAAAAAATTCCAGTTCGGTCAGTCGACCGTTACCCTCGAGACTGGCCGTATCGCCCGTCAGGCCTCCGGCGCAGTATTGGTCACCGTTGACGACGACGTCAGCGTATTGGTGACCGTAGTCGGTGCCAAACAAGCTGATCCAGGCAAGGGCTTCTTCCCTCTGTCTGTTCACTACCAGGAAAAGACTTACGCCGCCGGTAAGATCCCTGGCGGTTTCTTCAAGCGTGAAGGCCGTCCTTCCGAGAAAGAAACCCTGACTTCCCGACTGATCGACCGTCCGATCCGTCCACTGTTCCCTGAAGGTTTCATGAACGAAGTGCAGGTTGTCTGCACCGTCGTTTCCACCAGCAAGAAGACCGATCCGGACATCGCTGCGATGATCGGTACCTCGGCTGCGCTGGCTATCTCCGGCATTCCTTTCGATGGCCCGATCGGCGCTGCCCGCGTTGCGTTCCACGAAAGCACCGGTTACCTGCTGAACCCGACTTACGAACAACTGAAAGCTTCGAGCCTGGACATGGTCGTTGCCGGTACTTCGGAAGCCGTGTTGATGGTTGAATCGGAAGCCAAAGAGCTGACCGAAGACCAGATGCTGGGCGCAGTACTGTTTGCTCACGACGAGTTCCAGGTGGTGATCAACGCCGTTAAAGAACTGGCCGCTGAAGCTGCCAAGCCGACCTGGGCCTGGGCTCCTCAGCCAGAAGCCACTGCTCTGCTGGGTGCTATCCGTGCCGAGTTCGGCGAAGCGATCTCCCAGGCTTACACCATCACCATCAAGGCCGACCGTTACGCTCGTCTGGGCGAACTGAAAGACCAAGTGGTTGCCAAGCTGTCCGGTGAAGAAGGCCAGCCTTCCGCTGCTGACGTCAAAGCTGCTTTCGGCGAAATCGAATACCGCACCGTTCGCGAAAACATCGTTAACGGCAAGCCACGTATCGACGGCCGCGACACCCGCACCGTACGTCCGCTGAACATCGAAGTGGGTGTTCTGCCGAAGACCCACGGTTCGGCACTGTTCACCCGTGGCGAAACCCAGGCTCTGGTCGTCGCGACACTGGGCACCGCCCGTGACGCACAGCTGCTGGACACCCTGGAAGGCGAGAAAAAAGACCCGTTCATGCTGCACTACAACTTCCCTCCGTTCTCGGTGGGCGAGTGTGGTCGCATGGGTGGCGCTGGTCGTCGTGAAATCGGTCACGGCCGTCTGGCTCGTCGTTCGGTTCAGGCCATGCTGCCTGCTGCCGACGTGTTCCCGTACACCATCCGTGTCGTGTCGGAAATCACCGAGTCCAACGGTTCGAGCTCCATGGCTTCGGTCTGCGGCGCTTCCCTGGCTCTGATGGACGCTGGTGTACCGATGAAGGCACCGGTTGCCGGTATCGCCATGGGTCTGGTTAAAGAAGGCGAGAAATTCGCCGTCCTGACTGACATCCTGGGTGACGAAGACCACCTGGGCGACATGGACTTCAAAGTAGCCGGTACCGCCAAAGGTGTTACCGCGCTGCAGATGGACATCAAGATCAAGGGCATCACCGAAGAAATCATGGAAATCGCTCTGGGCCAAGCCCTGGAAGCGCGCCTGAACATCCTCGGTCAGATGAACCAGATCATTGGCCAGTCGCGTACCGAACTGTCGGAAAACGCTCCGACCATGATCGCGATGAAAATCGACACCGACAAAATCCGTGATGTCATCGGTAAAGGCGGCGCGACCATTCGTGCGATCTGTGAAGAGACCAAGGCTTCGATCGACATCGAAGACGACGGCTCGATCAAGATCTTCGGCGAAACCAAGGAAGCGGCTGAAGCTGCACGCCAGCGCGTTCTGGGCATCACCGCTGAAGCTGAAATCGGCAAGATCTACGTCGGTAAGGTTGAGCGCATCGTCGACTTCGGCGCATTCGTCAACATCCTGCCGGGCAAGGACGGTCTGGTTCACATCTCGATGCTGAGCGACGCTCGCGTTGAGAAAGTGACCGACATCCTGAAAGAAGGCCAGGAAGTGGAAGTTCTGGTACTGGACGTGGACAACCGCGGCCGTATCAAGCTGTCCATCAAAGACGTAGCAGCGGCCAAGGCTTCGGGCGTTTAATTACCCCCGCGCCTGACCGTTGAACAGCAAAACGCCCCGACTGGTTCGGGGCGTTTTGCTGTGTGCAGGAAAAAGCTGAGCGTGGAATTTGGTGTGGCGAGGGAGCTTGCTCCCGCCGGGTTGCGAAGCGACCCCACTGTTTTACGACTGCTGCGCAGCCGAGCGGGAGCAAGCTCCCTCGCCACAAGTTGCCGGACCTCGAGACCGGTGCTAGGTTTAGCCCACAGCCCGTGTAGCTCAGCCGGTAGAGCAGCGCACTCGTAACGCGAAGGTCGCAGGTTCGATTCCTGTCTCGGGCACCATTTTCCCCGCTTACTTCACCTTTCTGCTCAGCTCCTCGACGGTGCGCTTGAGCTGATCCATCGCGCGATCCTGATCGCTGATTTCCCGTTTAAGACTGGAGATCTCGCTGTTGTTCGAGCTGGAGCTGGAACCGCTGTTGCGCTTGAGCTCTTCCACTTGTTTGGTGAGAGTGTTCAGGTCGCGTTCCTGTTCATTGACCGTGCGCTTGAGATCATCAATCTCCTTGCTGCTGGAGCTGGTGCTGGAACCACTGTTGCGTTTGAGTTCTTCGATCTGACGGGCCTGTTCGCTGATAGTGCGCTTCTGGCTTTCGAGATCGCTGGCATTGGCCTTCACGGTTTTTTGCAGGTTTTCCAGATCATCGATGCTGACACTGGTTCTGACGAGCGTGTCCTTGCCGTATGAATTGTGGAGGGCAGAGATTTTGTCGGAGTACAGCGAAGGGTCAGAGGCGACTTCGACAGCCGCTTGAGCTGCACTGGCCAATGTCAGGCTGCCGAGCAGCAGGGTAGCAGCGGCAAGACGGGTAGACGAAAGCTTCGAAAAACTGCGCATCACTGGGGTTCCTTGTGAAGTGCCGATATGGCACATCGCTATGACTTGGGATTTGAATTTATGTTCCCCGAGGTCTCCAGCATCTCTTGCACACAGTTTTTTGCGGGATAGATGTAAAGAGCCGTGTAAATCGTCGGCAAAACGTCCTATATTCGTTGCCTGCATGAGCATCGCCCAGCAGTTTTCAGATGATCCCGAATGGTTCTGAAGGCCAGACAAACCGGGCTTCAAACGGTTTTTTTGCGTCAGAGAGATCCTTGATGATCCAGATCCATCTTCCATTCCCCAGATCAGCGAGAACGCCATGACCGTTAAAGAATTGACCCAAGAAGCCAGACACGAAGAAGCCCTGAAAAAGTACGTACTGGATGCACCCCAGTTACTGGAAGAGATCAAGGACTTGCCTGCCGACGATCAGAAGGACCAGATCCAGTGGGCGTTCGAGGATGAGGCAGAAGCCCAGGGCTTGCAGCCGTGGGAGCTGACGCTCAAGTACACCTCAACCCCGGAAGAGTTCGAGGCTGCGCGCCTGGCGCTGCACAAGGAAGCGGCCGAGGTATTGGGTGTCGAGTGGGAAGAGTACTGCGAGATGAACAATCTGGTGGTCTGATACAAAAACGCCAGCCTCATCGGGGCTGGCGTTTTTCTTTATGCGAAGAACTCAGAGGCTCAGTCGCATCGACAGATCCACCGCCTTCACATCCTTGGTCATCGCACCAATCGAAATGTAATCCACCCCGGTTTGCGCAATCGGCAGCAACGTACTTTCGTTGATGCCGCCACTGGCCTCCAGTTTTGCTTTGCCGGCATTCAGGCGCACGGCTTCACGCATGTCATCCAGGCTCAGTTCATCGAGCATGATGATGTCGGCCCCCGCCGCCAGGGCTTCTTTGAGCTCCGTCAGGTTCTCCACTTCGATCTCCACCGGTTTGCCCGGAGCGATCTTGTGCGCGGCAGCAATGGCCTCAGGGATGCCACCGCAGGCGGCGATATGGTTTTCCTTGATCAGGAAGGCGTCATACAGGCCGATGCGGTGGTTGTAGCAACCGCCGCAGGTCACGGCGTATTTCTGGGCCAGACGCAGCCCCGGCAGGGTTTTGCGGGTATCGAGCAACTTCACTTGGGTTTGGGCGACGAAATCCGCCAGGTACTGCGCGCGAGTGGCCACGCCCGAGAGCAGTTGCAGGAAGTTCAGTGCGCTGCGTTCGCCGGTGAGCAGCGAGCGTGCCGGGCCTTCGAGGTGGAACAGCGCCTGATTGGGTTTCACCCGCTCGCCATCGCTCACCTGCCAGTGCACGGCGACCCGCGGATCCAGCTGCCGAAACACGGCATCGACCCATGCAGTGCCGCTGATGACGGCCGCGTCGCGGGTGATGATGGTGGCTTTGGCCAGACGTTCGGCCGGGATCAGTTGCGCGGTGATGTCGCCGCTGCCGATGTCCTCGAGCAACGCACGGCGCACGTTGGCTTCGATTTCGGCGGTCAAATCGGCGAGACGTAGATTCGGCATAACGGGCTCCACAAACAAAGTGGCCCGATTATAGGGCCATGGCGCGAGGCAACCCAAGGCATCAACAACCATCCCGTCGTTCACGAACCTGCATTTGGTCGATTCGCGTGAGCAATTGACTCTAAGCAAGGGTCTTTCATAAACGTCTGTTTCTTTGGGAGCGCAGAGTCTGCTGGCACAAGAGAGGTCTTTTGCAGATAATTCTGCCTTGCATTTGACGTCATAGCTTTGACGTACCTTTGGATTCCCGATTATTGAATGACAGCGGGTGTGCAATGTTCTCCGCTGAACGCCGGCTGTGTGGCCGGCGTGCTCGATCTTTCTTACCGAACCGAAGAATCACCGTTTCAGGAGGCTTGGATGCACAACGACGGGAATGTAGTGCCTTTGCACAAGGCGACTACCGATCAGGCGACTCATTCGCTGCTCGCCCGCCTGCCCGTGATTCTGCTTCAGGTTCGCGACAAAGCTGCCCAACAGCTCAAGCAGGGGTTGCAGGAGCTGTTCGATAACGCCGACGACACCTTGTTCGAAATGGCCGACCGGGCCCGAAACGATGTCGAGCAAAACATTTTCTTCGAAGCCATGCGCGATTTGCGCCTCAAGCGCAAAAGTATCGAGCGCGGTTTTCTCGAGCAGTTCCTCGAGGCTTTCCTCAGACTCACGCAGTGCGACACCTCACAGGCTGCCTTGCCCCGGGCATTGGCTTTCGATACCTCGGCGTCGCTATCCCATGACGACATAGAGCGTAATGTGGCGGTGGAGATCATGGTCGGCAAAGTGCTGAACCGCGATGGCTTCGCCCTCGACCAACTCACCGCCCGACTGAGCACCCTGTTGGGCAAGAAACTGGTCGAACAGCACAACCCCCTGGGGCCGACGCTGCTCTGCGAGTATTTCCTGCAGGCGGGTCGCAACCTGGGGATGGAGATCAAGGTCAAGCTGATCATCCTCAAGCTGTTTGAGCGCTATGTGCTCAGCAACGCCGATCAGCTCTACGCCGAAGCCAATCAATTGCTGATCGCCACCGGTGTGCTGCCGGACCTCAAGCCTGCCCCGGCGCGGCGTGCCACTGATCGAGCGGCTGCCAGTGCTCACGCCGACCCTGTCGAGGCAGGGAGTCGCAGCAGCAATCCACAGATTGACGAGGGGGTGCAGGAAGTTTTCGCCGCCTTGCAGGAGTTGCTGCTCCATGTGCGCGGCAGCGTTGCGCCGACCCTGGAGGTCAGTGCCCAGACCCAGCCCATTTCCACCCGCGACCTGCTGCGACTGCTCTCGCACTTGCAGCAATATGTGCCGGCGCTGGCGGTTCAGGACGACTTCGACCTGCGTAACCAGCTCGAACTGCTGCTGACCCGGGTCAGCGTCAAAAGTGGCAGGTCGCGGGTGGTCGGGGTGGCTGATGAAGACGTGATCAACCTGATCGCCATGCTCTTCGAATGCATTCTCGATGACCGCAACCTGCCGGACTCCCTCAAGGCGCTGATTGGCCGCTTGCAGATTCCGATGCTGAAAGTCGCAGTGCTCGACAAGAGTTTTTTCAGCCGCAGCAGCCATCCCGCCCGGCGCTTGCTCAACGAAATCGCCGCGGCGGCCATGGGCTGGGGCGAGTGCGATGACCATCAGCGCGACAGTCTGTACCTGCGCATTGAGCAGGTTGTGCAGCGCTTGTTGAACGACTTTGTCGATGACCCGGCGATCTTTTCCGAACTGCTGGCGGATTTCCTCGCCTTCACCCATGACGAGCGTCGTCGCAGTGAATTGCTGGAGCAGCGCACCCGAGACGCCGAAGAAGGCCGCGCCAGGACCGAACTGGCCCGTCAGCGCGTCGAGCAGGCGTTGAATCAGGTGTTGGTGGGCAAGGTTTTGCCGCACAGCGTGGTGGTGTTTGTTCAGGAGGCCTGGAGCAAAGTGCTGTTGCTGACCGGCCTCAAGCACGGTGATCAGTCCGCCGAATGGCACGCCGATGTGCAGACCATGGAGCAGTTGATCTGGAGCGTGCAGCGCCATGACGAACCCGATGCGAGCCTGCGCTTGTTGGCGCTGGTGCCAGGGTTGCTCAAGTCATTGCGCGATGGGCTGAACAGCTCGGCATTCGACCCGTTCGCTACCAGCGAGTTTTTCAGCGAGCTGGAAGCCCTGCACGTTCAACTGTTTGAACGTCCGAGCCAGAACAGCACGCCCGTCGAGGGGCCGATAATGGTCGAAGTGCAGGAGGAAATCGTGCTTCGCACTGCTGACGAAGGCCCGGTCGAAATGGCCTCAATGCGTTTGCCGGAGGATGATGCCGCGCTACTGCAAGTCGATCAACTGCGCCCGGGGGGCTGGGTCGAGTTTCAGGAAGACGAGGAAAACACCCTGCGTTGTAAATTGACGGCAATCATTGAATCCACCGGCAAGTACATCTTTGTCGACCGTACCGGAATGAAAGTGCTGGAGCGCAACCGTACCGGCCTGGCCCTGGAGTTTCGGCGTGGCGCGGTGCGCACGCTGGACGACACCTTGCTGTTCGATCGGGCGCTGGAATCGGTGCTGGGCAACCTACGGCGTCTCAATCGCGGCAAGTGATCGCGCGCCGAGGGTCTATCGCGGCATACTGGGCGCCAACACAGTCGTCGTTGAAGGAGCCTGTATGCAGTTGGACCCCGCGAGTGGTTGGTGTCAGGGTGTGCGTTTATGCCCTTCGCCCAACTTCAATGCGCGCCCCGAGGGCGAGATTTCCCTGCTGGTGATCCACAACATCAGTCTGCCGCCCGCGCAGTTTCTGACCGGCAAGGTGCAGGAATTTTTCCAGAATCGTCTGGATGTCACGGAACATCCCTACTTTGCAGGGATCGCCGACCTGCGGGTGTCTGCGCACTTTCTGATTGAACGTGACGGCACCGTCACTCAGTTTGTCTCTTGTCTTGAGCGCGCCTGGCACGCCGGCGTTTCGTGTTTTGAGGGACGGGAAACCTGTAATGATTTTTCCGTGGGCATCGAGCTTGAAGGCACGGATGATCTACCGTTTACCGATGCGCAGTATCAGGCGTTGACGACTCTGACCCGACAGCTGCAAAGCGCCTTCACGGGCATCACCGCGCAACGTATCTGTGGGCATAGCGACATTGCACCCGGGCGCAAGACTGATCCGGGACCGGCGTTTGACTGGGCGCGCTATCGTGCGGCCCTGGCAAAAGCCGCTCAGGAAGAAGAGGAGCAACAATGAGTTTTCTGGTGCTGCTGTTAGCGGTCTGGATCGAGAAATTCTCGGCCCTGCGCCATCGGGTTCAACGTGATGCGGGTTGGGTGCGCGAGCTGAACAAGCTTGAAGTGAGCCCACGCATGAGCAACCGTCCGTGGCTGATACTTGTGGTGCTGGTGTTGTTGCCGGTGGCGCTGCTGGGATTGCTGTTGGTGGTGCTGGACCCGGTGGCCTATGGCTTGCTGGCGTTGCCCGTGCACCTGTTGGTGGTGATTTACAGTCTGGGGCGTGGCGATCTGCTGGCCGGCCTGGGGCCGTTTCGCGATGCCTGGCGCCGGGAAGACCTGCAGGCTGCCGCCCATGTGGCCAAACGCGACCTGGATATCTGCGCCGACAGTGGCGAGCAACTGCTGGAACGGGTGCAGGGGCATCTGTTGTGGGAGGCCTATCAGAGCTTTTTCGCGGTGATCTTCTGGTACTTCCTGCTGGGCCCGGTTGCGGCCCTGAGCTATCGGCTGCTGGCGCTGGCCGAAGAGCATGGGCAGAACCCGGCCGTGGTCGAGCGCGCGACACAACTGCGCCACGCGTTCGATTGGGTGCCGGTGCGGTTGCTGGCGGCGAGCTTCGCGCTGGTCGGCAACTTTGTCGCGGTCAGCCGGGTGATGCTGCATGAGCTGCTGAACTGGAACATCAGCGCCGCTCAACTGATCGAGAAAGTCGGGCTGGTGGCCGGTGAAATTCCGGCGCCGGTGGTCGGCCCGGACGGCATCAACAGCCTGGACCGGATCTGGGAACTGCTGCTGCGCGCGGCAGTGCTTTGGTATGCCGGTTTTGCGTTGTGGACTGTTTTGTCCTGACTCCAATCTACGGACGCTTTTGTGGCGAGGGGGCTCGCCACAGGGGCTCATCCGCTCCAACAACGGCGACCTGTCGTTAACCTTAAGTTACAAAACCTCCCTCCGATTTAGGCTATACAGAGGCAGCGCCAATAGTGGCTATCTGCTGTCTCTGCGCGCCTGCCAATAAAAATAAGAAATCAAAGGGAGACTTCACAGTGAAGAGCTTGCTCTATCCCGCTGTCGCGCTGATGAACCGCCTGAGCTTCGGCATGAAGTTCAGCCTGATCAGCGTGCTGTTCCTCGTACCGATGCTGGTGACCAACTTCTATCTGGTGCGCGACTCCTATCGCGAATTCCAGGGCACCCGGATCGAGTTGCAGAGCCTCGACCTGTTGGGCAGCGGCCTGAGCCTGCGTCGGGACCTGGAGACCCTGAACAACCTGGTACAGATCAACGTCACCCTGGGCCAGTCCGGCAAGGCCAATCATGTCGAATCGACGATCAGTGCCCTGGAGCAAAGCGTCCTGAGCCGTTTGCAGGGGCTGGCGGCGATGACCACTGACCCGGAGCAAATCACGTTTTTCGATAGTAAACGCGATGAAATGATCGCCGCGTTCAAGGTCCAGCAAGCGGAAAACTCCCTGCAAAGCAAAAGTGCGCTGATCGGCAAGTTGCTCGGCAGCGCGCAGATTTTCAGCCAGATTATCGCCAGTCAGGCCGGCCTGAGCCGCGACAGCCAGAGCGACATGCGTCAGCTGAGTGAACTCATTACCAACGTCACGCCGGCCGTCACCCAGACACTCGGCGAGGGCCGAGCGATGGGGTCCTACTCGCTGGGGCAGGGTTTTCTCAATTCGGCCTCGAGTACCCGATTTGATGAGTTGCTGGCGCAGATCGAGAAACTTCAGGCCGAATACGGCCTGAAGTTGAAGGACGCTCTGGGCTCCAGTAAAGCCGCGCACGAAACCCTGGCGGCTCAGGCAGAAAGCAGCAAGGCCTCCCTGAAAAAGGCCAGTGAACTGTTCGAAGAACAGGTGGTGATGGCCGACACCCTCGATGCGCCGTGGCAGGCCTTTTTCGATCAGGTCACGGGCCTGATGGACCAGACCTATCAACTCAACGAAGCCACCCTGAAGTTTCTCGGCACCCAGTTGCAGCAGCGGCTGGAGCAGCACCGTACCCACATGGTGTTGCAGGCGGTGGCGCTGGCGCTGGTGTTTGTGTTGATTTTTTACCTCTATGGCGGGTTCTACGCTTCGACTCGCACCACCCTCAAGCGTCTGGGCGCGGTGATGGACAAGGTGGCGGCCGGTGACATGACCGTGACCTTCAGCGCCAACAGCCGCGACGAGCTGGGCGAGTTGGGTGAGGTGTTCACCGGTACCGTGAAGAAAATCCATGACCTGATCGAGCGAGTGGGGCAGACCGTCAGCGAGGTCGAGCGCCAGGCCGGGCAGGTCGAAAGCGTGTCCGCCCAGAGCAACCAGGCGGTAGCGGGGCAGCGTACGCAGATCGAACAGGTCGCCACCGCGATGAACCAGATGTCGGCCACTTCCCAGGAGGTGGCGCGCAGTGCCTCTGCGGCCGTCAGCAGTGCCCACAGCGTCAATGACGAGACCATCAGCGGTCGCGGATTGGTGGAGTCCCAGCAGGGCAGCATCGCTGCACTGGCCAGCGAAATCGATCAGTCGGTGCGGGTGATCAATCAACTGGCCAGCGACAGTCAGTCCATCAGTCGTGTGCTGGAGGTGATCAAAAGCATTGCCGAACAGACCAACCTGCTGGCCCTCAACGCCGCCATCGAAGCCGCCCGCGCGGGCGAGCAGGGCCGGGGTTTTGCGGTGGTGGCGGATGAGGTGCGGACCCTGGCCAAGCGCACCCAGCAATCGACCGAAGAAATCGAGCAGATGATCGCCAAGTTGCACAGCGGTGTCGGTGCGGCGGTCAAGGCAATGGGCACCAGCCATCAGATGGCTAGCGGCACGGTCGGGCAGTCGGAAAAGGTCCAGCAGGCGCTGGAAAACATCCTCGGCGCCGTCGGCATGATCGTCGACCAGAACCAGCAGATTGCCGCTGCGGTAGAGCAGCAGACCGCTGTGGCTCACGACATCGACCAGAACATCGTCGAGATCAACCGCGCCGGCGAGCGCACCGCCGAAGGCGCGCACCAGACCGAGAATGCGAGCCGAGCACTGTCGGCGCAGGTGGTGGAGCTCAAGCAGTTGATCAGTGCGTTCCGGGTTTGATGCCACGAAGCAGATCAAATGTGGGAATCAACGGATTACCAGTTGAACAGCTCACACGCATTGGCCGTACTGGCAGCGGCCAGACGTTCTGGGCTGATCGCCATCATGGCGGCCAGTGCCTCGCAGATCGCTGGCAAATGGGCCGGGCTGTTGCGTTGGCCGGGGAACATGGCGGGAGCCATGTCCGGTGAGTCGGTTTCCAGTACCACCGACTCAAGGGGCAAACCGGCGATCACCCGGTGCATGCGCAAGGCCTGCGGCCAGGTCGCGGCGCCGCCGAGGCCGAGTTTGAAACCGAGCTTGATGTATTCGCGAGCCTCTTCCTGGCTGCCGGCGAAGGCATGAATGATCCCCGCCCGTTTCAAGCGAAACCGTTTGAGTGTGGCGATCACCGCTGCGTGGCTGCGTCGCACATGAATCAATGCTGGAAGATTGAAGTCCGCCGCCAGTTGCAGTTGGGCGTCGAACAGCGTTTGCTGACGTTCACGATCCAGAGTTTCGATGAAGTAATCCAGACCGATCTCGCCCACCGCGCATAGCTGGCGATGGCCCGCTAACCGCGTCAGCCAGTCACCGAGCTCGGTCAAATCTTCAGGGCGATGCTCATCCAGATACACCGGGTGCAAACCAAACGCCGCGTGCAGATCGGGATCGCTTTGCACCAGCTCCCAGACCCGCTGCCAATTGGCCTGATACACCCCCAGCACCACCATCCGCCGCACGCCGAGCGCGCGGCTCTCGACCAGCAACGCCTGACGATCCGGGTCGAAATCCGGAAAGTCCAGGTGAGTGTGGGTGTCGATCAGTTCCACGGTTCAGTCCTGAAGAATACGCTGCTTGAACGTCCGCGCGATGGCCTGCACGCCGGGCTGATAATCGGCCTGTTCGATGGCGGCCACTGCCAGTTCCAGGGCTTTGTCGGCGATCAGTTGATGCTGCTGGGCCATGGCGTTGACCGGCAGCGGCAGGAAGTCCAGCAACTGCGTATCACCAAAGGTGCCCAGGCGCAGCGGGCGGCTTTTCAGCGGGAAATCGTGCAAGGCATCGAACACGCCCTGAAGCAGCACGTAGGAGGTGGTCACCAGCGCATCCGGCAAATGGCCCAGGCGTTGGATCAATTCTTCCATCAGTTGTTTGCCGCACTCACGGCTGAACGACTCGCCGTGCTCGATCAGCGCCTCGCCTTTGAAACCGTTCAGCGCTTCCTTGAAGCCCGCTGCCCGCTCCTGGCTGATACTCAATTCGGGGCGTGCACCGAGCAGCGCGATCTGTTTTGGCAGCGGGGTCAGCAGGCTGCGGGTCAGGTGCAGGCTGGCTTCGCGATCATCGCTGATCACCGAGCAGAAATGCTCGGGCTCCATCACCCGGTCGATGGCGATGATCGGAATGCCTTTGGCCTGCAACTGGCGATAACTGTCGTCACCGGCCGGCAGGCAACTGGCGACGATCAGCGCATCGCAGCGGCGGGCGCGGAACAGTTGCAGCAATTGCCGTTCGCTGTCCGGCGCATCGTCGGAGCTGGCGATCAGCAGCTGATAGCCGCGCGCCCGGGCGCCTTGTTCCAGCAGTTTGGCGATTCGCGCGTAACTGGGGTTTTCCAGGTCCGGCAGAATGAAGCCCAGGGTGCGGGTGTGCCGACTGCGCAGCCCGGCGGCCTGCGGGTTGGGCGTGAAGCCATGTTGTTCGACCACTGCCCGCACGCGCTCGACAGTGGCGCTGCTGATGCGTTGCTGTTCGGCCTTGCCATTGATGACGTAACTGGCGGTGGTCACGGAGACACCGGCCAATTGTGCAATATCACTGAGTTTCAACCCGGTATTCCTTGTTTTTAGAGCGTGCCCCGACATTTTCGCCAATCCTACCCGATTGAGGCAGGCGACCATTGTCGCAGCACATCCGATAATTGGACTTCAAGGATGAGACATTATCGAGTAACGTGCCTAAGATTCTAGATTAAACGTTTCAGCAGGCGTATTTTCTACGTTATAGGTCGCTTTGGCCGGTTCTGCCGCGAAACCGCCAAAACTGCGTCTGAAAAGGTGTTCTCAAAACGCCTAAGCTGAATCAATCAAAACAATACCTGGCGTCACACGGCGCCAAAAAGGAGAAAGCATGCTCGAGCTCACCATAGAGCAGATATCCATGGGCCAGTCGGCTGTGGATAAAGCCACCGCCTTGCAATTGCTCGCTGACCGACTCGTGACCGATGGCCTGGTGGCCGACGGTTACCTCGCAGGCTTGCAGGCCCGGGAAGCCCAGGGCTCGACCTTTCTCGGCCAAGGTATTGCCATCCCCCATGGCACTCCCGAAACCCGCGATCAGGTATTCGCCACTGGCGTGCGGCTGATGCAGTTTCCTGACGGAGTGGACTGGGGCAATGGCCAGATCGTTTATCTGGCCATCGGTATCGCCGCCAAATCCGATGAACACCTGCGCCTGCTGCAACTGCTGACCCGTGCCCTCGGTGAAACCGACCTGGGCCAGGCCCTGCGTCGCGCCAGTTCCGCCGAAGCCTTGTTGAAATTGCTGCAAGGCGCGCCACAAGAGCTGGCACTGGACGCACAGATGATCGGCCTCGGTGTGTCCGCCGATGACTTCGAAGAGCTGGTTTGGCGCGGTGCCCGTTTGCTGCGTCAGGCCGATTGCGTGAGCAACGGTTTTGCCGGCGTCTTGCAGCAGGTCGAAGCGCTGCCGCTGGGCGATGGCCTGTGGTGGCTGCACAGCGAACAAACGGTGAAGCGTCCCGGCCTGGCGTTCGTTACCCCGGACAAACCCATCCGCTACCTCGGTCAGCCGCTGAGCGGGCTGTTCTGCCTGGCCAGCCTCGGTGAAGCCCATCAGGCGCTGCTCGAACGTCTTTGCGCGTTGCTGATTGAAGGTCGCGGCCATGAATTGGGCCGTGCCACCAGTAGCCGCGCGGTGCTGGAGGTCCTTGGCGGTGAAGTGCCGGCGGACTGGCCGAGCGCACGCATTGCCCTGGCCAACGCCCACGGTTTGCATGCGCGCCCGGCGAAGATCCTCGCGCAACTGGCGAAAAGTTTTGAAGGCGAGATCCGTATACGCATCGTCGATGGTCACGACAGCGCGGTGTCGGTGAAGAGTTTGAGCAAACTGCTCAGCCTTGGCGCCCGTCGCGGTCAGGTGCTGGAACTCATCGCCGAACCGGTCATCGCCGCCGACGCCTTGCCGGCCTTGCTGGCGGCCATCGAAGAAGGCCTCGGTGAAGAAGTCGAGCCGCTGCCCGTGGTAAGCCAGCAGCGCGAAGTGCTCGTGGAGGTGGAGGTCGCCGAAACACTGCTCGCGCCAGCGTCCGGCAGCCTGATTCAGGCGATTGCCGCGGCACCGGGGATCGCCATCGGCCCGGCGCATATTCAAGTGCTGCAAGTCATCGATTACCCGCTGCGCGGTGAGTCCGCGGCCATCGAGCGCGAGCGTCTCAAGCAAGCGCTGGCCGATGTGCGTCGTGACATCGAAGGCCTGATCGAGCGCAGCAAGGCCAAAGCGATTCGCGAGATTTTCATCACCCATCAGGAAATGCTCGACGATCCGGAATTGACCGACGAAGTCGAAACCCGCCTCAAGCAAGGTGAAAGCGCCGAAGCGGCGTGGATGACGGTGATCGAAGCCGCCGCCAAACAACAGGAAGCGCTGCAGGACGCGTTGCTCGCCGAACGTGCCGCCGACTTGCGCGACATTGGCCGTCGGGTGCTGGCGCATTTGTGTGGCGTCGAAACGCCTGCGGAGCCTGCGCAACCGTACATTCTGGTGATGGACGAAGTCGGCCCGTCGGATGTGGCGCGTCTTGATCCGACGCGCGTCGCCGGCATTCTCACCGCTCGCGGTGGTGCCACGGCCCACAGTGCGATTGTCGCCCGGGCCCTGGGTATTCCGGCACTGGTGGGCGCCGGCGCCGCCGTGTTGCTGCTGAAACCGGGCACGCCGCTGTTGATCGATGGCCAACGCGGCCGCCTGCACGTGGACGCCGATGCCGCGACCTTGCAGCGCGCCACCGAAGAGCGCGACACCCGCGAACTGCGCCTCAAAGCCGCCGCCGAACAACGCCATCAACCGGCGCTGACCACCGACGGCCACCCCGTGGAAGTGTTCGCCAATATCGGTGAAAGCGCTGGCGTCACCAGCGCGGTGGAGCAGGGCGCCGAAGGCATTGGCCTGTTGCGCACCGAACTGATTTTCATGGCTCATTCACAAGCACCGGACGAGGCCACCCAGGAAGTCGAATACCGTCGTGTACTCGATGGCCTGGCCGGGCGACCGCTGGTGGTGCGCACCCTCGACGTCGGTGGCGACAAACCGCTGCCGTACTGGCCGATCGCCAAAGAAGAGAACCCGTTCCTCGGTGTGCGTGGCATTCGCCTGACCCTGCAACGTCCGCAGGTCATGGAAGCGCAATTGCGCGCCTTGCTGCGTGCGGCGGATAACCGTCCCTTGCGGATCATGTTCCCGATGGTCGGCAGCGTCGATGAGTGGCGCCAGGCTCGGGACATGACCGAACGTCTGCGTCTGGAAATCCCGGTCGCCGATCTGCAACTGGGGATCATGATCGAAGTGCCGTCGGCCGCCTTGCTGGCGCCGGTATTGGCCAAGGAAGTGGACTTCTTCAGCGTCGGCACCAACGACCTGACCCAGTACACCCTGGCCATCGACCGTGGTCACCCGACTTTGTCGGCCCAGGCTGACGGCTTGCACCCGGCGGTGCTGCAACTGATCGACATCACCGTGCGTGCGGCTCATGCTCATGGCAAGTGGGTCGGCGTGTGCGGTGAACTGGCGGCTGATCCGCTGGCGGTGCCGGTGCTGGTGGGCCTGGGTGTGGATGAGTTGAGCGTGTCGGGCCGCAGCATTGCCGAGGTCAAGGCGCGCATTCGCGAACTCAGCCTGACCCAGACTCAAACCCTTGCCCAACAGGCCCTGGCCGTGGGCAGCGCGAACGAAGTCCGCGCATTAGTGGAGGCGCTGTAATGGCCAAGATCTTAACCCTGACCCTCAACCCGGCGCTGGACCTTACCGTTCAATTGCCGATGCTTGTGCCCGGTCAGGTCAATCGCAGCGACGAAATGCACACCCACGCCGCCGGCAAAGGGGTGAACGTGGCACAGGTGCTGGCCGACCTCGGGCATCAGCTGACCGTCAGCGGATTTCTCGGGGAAGACAACCTTCAGGCGTTCGAAACCCTGTTCGCCAAACGCGGCTTCACCGACGCGTTTATCCGCGTCCCCGGCGAGACCCGCAGCAATATCAAACTGGCGGAAAACGATGGGCGCATCACCGATATCAACGGCCCGGGGCCGCGGGTCAGTGAAGCGGCGCAGCAGGCTTTGCTCGATCGGCTCGACCAGATTGCACCAGGGCATGACGCCGTCGTGGTGGCCGGCAGTTTGCCCCGTGGCGTGAGTGCTCAATGGTTGCGGGAGTTGATCCTGCGCTTGAAAAAACGCGGCTTGAACGTTGCGCTCGACACCAGCGGTGAAGCCTTGCGCGCCGGCCTGTCGGCTGGCCCGTGGCTGATCAAGCCCAACACTGAAGAGCTGGCTGAAGCACTGGATTGCGAAGTGGTTTCCGTGGGCGCCCAAGCCGAGGCCGCGAGCCGTTTGCACGCTCATGGCATCGAGCACGTGGTGATTTCCCACGGTGCCGACGGGGTGAACTGGTTCAGTGTCGGCTCGGCGATGCATGCCACACCGCCCAAGGTCAGCGTGGTCAGTACCGTCGGTGCGGGGGATTCGTTGCTGGCGGGCATGTTGCACGGCTTGCTCAGTGCCGATACGCCTGAACAGACCTTGCGCACCGCCACTGCGATTGCAGCCATGGCCGTCACCCAGATCGGTTTTGGCATCGGCGACGCCGCGCAACTGGCGCAGCTCGAACAGGGCGTGCGCGTGCGCCCCCTGACAGAACAATAAGAGGGTTTGCAATGAAATTAGCCATTGTTACGGCCTGCCCGAACGGCATGGTCACCAGTGTGCTGTGTGCTCGTCTGCTCGATGCAGCGGCCCAGCGTCAGGGCTGGAGCACCAGTGTCGAAGTCGTGGATGCAGCCCATCCGGAACGTCAATTGTCGGCGGCGATCATCGAGGCCGCCGAGTGGGTGTTGCTGGTCACCAGCGCACCGGTGGATATGTCACGGTTTATCGGCAAACGGGTGTTCCAGAGCACCCCGGCCCAGGCTCTGCAAGATGTCGAAGCGGTGCTGCGCCGTGGGGTAGAGGAAGCCGAGGTTTACGTCGCGCCCGCAGCCACCGCTGAACCTGCCGCGGTTGCTAAACAGGCGCCACGCCTGGTGGCCGTCACCGCGTGCCCGACCGGTGTCGCCCACACCTTCATGGCCGCCGAAGCCTTGCAGCAAGCGGCCAAGCGTCTGGGTTACGACCTGCAAGTGGAAACCCAGGGCTCGGTCGGCGCACGCAATCCGCTTAGTGCAGAGGCGATTGCCGATGCTGATGTGGTGCTGCTGGCGGCAGACATCGAAGTTGCCACCGAGCGTTTTGCCGGCAAGAAAATCTACCGCTGCGGCACAGGCATCGCCCTGAAACAGGCCGAAGCGACGCTGAACAAAGCCCTGGCCGAAGGCAAGCAGGAAAGCGCTGCGACCGGCGCCAAAGGCCCGGCCAAGCAAGAGAAGACCGGTATCTACAAACACCTGCTGACCGGTGTCTCGTACATGTTGCCGATGGTGGTGGCGGGCGGTCTGATGATTGCCTTGTCCTTCGTGTTCGGCATCACCGCGTTCAAGGAGCAAGGCACGCTCGCGGCGGCGCTGATGCAGATCGGCGGCGAGAGCGCGTTCAAACTGATGGTGCCGCTGTTGGCGGGTTACATCGCCTACTCGATCGCTGACCGTCCGGGCCTGGCGCCGGGGATGATCGGTGGTTTGTTGGCGAGCACGCTCGGTGCCGGTTTCATCGGCGGGATCATTGCTGGTTTCATCGCCGGCTATGCGGCCCAGGCGATCAACCGTTATGCGCGCTTGCCGCAAAGTCTTGAGGCGCTGAAGCCGATCCTGATCATTCCGTTGCTGGCGAGCCTGTTTACCGGTCTGGTGATGATCTACGTGGTTGGCAAACCGGTGGCCGGGATGCTTGCGGGGCTTACCCATTTCCTCGACAGCATGGGCACCACCAACGCAATTCTGCTCGGTGTGCTGCTGGGCGGCATGATGTGCGTCGACCTTGGTGGGCCGATCAACAAGGCGGCTTACGCGTTTTCGGTGGGGCTGCTGGCATCGCAGAGTTATGCACCGATGGCCGCGACCATGGCCGCCGGCATG